>CAZCDK010000021.1:0-17829 GCA_964497285.1 uncultured Anaerolineaceae bacterium | reverse complement strand
GCCGATGGCGTCGCCGACCAGTGGCGCCACGGGGATGATCGACATGTTGGGCAGGCGTTTGCTCTCCGGGATCGGGACCGTGTCGGTAATCACAATCTCGCGCACGTCGGCATCGCGCAGGCGGTCGACGCCCGGGCCGCTCAGGATGGCGTGGTAGCAGCAGACCACGGCCTCGCGGCAGCCGTTGGCGCGCAACACGCGGATGGCCTCCATCATCGTCCCGGCGGTGTCGATCTCGTCGTCGAGGAGGAGCACGTTGCGGCCCTCCACTTCGCCGATGACGTTCATGGCCTCGGTCCGGCCGGTGTTGCCGATGCGGCGCTTCTCGATGATGGCAAGCGGCATGTCGAGCCGGGCTGCCATGTCACGTGCACGCTTCTCGTCGCCGACATCGGGGGCCACGACGGTGTAGTTTTCGAGGCGTTCTCCCCGGATGTGGGCGCTCACGGGGTAGAGGGCGTTTAGTTCGTCCACCGGGACGTTGAAGAAGCCCTGGATCTGGCCCGCATGCAGGTTCACGGTGAGCACCCTATCGGCGCCGGCCGTTTCGAGCAGGTTGGCGATGAGGCGAGCGCTGATCGGTACCCGCGGTTGGTCCTTCTTGTCGCTGCGGCCATAGGCGTAGTAGGGGATGACGGCCGTGATTCGCCCCGCCGAAGCGCGCTTGGCGGCATCGATCATGATGAGGAGCTCCATGATCGACGTGTTCACCGGGGTCGTGAATGGCTGCACCAGGTAGACGTCCTTGAGGCGGATGTTCTCCTGGTACTGGACGAAGAGGTTCTCGTTGGCGAACTCGAAGACGTCGATCTTGCCGAGCGGGCGCCCGAGCCGGGCGGCGATGGCGTGCGCCAGATCGGGATGTGCGCGGCCGGAGAAGATGGCAAGGTCGCTGAACACGAAGGCTGCTTCCCCCTCTTGCGGCTGCCTCGGCGGGCACGCGATTGTCGACCCGGTGGCAAGGCGAATGTAGCACGGGCGGCTGCGAGGAACGAATGACGCCGGCCCTGGTGCCCCCGGGGCCTCAAGGAGCATGGACTGCGCGTGCCACACCCTCGGCCATCGCCCGGATCGGCGCGATCCCGTCTACTTTTCGGGTATAGCACAGCTCCGAAACCATTGGCGCCTGTCGCTGATGGTCAGCCTCCTTGCCACAGCGAGAGACTGCGACTTCGAGCGCACTCCAGGTCAAGAGCCTGTTTCGGGTTCCCCGCCTACTCCCAGCGGAAGAAGCGCAGGGAGAGCGCTGCCGACAGGGAGGCGATGCCCGCCACGACGACCGCCGCCTCCCAGTCCCAGCCAATGCCGAGCCACGGCCCATCGAGGACCCGGATCACGTAGGTGAGCGGGAGCAGGCCGGAGAAGGTACGCATGGAATCCGAGAGGACTTCGGGCGGCGGTCCGGCGCCCGAGATGAACATCATGGCGAAGAAGAGCAGAATGCCCGCACCCTGGGCGGCTCGGGCCGTGGGGAGCACTGCTCCCATCAGGACACCGAACATGGCCATTGCCAGCGAGCAGAAGGCGAATGCGGCCAGCGACGCGGCGACGTTGTCGGGGGCATTGGTGCCATAGGCTGCGGCCGCCACGAGCGTGAGGAGCAGTCCGCCGAGGGCTCCCAGTGCCAGGTTCACGAGGATCTGCGATCCCATCACCGTCCAGGCCGGGATGAGCGAGGCCCGGAAGCGGCGCAGCACGCCGCTCTCCCTGTAGGTGGCGATGTGGGTCGGCAGCCAGATGACGCTGGTCGAGGCGATCACGAGTCCGACGTAGGCGGGCACGTAGTAGTCGGTTGGTCCCACTCCTCGCCAGACGGGCTGGCCGTTGTCGTCGAGTTCCGGCTCGTTTCCGAAGACGCCAGCGAGCACGAACAGCACGAGGATGGGGAAGGCGAAGGAGAAGACGAGGGTGAGCGGCTCGCGGACGAAGAGCTTCGCCTCGACCCACGTCAGCTTCCACAGCGGGCGCATCAGGCCACTTCCCCGGTGCTACCGGTGAGCGCGACGAAGACGTCCTCCAACGTGCCGCGCTCCAATCGCAGATCGTCCGGGACGATGCCGTGTTCCACCAACGCTGCCGCGGTGAGCGCCAACAGTGGACCCTCGCCCTGCACGGTGACCTGCGTCCCGTCGGTGGAGACCGTGCGAGCGCCGGGGACATCTGCGAGCCAGCCGAGGTCCTGACGCGCGGTGCTGAAGACGACGCGCAGGCCGCCCCCGTGGTCGCGCACGAGCGAGGCGGGTGACCCCTGCGCGACAATGCGTCCTTCGCGCACCAGGGCGAGCCGATCGCAGAGACGCTCGGCCTCGTCCATGAAGTGGGTCACGAGCACGACAGTCGCGCCACGGTTGCGAACGGCCTGGATCAGGTCCCAGGCGACACGGCGCGCAGCCGGGTCGAGGCCGGTCGTCATCTCGTCCAGGAACACGACCCGGGGGTTGTTGACGAGGGCAAGGGCGACGAAGAGGCGCTGTTGCTGTCCGCCCGACAGGCTGGCAAAGGCCGCCTTCCGCTTGTCTTCCAGGCCCCACTGATCGAGCAGGAGGCGCGCGCCGGCGCCGTCGGGAGCAAGCGAGGCGAAGAGGTCGATCGCCTCCCAGACTCGCAGGCGGTCTGGCAGGGCTGAATCCTGGAGCTGGCACCCGATGATCCGGCGGAGGTCGGTTCGTTGGGCGACAGGATCGAGTCCCATGACGCGGATCGTGCCGGCATCCGGTCGCCGCAAACCCTGGATGCACTCGACGGAGGTGGTCTTCCCGGATCCGTTCGGGCCGATGATGCCGAAGATCTCGCCCTGTTCGACCTCGAAGGAGACGCCGTTGACCGCGACCGTTTGCCGATATTTCTTGCGCAAGCCCGCGACGGAGATGGCGCTCTCGCCCACGGTCGGGGGCTACCGGAAAGGCCCATTCCGGGCTGCCAGCCCGGGCGGCACAAGAGGGGGCCTGCAAGGACTCCTATGCCCCTGCCGCGGGCTCGGGCTGGGGCAACAGCTCGCCGCGACGACGGCGCGCCACCGCCTCGTCTTCGCCCACCATGGCCTCGGCTTTCGCTGCCTCTTCCTGCTCGTAGGTCATGCGGTAGAGATTGGCGTAGATGCCGCCGCTGGCAAGCAGTTCGTCGTGGGTGCCGATCTCGGCCATGCGTCCCTTGTCGAGCACGACGATGCGATTGGCCTCGCGGATTGTCGAAAGCCGGTGAGCGATGACAAAGGATGTCCGGTCCTTGAGGAGTTCCTGCAGCGCCCGCTGGATGATGACCTCTGTTTGCGTGTCGACGTAGGCAGTCGCTTCGTCGAGGACCAGGATGCGAGGAGAGGCCAGGATTGCCCGGGCGAAGCTGATGAGCTGCCGCTGCCCGACAGAGAGGTTCTGGCCGCGCTGCTGGAGGACGGTGTCGTAGCCGTGCGAGAGGCGGGCGATGAACTCGTGGGCGCCGACGGCCTTTGCCGCTGCTTCGATCTCTGCCTGAGTTGCCTCGGGGCGGCCGTACGTGATGTTGTCTCTCACCGAACCGCTGAACAGATACGGGTTCTGCAGCACCACTCCCATGTGGCGCGTGAGTGATCGCCGCTTGAGATCGCGGATGTCGTGGCCGTCGATGCGAATGGCGCCGTCGGTGACTTCGTAGGCGCGGCTCACGAGCGAGGTGATGGTGGTCTTACCGGCTCCCGTGTGACCAACGAACGCGATCGTTTCTCCCGGTTTCACATGGAGGTCGATGTCATCGAGCACGGGAACGCCTTCGACGTAGTGGAACGACACGTGGTCGAAGTCGACCCGGCCCTCAACGGCATCGAGTTCGATGGCGTCGGGCTTGTCGAGGATCCGCGGTGTGGTGTCGAGGACTTCGAAGATGCGCTCTCCGCCAGCCATCGCCCGCTGAAGCATCGTGTACTGCAGGACGAGGTCCCGGATCGGGTCGAAGAAGCGGCCGACGTAGATGGTGAACGAGGTAAGCACGAGGAACAGGCTCGCCACGTCGACGGAACTGGCGTTGAGTGCCCGGTAGCCGCCGACGATGATCACCGCAGCCGTGGCACCGGCCACGGCGAGTTCGATGACCGGCATGATCGCTGCGCTCAGCATGCCAGCCCAGATGTTTGCATTCCGGTTGTCGCGGTTCAGCGTATCGAACCGCCGCGCGTTCTCATCTTCGCGGGACATCGATTGAACAGCGCGTACGCCCGAGATGTTTTCGGCCAACGTGCCGTAGAGCACGCTGATCTTGATGCGGACGTTGACGAAGGCCTGCTTGGCGTGCTTGGCCCAGACGGCCATGATGGCGACGAGCGGCGGCACGATGGCGAAGGTCACGAGTGCCAGTTGCCAATCGACGGTGAGGAGGATGGTGACCACGATCGAGAGGCCGACGAAGTCGGCGGCGAACGTGAGTGAGCCGCTGGTGAGCAGCTCTTGCATGACGGTGACATCGCTCGTGAGGCGGCTGATCATGCGACCAACTTCCATCTCGTCGTAGAAGCTGAGCGAGAGATTCTGCATGTGGTCGTACATTTCGGTCCGCAGCTGGAGGAGCAAGCGGTTGCCCATCCAGTTGGTGGTGAGTTGCTGAAGGAACGCGGCCAGCCAGCCGAGCGTGGCCATGCCCACCATGGCGCCGAGGAGGGTCCAGACCAGCCGCTCGTTGTGCTGCACGCCCGCCTTGACCGTGAAGCCGATGATCAACGGCTGAACGAAGCTCATGAGGGCCGAGACAACCATGCAGGTGAACGCGATGCCCGCCTGGAGCTTGTATTGCTTGAGATAGGGAACCAGCCGCCGCACGACCTGGGCGTCGTAGACCTTGCCCAGGGAGTCGTCGTCCCAGCCATCGCGGCCGCGGGAGCGGTTCGGGCCCATGGTCTGGCCGCCGATGCCTGTGCTCCAGCCGCCTGCTCCCGCGCCTCCCCAGAATGCCATCAGAGGCCCCCTTCTTCCGCGACCCGCCGGGCTGCCGGCGCCATGGGCCGCTGGCGCGGGGCCGGGGTGGATGATCCAGGTCCATGGCCGTTCGGCAAGACCGGCGGTGTCCCGCGGCCCAGCGCGTCTTCCTGGTCCTTGAGTTCGAGGTCGTAGATACGGCGGTAGAGGCCCTCATGCTGGAGCAGTTCGGCGTGGCGGCCGCGCTCGACGATGCGCCCCTGGTCGAGCACGACGATCTGGTCGGCCCGCATGATTGTCCGCAGCCGTTGCGCGATTACGAACGTCGTCCGGCCCTCCATCAGGTCGTTGAGCGCCTGCTGGATGAGGTACTCGGTCTGCGCGTCCACGCTCGAAGTCGAGTCGTCGAAGATGAGGATCCGGGGGTTCAAGAGAATTGTCCGTGCGATGGCGATGCGCTGCTTCTGGCCGCCGGAGAGGGTCACGCCCCGCACCCCCACCCACTCGTCGTAGCCGTAGGGGAGACTGGAAATGAAGTCGTGAATGCGCGCTGCCCTGGCTGCCTGCTCGATCTCTTCCTTCGTGGCGTCAGGCTTCCCGTAGGTGATGTTGTCGCGGATTGTGCCGATGAAGAGGAACACATCCTGCTGAACGATGCCGATGTTCGTGCGCAGGGATTCGAGCGTCGTGTCGCGAACGTCGACACCGTCGATTGTGATCTTGCCCTCTGTCACGTCGTAGAAGCGTGGGAGGAGGTTGACGACCGTCGACTTCCCGCTGCCGGTGGGGCCAAGGAGGGCGATGACCTGGCCGGGCCGGGCGTCGATGCTCACGCCCTTCAGGACGGGGCTGGCGCTTTCGTAGCCGAAGCCGACGGTTTCGAAGACCACGTGGCCCCGGACGTCAGCCAGCGGGGCTGCGCCGGGCTTCTCCTGAACGGCCGACTGGGCATCGATCAGCTCGAAGGCTCGTTCGGCCGAGCTAACGCAACGTGCGACGATGTTGATGACGAAGCCCAACGTCCGCACGGGAAGCTGCAGGAGGTTTAGCCAGAGCGCGAACGTGAGCAGGTCTGCGGCGGTCAGGTTGCCGCGGGAGATGAGGAAAGACCCAAAGCCCACGGTGAGGCCTACCTGCGCAGCCGAAAGGCCCTGCATCAGGGGCTGGTGCTTGGCCATCTGCTTGGCCTGCCAGTAGTTGAGGTCGGCCTGCTTCTGGGCTGCGGCCCGAAACTTCTGGCTTTCGAACGGCTCGCGGCTAAACGCTTTCACGACGCGGATGCCGGTGAGGCCTTCCTCGGCGACCTGGGTGACCTCGGCCTGGTTCTGCTGGATTTGCAGCCAGATGGGTCGCATGCGGTTGCTGACGAGGATCGATCGCCAGGCGAGGATGGGGAGACTGATGAAGCTCACCAGTGCGAGTTGCCAGTTGATGACGAGCATGCCCACGACGGAGATCAGGAGGATGAGCAGCACGTAGCCGAGCCGCAGGGCGCCCATGTTGATGAACATGCGGATGTTTTCCACATCCTGCGTGGCGCGCGACATGATCTGGCCCGACTCGACCTTGTCGTGGTAGGCGTAGCTCAGACGCTGGAGGTTGTCATAAATGTCGTTGCGGATATCGTAGGCCACGCGCTGGCCGATCGATTCGCCGAGGTACTGCTGGCCGAAGGCGGCGATGCCGCGACCGACGGCAAACAGGATGATCCCGAGGGCGGCGAACACAAGCAGCCGGGAGTTGCCGTCGAGGCCGACCAGCCTCCTGCCGTCGCTCACTGGCTCGAGGCCGAAGTTGATGGCATAGCGAATCGCAAGCGGGCTGACCATGACGAACGCCCCGGCGAGAAGCACGCATAGCCAGGCTACGAGAAGCTGCCACTTGTATGGCTTCAAGTACGGAACCAACCGGAGAAGGATCTTCAAGCCAGCGCCCCCGAGATGCGGAGGCTAGCATACCTTCACGCAAAGGTGAAGTTTCGCCGGCGCATTTCTGGAGTCGCACCTTGTCAAAGCTGCCTCGAGCGAAGGGGCGGCGAGCCGAACCACGCCGCTCCCACGAATCACGCCGCTCGCACGAATCACGCATATTCCTGCGGGAAGACAAGGGATGGGTGGTTCTTCCCAGCGGGGGAACCGGGAACTCAGTCTTCGGTCAGGGCATTGAGCACGCGCACAAGGCGCTCCCTGGCTTCACGGGCAACCTCGCGGACGGTGGGACTGTCCACCATCTTCATCGCTGCCTCGGGATCCATTGCCTCCACCACCGTCCCACCGTCGGCCTCCCGGACCACGACATTGCACGGCAGCAGAAGTCCGATTTCCGGTTCGGCCGTGAGAGCGCGGTAGGCGAGCGGCGGATTGCAGGCGCCAAGGATGATGAAGGGTGCCATTTCGGCGTCGAGCTTGGATTTCATCGTCGCCCTCACGTCGATCTCGGTGAGGACTCCGAAGCCCTGAGCCTTCAGCGCCTCCCGGGTCCGGTGGACGGCCTGATCGTAGGGAAGGTCCAGCCGCCGGCGGATGCCGTAGGCGCGTTGTTGGATGGCGGTCGTCGTCACGGTGGTCTCCCCCGGCGGCAATGCCGCCTCGCGAGGTTGCAAACGAAGCGTAGATCGTTCCGCAAGGCGGTCACAGGGGTCGAGCGGACCTTGCGCGCCGGGCCATCTGGCCGGCCTGCGGACGGCGCTGCCCCGGTGTCAGGCTACGCCGTACATCTGGTCGGGACCGAGGGTCCGCGGGAACCGCTCCCGGAGCTTCCGCCGGACGCTGTCGCAGAGGTGGCAGGCATCGGCAAAGGAGTCGCCGTGTTCGACCTCGAAGGCGCGGGCGAGCTCTGCGGGCCCACCCGCGAGGAGTGGGCCGACGATGGGATGGGCCGCCGGATCGTAGTCCCGGCAGATCTCCGCCAGGCCTGTCTCGAAGAGGTTGCCCAGTGAGATCCCCTGGCAGATGTGAACGTTCCCGAGGGGGTCGACGTGTACGCGGCCGGGATCGACCAGGTTCTCGTTTGTGCAGGCAGCGAAGCTGTCCCACGCGTGGAGGGTGGCACGTGGAGCGAGGTCTCTTGCTGCCCGGCCGCGGTACATCACTCTCGATTCGCCCGCCGGGAGCTTGCCGAGGGCGGGAGCGGCGTCAGTCGCCTCGGGCTGGGCGACGCTCATGTACCCGATGGGAATGCCGAGCGCCTCCGCGGCCCCGCGGGCATGCTCAGCCTGTTGACTCAGAGGCTCGCTCCAGTGGTAGAGATCGCTGCTGATGGAGAGGTCGTCGAGGAGCCCGGCGAACGGCCGCAGAAACGCGACAGCGTCTGGCTGGCTCGTGGCCCAGTAGCCGTTGGAGACGATCCCGGTACGGAAGCCGAGGGTGGCTGTGACGCGCACCGCCTCGAGCAGCGACGCGTAGTAGAGGAAGGGCTCGCCGCCTTCGAAGTAGATCGATTTGACCGTGCCCAGATGCTTCGCCTGTCGCAGGATCTCGCGGATCCTGTCCAGCGGCATCGTGCCTTGCTGCCAGGGGCTCCCCCAGACGAAGCAGTGGTCGCATTGCAGGGTGCACTGGTAGGTCGTGAGGATGTGCAGACCGGTCAATTCCATCTCGATTTATCACCCTCGGTGCGGGCGCGGCCCGGCCCGACTCGACTACACACTACCTTCGCCGTCAATGCCCGCGAAGCGAAACGGGGTCCAGTCGCTTTCTTCGCGTGTCCAGGACTCACAGCGGCACCCGAGTTCTCGGCACGTTTCCAGGGACATCCGATTGCGAGGGCGCCTCAGACGCGATAGCCACCGTCTACGCTAATCACCTGACCGGTGATGCCGGCCGACCCGGGCGCGGCAAGGAGTGCGGCCATGGGCCCGAGCTCTTCGGGTTCCAGGATTCGTTTGAGGAGGTTATCCGCACCGAGTTGAGCCTTCGCACCCTCGATGTCGGTGCCCATGCGCTGGGCCATGAGGGGGAGGTTGATCAGGCGCGTGTTCGTCCAGCCTGGGCAAAGGCAATTGACGGTGATCCCAAAGGGCGCGACCTGAGCAGCGAGCGCTCGTGTCAGTCCCACGAGCCCGTGCTTGGCGGCGGAGTACGAGAGCGTTCCGCCGCTCGTCTTGGCATACCCGGACCCGATGTTGATGATCCGTCCGAAGTGGTGCTCCCGCATGTGGGGCAGGGCGGCTCGCGTCGTCCAGTAGTGCGTGACGAGGTTGAGCGTCAGGTCGTTGACGAATATGTCGTCGTTGTACGCAAAGGGGTCGTGGTCGGCCGGTCCCGTGCGGAAGGTGACACCGCCCACGTTGTTCACAAGGATGTCGATCCGTCCGAACCTCTCCACAACGGCATCCACGGCGGCCGTGCAGTCTTCGCGTACGAGGGCGTCGGCCCGGATCGCCAGGCCGGTCCGCCCGAGCGCTTCCGCCTCCGCCACGACCTCGTCCAGTTCGTTCTTGGACCGCGAGGCGATAGCGATGGAGGCGCCGTCTTGCGCCATCTCCAGCGCGATCGCCCGGCCGATTCCGCGGCCACCGCCGGTGACAAGTGCGACGAGCCCGTCGAGGCTTCCCATGGCTGTCCTCCCTGATACGCAGTTGGCTCGCGATTATAGGAAGGCCGGGGTCACGAGGCACGGCCTTCAACCCTGAGGGAGAGCGGCGCTCGGTTCGAGCCGGCACGGGAAGGGGACACAGCCAGCCTGGAATGGGAAACTGGGGCCGTGACACTGGACCTCGACCCCGGGAAGGCGGCGCTTGGCGACGCGCGCCTGGTGCGGGCCATCATTGAGGAGATGGCCGGGGGTACGATTCCGTTCGAGCGGTTCATGGAAATGGCGCTCTACCACCCCGAATTCGGCTACTACCGGAAGCCGGGGCGTATCGGGCCACAGGGCGATTTCCTGACCAGCCCGGTGATTCACCCGATGTTCGGGTGGGCCGTGTCCGGCTGGTGCCACTGGGCGTGGCGGCAGCTCGACTGCCCGGCGGAGTTCCACGTGGTTGAGCCAGGGGCAGGGGCGGGACAGCTGGCAACGGCCATCCTGGACTGGGCGGAGAGCCGCGAGGACGGTTTCCGGGAAGCACTGCACTACGTCGCCATCGAGCCTCAGGCGCGGGGCTCGGATGCGCGCGTGGAGTGGCTGGATCGGCCCGCCGGGGTGGTGGGCGCTGGCGTGGTTGTCTCGAACGAGTTCTTCGACGCCCTGCCAACGCGCGTGTTCGAGGCCACAGAGCGAGGGCCGGTCGAAGTGGCGGTGCGTTGGGACGGCACGCAGTTCGTCGAAGCGAGGGGCGGAGTCGCCATCATCGACGGGGCGCCCCGGGCGGGGCGGTTTGAGGTCAACGCCCGGGCCTACGCGACGATGCGCAGCCTGTGCGCTCTCGTGCGCCGCGGAGCGGTGCTGACGTTCGACTACGGGTACCTTCGGGAGGAGCTCTGGGCACCGTGGCGCACGGTGGGCACGCTGTTGTGCTTTCACCGGCATGCGGCTCACGAAAACCCTTATGTGCACGTCGGTGAGCAGGACATGACGAGCCACGTCAACTTCTCGGAACTCGTCGCGGCGGCCGAGGAGGAGGGGTGTGCGACGCACGGCCCGACCAGCCAGGCCGGTTTCCTGAGGGCGCTTGGGTTGCAGGGCGTGGTCGATGCTGCGCGGGGCGAGATGGAGGAGTACTTCGCCCGGCGGCGAGGATTCGACGCGCTGACCGACAGCGCCGGACTTGGCCGGGTGAGGGTGATGGCATCCGTGCGGGGGATCGACGGTACGCCTCCGGGTTTCGAGCCGGAGCCGTGACGACGAGCGAGCGGGGGCTTGCCGGGCCGATCAGGGCGGGCGAGCGGGCTCCGGACTTTGCGCTGCCGGCGATTGACGCGGACGGGCACGAATCCCAGGTGATGCTGAGCGAGGCCACGCGGAACGGACGGATGTTGCTCGTCTTCTACCAGGATGATGGCATGCCGATCTGTACCAGCGAGCTGAAGGCGTTTGCCCAGGAGTACGACCTCCTCCGCGCAGCCGGAGTGCAGGTGTTTGGGATAAACACCAACGGGCTGGGATCGCACACCAGGTTCCAAGAGCGCGACCGATTTCCGTTTCCGCTGATCAGTGACTTCTTTGCGGAGGTGGTGAAGGCGTTCGGGTTCTGGGATGCCGACGAACGGAGGTGCCGCCGAGCGCTCGTGATCGTCGGTGCCGGGGGAGTGGTTGAGTACGTCCAGCCCCACTTCAATCCGGGGAACGTGGTGGGGTTCGAAGAGGTCTTCCGGGCGCTTGGGCTAGCGTGACGGCCTCGCCCCGCGATCGGCGAGGGCCCCGGACGGCGGGTTCGGGAGGGGTTTGCTATACTCGAACGTGGAGGATGATGACCCGCCAGTGAAGGTAACCCTCGAGCGGCTCCCCGAAAGCCGCGTCCAACTTGACATTGAAGTCGACCAGGACCGCCTCGAGCAGTCCCTCGACGAAGCCCTGAAGCGCCTCTCTCGCAAAGCCCGCATCCCGGGCTTCCGCCCGGGCAAGGCGCCGCGCGCGATCATCGAGCGTCACTACGGCCGCGAGGGTCTGCTTCGCGAAGCGATTGACGAGCTCGTGCCCCAGGCGTACAACGCCGCGATCGAGTCCGAGGAAATAGACGCGATCGACCAGCCCCACCTCGAAATCCTCGAGTTGGAGCCGGTCCGCTTCAAGGCGACCGTGGCTATTCGCCCGACTGTCGAGTTGAACGACTACGTTTCCGTCCGGCTGGATCCTCCGCAGGTCGAAGTCACCGATGAGATGTTCGCGGAGCAACTCGTTGCGCTTCGCCGCCGGTACGCGACGCAGGCCCCGGTGGAACGCGGTGTCCAATGGAACGACATCGTGACCGGTAGCGTGAATGGCATGGTCGGCAGTGAGCAGCTAGTGAAGGACGAAGATGCCGAGTTCTCGCTGCGCGAAGGCCAGGTGATGCTCGTCGAGGGACTCGCGGAAGCGTTTCTGGGCATGACGAAGGGCGAGGAGAAGTCGCTCGATCTTGTCCTCCCGGAGGACTTCCCGGCTCAGACCTACCGGGGCAAGGCGGCGACGTTCACGCTGGCCCTGCGCGAAGTGAAGGAGGAGCAACTCCCGGAAGAGGACGACGACTTCGCTCAGCAGGTGAATGCCGACGACTTCCCGACCTACGACGCGCTGAGGATCCGGCTTCGGACGAACATGGAAGAGGCCCTGAAGCGGGACGCTGAGCTGCACTACCAGCAGGCCGCCGTCGACCAAATTGTAGCCCGGGCGACAACAGAGTATCCGCGAGTGCTCGTCGACCGCGAGATCGACCGGATGATTCGCGAGTCGTCGGGGAACGATGTCCAGGCCTACAGGAACTACCTGGCGCGGGTTGGGCGGAGCGAGTCGGAGTACCGTGAGAGCCTGCGTCCGGAGGCAGAGCGGCATGTGCTCCGTTCGCTTGTGTTGAGCCGGCTCGCGGATGCCGAGAATCTGACCGTGAGTGACGAAGCGGTCGCGGCGGAGTTGGAGAGGCTGGTCGCCCCGGCGGGCGCCGACGCGGAACGCATGCGCGAGCTGTTTTCCACCCCCGAGGGCCGCGATCGCATAGAGCGCAGCCTGCTTTCTCAGCTCACCCTGGAGCGAGTGGCGGCGATTGCGCGTGGCGAGTTGGGGGGCGGCGCCGCCGCGGCGCCGGCCGAATCCGCTGCAGGAGATGGCGACGCGAAGGCGCCGCCAGCCAGGAAGAAGCGTGCAAGCGCCAGGAAGGAGGAGCCGGCATGAGCGCATCCAATGCGAGTCACCCTCTAGTGCGGGCAGTCATTCCAACAGTCATCGAGAGTGGCCCGCGGTCGGAGCGAGCCTTCGACATTTTTTCGCTGTTGCTCAAGGAACGTATCGTGTTCCTGGGCACTCCGATCGACGATCATGTGGCGAACCTGATCGTCGCGCAGCTGCTCTATCTGCAGCGCGAGGACCCGGAGCGGGACATCAGCATGTACATCCATTCGCCGGGCGGCGTCATCACGGCCGGATTGGCGATCTGCGACACGATGCAACTCATCGAACCGAGCGTCTCCGCGATCGCGGTGGGCCAGACTGCCTCCATGGCCACGGTCCTGCTGTGCGCGGGTGCGAAGGGGAAGCGGTTCGCTTTGCCCAACGCGACCGTGCATATGCACCAGGCGCTGGGTGGTGCGCGGGGGCAGGCTGCCGATATAGAGATTGCGGCCAAGGAGATTCTTCGCAACAACGAGATCATCCGGAACATCATTGCGAAGCACACGGGCCAGACGGTGGAACGGGTGTCCAAGGACTTCGACCGGGATTTCTACCTTGATGCCGAAGGCGCGAGGGAATACGGTTTCGTCGACGAGCTCCTGGCGCGTCCTCAAGACGCCCGCAAGTAACGGAAGGGGAAGGCGCATTGGCCGGGAACCGCACGAATCGCGTCCAGTACCATTGCTCGTTCTGTGGAAAGAACCAGGACCAGGTTCGACGGTTGATAGCCGGCCCGGGCGCCGTGTACATCTGCGACGAGTGCGTAGATCTCTGCCGGGAGATCATCGAGGAGGAAACCGGCACCCACGCCGGCCCCTCGGTCGCCAAGGGGGCAGCCGCGGGCGCCCAGCGCGTTCCCGCGCCGAAGTTCATCCACGAGCACCTCGACGAGTACGTGGTCGGCCAAGAACTGGCCAAGAAGGTGCTCTCAGTGGCGGTCTACAACCACTACAAGCGCATCGGCGCCGTGGGCGACGGCGAGATTGAGCTGGAGAAGTCCAACATTCTCCTCGTTGGGCCGACGGGCGTCGGCAAGAAGTTGCTGGCCAAGACCCTTGCCCGCATGCTCGACGTTCCGTTCTCGGTCGCCGACGCGACAGCCCTGACCGAGGCCGGGTACGTGGGCGAAGACGTGGAGAACATCCTCCTTCACCTGATTCAGTCCGCCGATTTCGATATCCAGAAGGCCGAGCGGGGCATCATCTACATCGACGAGATCGACAAGATCGCGCGCAAGGGCGACAACCCCAGTATCACGCGCGATGTTTCGGGCGAGGGAGTTCAGCAGGCACTCCTCAAGATCATCGAAGGTTGCACGGCCAACGTTCCTCCGCAGGGCGGACGCAAGCACCCGCACCAGGATTTCCTTCAGATCAACACGCAGAACATCCTCTTCGTCTGCGGCGGAGCCTTCGAAGGACTCGAAAACATCATTGAGAAGCGGCTCACCCGCGATCATGTGCGGATTGGCTTCAATGCCGACCGTGGCTTTCGTGGGAGCCAGCGGATGGACGAACTGCTCGCCCACGTCACGCACGACGATTTGCTTGAGTTCGGGCTCATCCCAGAGTTCGTGGGCCGCCTGCCCATGGTCGTGGGTCTGCAATCGCTCGACCAGTCCGCGCTCGTCCGGATCCTCACCGAGCCCAAGAACGCGCTGGTGAAGCAGTACGAACGCTACTTCGGGATGGACGGGGTGGACCTGGTGTTCACTGACGACGCTCTGCGAGCGATTGCCGACCAGGCAATCAAGCACAAGACAGGCGCTCGCGGCCTGCGCACGGTGCTTGAGGATTGCCTGATGGAAGTGATGTACGAGATCCCGGGGCGGGGAGATGTGCGGAAGTGCGTCGTCAACGCCGACACGCTCGCGAACCACCAGCGTCCGCTGCTTCTCACCCGCGGCGGCCAGACCGTCGATGTTGACGTGCCTCCCGCGGTGGACCGCAAGCCGCTCGACGAATCCGCGTAGCCGGCCAACCATCGACTTGGGTCAACAGGGCCGGAAGAACCGGCCCTTTGTTCTTCCCTCGCGCTTCCGTGGGAGTGTCACAATGTCCAGGCGCGATCGCGCCTGGAGATGACCAATGCTCTCGTACCTTGACCGTATCCAGCTTGTCGTGGGTGATCGTGCCGCGGCAGCCCAGGCCTGGACCGATCTGTTCGGTGCACGCGCGGCGGGTGAGTGGAAGTCGAGCCTCCTGAACGCCCGGATTTCGACGGTCCGTGCCGGGGCGACCGAGTTCGACTTCGTGGAACCCGCCGGACCAGGGCCGGCGGCGGTGTGGGCGGAGCGCTGGGGCCAGGGGCTCTACGGTGTTGGGTTCTCGACGCCCGACCTGGGGGCGATGGCGAAGCACTTCGATGTCCAGGGCATCCGCTATTCGGAGGATGGGCCTGGTTTGCGAGTCGCCGATGGGGAGACGCACGGCATGCCCGCAGTGGTTTCGGCTGACCGCCCGCGCGACATGGTTGGCGACATCCGGTTTGTCTACGAAGTGACGAACCCGGTCGACAACTGGCAACTGACGGCCGACCTCTACACCAAGGTATTCGGGCTCGATCCGGCCCGGTTCTCGCCCATCGAAAGCAGGGCGTTCGGCTACCGGGGGACGCTGACTCTCTTCGAACCTCCCGCACGGCTGGACCGGATCGAAGTCACGCAGACGTGGGGCGACGGCGCCATGCACCGCTTCTACCAGAAGCGAGGGCCATCGCTCTACATGTGCTACGTCGAAACCGACGACGTGATGAGGCTTGCGTCGCGCCTGGTAGCGCGGGGAATCCGGTTCGCGCACTCTGAGGACCGGGCGGAGGACGCGGGGCTCTTCATCCACCCATCGGGCCTGTTCGGAATGCTGATGGGCGTGAGCCGGACCAACTTCGCGTGGGTGTGGAGTGGCCGACCAGAACTCGCGGGTCCGGGGGCGGCAGAGATCCATCGGCCCGAGTGAGGCTGCCCATGGGAAGACGGATCGGATCGGCGCCTATGACTGGTGAACCACCATGATGGTCATGGCCGTGGCGAGGAAGCCGGCGACAGCCGTGACGATCTGCGGGTCTGTGAAGAGGATCTGGTCGGGCGCATCTGTCTTCCGCGGCCCATCGAGCAGCAGAAGGTAGCGAAAGAGGCCGAAGCCGACGAAGGGGAGCGTCACGGCCATGGCGCCATTGCCTGGCACATTGGCGGATTCGATCGTGTAGAGGGCATAGCTCAACAGCGCGCCTGCGGCGCTCACGTTCAGCATCTGCTCGAGGATGTCATGGGTGTAGAGCGCGAGAGCTGGCCGGTGACGCGCGGCGCCGTCGCCGAGGACACGGTATTCGGACCAGCGCTTCGAACTGGCGAAGAAGAACGCGCCGAAGCTAGTGCAAACGTAGAGCCAGGGGCTGATGCTCACGTCGATCGCCGTGCCCCCGGAGATGGCCCGGCCGATGACGCCACTGCAGAGGATGAGCACGTCGAGGATGGCCACGCGCTTCAGCCCGTAGGAGTAAGCGCCCATGACCAACGCGTACCCGGTGAGAATCGCGCCGGCAGTCAGATCGAGCACAAAGGCGGCCGGAATCGCCACAAGGACGAGCGCGAGCGCCGCGATGCGCGCGGTCCGGACGGAAAGCGAGCCGCTCGCGATCGGGCGGAATCTCTTGCGAGGGTGCAGGCGGTCGAAGTCGCGATCCTGGGCATCGTTTACCAGATAGGTGGCGCTCGAGACGAGGCACCAGGCGCCGAACAGGGCAACCGTGCGCCAGAGCAAGGGCCACCAGCTGTGGAGGTCACCGGGCTTCCAGGCGTCGCCGGCACTGAATGCGAGCGCCGCGAACACGAGTCCGTTCTTGGGCCACTGGTATGGCCGCATGGCGGAAAGCAGCGGCGGAAGCCTCGGCGTGTTTCCGCGATCGGTGGCGGCGATGGTCATGTGGGGTCCTTTGTGATGGTTGCCCATTGACCGCCGATCGCCGCTGTCAAACTGGCGATGGACGCCTCGAAGACGGCGTTGTGCGCGCCGGCGGCGGCCCAAATGCGTTCGAACCGCCGAAGGCTATCGTCGACAAGGACGTCCGCCGGGTGCAGGCATCCGGCCGGGGAGACCCCGCCGACATCGAACCCGGTGAGCGCGCGCACCTCGTCCGGTGTCCCCATCTTTAGTTTCTTGCGACCGACGCCGACGATCGCGGCCAGAGCGGCGGTATCGACCTGCCGATCGCCCGCGACGAGTGCCAAGGTGGGGCGCCCGCCGGCAAGGAAGAACAGCGTCTTGACGATCTGACCCAACTCGCAGCCGACGGCGATTGCGGCGTCCTGGGCCGTACTCGTCGAGCTGTCGAACTCCAGTATCTCCGCCGGGAGGCCGAGGCCGAGGAGGGCCGCCCGCACGCGCTCGATGGGTGTCACGCGCATAGGGTAGCGTATCGGGCGATTCCGCCGCTGGAGTTGCGCTGCCCGCCGGCGGGTGGCTAGCCTTGTGCATGCCACGTGTGCGAGCCGATGTGTTGATGGTTGAACGGGGGCTCGCCGAGACCCGAGAGCGGGCGCAGCGTCTGATCATGGCCGGCCGGGCGAGGGTCGGGACGGCGATCCTGGTGAAGCCCGCAACGCTTCTCGATCCAGCGGCCGAGATTGTGGTCTCCGAGCCGGAGCGCTACGTGAGCCGCGGTGGCCTCAAGCTCGATGCGGCGCTGGAGCACTTCCAGGTAGAGGTTCGCGGCAAGCGCTGCCTCGACCTTGGCGCATCAACGGGCGGATTCACCGACTGTCTCCTGCAACATGGGGCGGAGTCAGTGCTTGCCGTCGACGTTGGGCGCGCGCAACTGCACCAGCGCCTGAGGGAGGACGCGCGCGTGACGCTGCTGGAAGGCACCAATGCCCGCGCTCTGCCGGAGCTGCCGGCCATCGACTTCTTTGTGGCCGATCTGGCGTTCATATCGCTGCGGAAAGTACTGCCATCGGTGGCGTCGCGCGTTGCGCCAGGGACACCGGGTGTGGTGTTGCTCAAGCCGCAGTTCGAAGCGGGACCCGCCGACGTGCCGCGCGGAGGGGTCATTCGCTCGCCTGAGGTCCGCGAAGGTGTTCGCGACGCGTTTGTCGCGTGGGCGAGGAGCGAAGCCTGGTCTGTGGCTGCCGCGATAGAGTCGTAAGTGGCTGGCGCTGACGGCAATGTGGAGTACCTAGTGCATCTCGTCACACCTTGAGGGCACGCGTGCT
>CAZCDK010000020.1:3194-22824 GCA_964497285.1 uncultured Anaerolineaceae bacterium | reverse complement strand
TTGAACGACCAGGCCTGGCGCGAGAACGACCGGCGGCTGGGGATCGGCTAGGAGCGGTGACCGCCGGCCGGGGCGCTCGCCGGGCGCCTCATCAGAAACGTACGAACCTCCCAACGGTTGTTGCGCAAGCGAACGTGGTCCGAGACCACCTCCCTGCGGTCAAGCGAGAGCAGCGGAAGCGCCTCGTCGAGGACGCTGTCGAACAGCCAGCGCGTCTCGGCGGGCGCGAATCCCAGCCCACGGTACGCGCGAAGTGCACGATCAGCGAAGGTGTTCACGGAGAGAACGAGGTCCCGATCCGGCCGTTCGGCGGCGAGCCAGCCGATGAGGGCAGCGAGCATGCGCCGGCAGACACCGCGCCCTTCGTGCTCGGGCGGCACATGCACGCCCCAGATGTAGAGCCCTACGGGGTCTTCGAGATTGACGGACACGCGTCCGACCGGCTGGTTCTCTTCGATCGCGGCGAAGTGCACGTGGCGGCCATCGTCCCGCAAGCGGGTCTTGAATTCGGCGAAGCGGGCGGGATCGCGCAAGAAGCCCATGTCGAACGCGCCGTACGGGAATCCCCGCTCTCCCCAGTGGGCCATGGCGCGAAGGAGCTCGTCGTCCCAGGAGCGGAGGACAAGGCCTTCGCCCGCGATCGGCACCCCCTCGCCCACCCTGCCGTACCCGGTCACTCTTGTCTCCCAGCGGCACGGCCGGGATCGAGGATCGCCTCAAGGAGATCCCCGGGGATGGCGAACCCATGGCGCTCATACAGGGTGCGGCTGCGAGCGGTGGGCCAGAGGATGACGGAATCGACGCCTTGGCCGCGACACCAGTCGAGAGCCGTGGCAACGAGCTGCTCGCCCGCACCGGCCCCCCGGACCGCATCGCGGATGTAGACATTGGTGATGTAGGCGTGGTTCTCAAGTTCGGACACGGGGTTCGGGATCTTCTCCACAAGCTGCAGCCAGAGGTTACCGGCGACCTCCCCGCCCTGCTCGACCACCCAGCATCGCCACGGGGTTGCAGCCCGAAGACGTTCCGCCATCCAGCTGGCGCAGCGGTCGATGAACGCATCAGCCGCTTCGCTCGGTGTTCCGATACCGGATCGGAACTCGTGACGCAGGCGGGCAAGAGCCGGCACGTCGGCGAGGGTACCCGACCGGATTGCGAACTCCATGACGGAAGTATGCCTCTTCCCGGCGATTCCCGGCGCAAGACGCCCTATGGTGTCGCCTCTGGTGTTGCGTCGAGTCCAGGGGGTCCCCTATGGTGGCGCTCTATCAAGGCAGAGGAGATGCCGTGTACAAGCGGCCTGGCTGGATCGTCCGCCACATCGCAAACGGCCTTGTCACCGTTGCTGTCGCGATGGGGCTCAGCCCGCGAGGGGCGCAGATCCTGGCAGTCCGGGGCCGCACCTCCGGGAAGTGGCGGACGACCCCGGTCAACCCTCTCCCCTTCGAGGGTCAGCGTTTCCTTGTGGCACCACGTGGCGAGACGCACTGGGCCCGGAACCTTCGCGCCGCGGGCGAGGCGGAGTTGAGGCAGGGCCGAATGCGGGAAGCCATTCGCGTCGCCGCAGTGGCTGATGCCGACAAACCGGCGGTCATCCGCGCCTACCTCGATCGCTGGTCCGCCGAAACCGCGAGTCATTTCGGATTGGGCAAGGCCGCCTCGGACGCGGAGATCGCCGCGGTCGCGCCCGATCGGCCGGTGTTCAGGATCCTGGGGTAGGACACCCCGTTGGCTGCGATGCAGGGTGTCGGGATTGTGGAGATCCCGGCTTGCCCGTTCAGCTTTTCGAAAGCTTGGCGAGAACTAAAGCGGGGAGACCTGCGCCGAGCGACTCGGATCGGCAGGTCCAAGGGGGGATGATGAGCGACACGTTCCATTGCGATTTCTGCTGGGATACGTCGCAGGGCGGGCGTTTCATCACGAGTCGGGAGGCGTGGTTCACAGGAGCGGGATGGAAACCAGTGCGGACGGTCGAGAGCTACACCCTGTGCGCCGGATGTTACCGGCGCTCCACTCGCCTGACCGACATGGCTCTCGGACCGAATGCGTTGCGACCGGCAGGAGCTCCACTCGCGGCGCATCAGCGGACGCTCGATTTCAGCCGCTGCGACCAATGCACGACGTTCCTCTCGAACGACTCCTACGTGCTCGAACTCCTGCCCGCAGAGCGCGCTTTGGGACGGAAAGACCACCATCACCACGTGGGGCAAATGCGCCGTGTTCGGATGTGCGCCGGTTGCTTCGCCTGGTGCAGGTCGGTGGTGTATGACACGACGGGTGCTCAGGGCGGGGCGCTTCGCAGCCCGCGACCGGACATCGAGGGTTGGGCAAGAACCCACCTCTCGAACTCGTACTCGGCCTTCCTCCAGACCGAGGACGACGCCTCACTCAGCATGGTGCTCGGCCTGGCAGGCCGGCAGAACGCCAAGCTCCGCCCCTGGGAAACGCGGGAAGCGGCGGCTGACGGCGACCGGCCGGTCTTCATCGGCGCGGGAAGCGGCCTCGCCACGCGGTTCACAAGCTCCATCCCGGCCGATGCCCGGCGACGGGTAGTCGTCGTTTCCCGATTCGACACAATTGCTGATATGGCCGGTGCTCTGCGAGCAGGGGCCGGTGACTTCCTGACGTCGCCACTCGCTCCTGAACATGTGATTGGGGCCTTCGAGCGGGTGCTCGGACTCCCTGCCGGCGAACCGCCGAGTTCCCACCCGGCCGGGCTGCGCTCGCTCCGCCAGTCGGTCATCCACGCCGGAGGGCCGGCCCAGGTATTCAACGTCGCGTCCCCATCCGTGGCGGAAATCGCGACGACGGTCTGGATACTCAGGCGCTTCTTACGCGGCACCGATAGCATCGGTCACGGGCGCGGCGAGATGACGCAGGCATACGTGCACTGCCCTGAGACACATGCGGACGACGTGGCACGCCGGGCGAACTTCATCCTCGTCGATCACGGGCAGATCTCGTACGCGGGAACCGCGGCCCACTCCGAACAGGCAGCAGGCGGACTTCCGGCGTTCTACGGAGTCCCTCCCGCAGACCATCTGAGGCAGTCCGCCTAAAGGTAGCTGACCCTCCCGCATCAGCGCCTCATTCCAGTGCCGGGGCGCGGTCACCCCTGTCTGTGCCCGTCCAGGTGGGCTACCGATGCAACACGGCAGCGACGTCGCCAAGGCCGAGCGACTCGAGCTTTGCCTTGGATGGAGTGCACGTTTCCACGTCCCAGTCGCAGGCCCTGAGGAAATCGGACTCAAGGAGTTCGGTGTCGAGCCTGACGCCCTCCAGCGGACCTGCGCGCGTGCCTTCGCCGCTCTCCCCGGTGATGCGCGCAGGCACCGCGCGCTTGCGGGGATTGCCGCCTTCACGGACCTCGTAGGCCATGCGAAGGTTCGCGATCCGCTCGCCGACGACCATCGCCTCGTCGATGGACATGTCCCAACCGGTAACGGCGTTGAACCAGGCAGGGATATTGGCGGTATTGGCCGCCATCATGACGAACTGGCACATGCCGCCGCTGTTGATGATGTGCATGTACTCGCTCGCGCCCTTGTGGTGGGCGCCACGCCCCGAATAGTCCTTGTTGTTCGAAGGCGCGGGCGGAATCTTCCCGAAGCGCCGGTTGCCTTCGTACTGGGTATGCCGGGCTGGTGTGGGGTCGAGCTTGTAGGTGTTGTGGTATTCAGGCTGGAGCTTCGGATCGTGCATCGGAAGCTCCTGGCCACCGATGTGCATCGCGAATTTCTCGGACCCGCGACCGATCTTCTCTGCCGCGACCTTGACGCCGTCCGCCAGCGTGTCCCCAATGCCACGACGTTCACCGATCATCTCCAGGAGGGCGATCATGGCATCCGTTCCACCCCAGCTGAGCTGAAGGCCATCGGTGTCTTCCTTCGTGAGGATGCCGGCCTCGAAGCACTCGATCGCGAAGGAGATCGTCACACCGGCGCCGATCACGTCGAGCCCGTACTCGTTGCAAAGATGATTGGCCCGGATGAGCGCGTCGGGCTCGTTCACCAGGTTCATCGTGCCGAACGCGGCCATAGCCTCGTACTCGGGCCGGTGGGTGTGGCGGGGATAGGCGTATTTCGGATTGGTGGACTCGACCGATTCCGCGCCGCATGCCATGGGGCAGTGCCAGCAGCCGTACGTCTTTTCCATCTTGGTGTTGATGACAGCGCCGGCGATCTGGCCGCTCGTCTCAGCTGGGAAGTCGAGGATGCCAACACCACCCCAGTTCTTGACCGGGGAGTCGCCGTTGAGGGCGCTCATGGAGGTGATGCCGGTTGTCCCGAAAGTGTGGAAGAAGTCCCGCAGCGGCTTCACGAACTCGTCGAGGTTCGACCGCAGCATCTTGTTGATCTCGGTTGTCTGGGCAATGATCCGGCGGTCAGTCAACGCCACCACAGCCTTGAGGTTCTTGGCACCCATGACCGCGCCCACGCCCGAGCGGGCGGCAAGACGTCCGTGGTCGTTGCAGACCCCGCTCAGATAGGAGAGCTTCTCGCCGGACGGGCCAATATTCGCTACGCTGGCACGCTTGCCGTGTCGATTCTTGAGCTCCACCTCGCTGGCAATGGCACCCTGGCCCCAGAGGTCCGAAGCATCCTTGAGTTCGGCCTTGTCTTCGTCGATCAGAAGGTACACGGGCTTCGCGGCCTTGCCGAAGAACATGATTCCGTCCCAGCCCGCGAGCTTGAGCTGTCCGCCGAAATCACCGCCGCAGTTCGCGTCGCCCCATCCTCCCGTGGATGGGCTCTTGCAAACCACCTGCCACCGTTGCCCGAAGAGCGGGGTGCCGGTGAGGAGGCCGGCGAACATGCCGAGCATGTTGTCCGGGCCCAGGGGATCCGCGCCCTTGGGAACGCGGTCCCACAGCATGCGGGCGCCGATGCCGTAGCCACCAAGGTACTGGCGGTAGAGGGATTCGGGAGGGCGTTCGACGGTGATCGCGCCGGTAGTGAGGTTCACATTGAGCATCTTGCCGTTGAACGCTTTTTCAACGGCGGCATTGGCATCAGCCACTAGAAACACTCCTGTGGGGGCCGCAGCGGGCCCCAATTCGCACCGTGGATGGTACGCGATGGGCGCGAGCTAGCAATATGCTGGTCGCGACATAGCGATGCCGTCTCGCCTGGAAGGGCGGATGCCGACCACCTCCGCATGGGCGACGAGGACCCCGCCCGCCGCGAAGATGGGCCGGCCAGGCCCCTTGGCGGGAGCGCCCAACTGCCGTCCAGGATTGCAGGAGAGCGGGAAAATCCTGGCAGAGCTCCCCTTGGGAGTGAGGGCTCGCACAGCGGGCGGCGGCTAGCGCTTCGTGAACTGCGGCGCCTTGCGGGCGCGCTTGAGGCCGGCCTTCTTGCGTTCCTTGACGCGCGGGTCCCGGGTGAGGAGGCTTTCGCCGCGCTTGAGGGCGGGTTTGACCCCCGGTTCCGACGCGACGAGGGCGCGGGCGATGCCCATCTGGATGGCACCTGCCCAGCCACTAATGCCGCCACCTTCGCACTTGATCTGCGCGCTGAACTTGCCTTCGCGGCCCAGACGCGTGAGGGGCGAGAGCACCTCGGCACGGTGGGTGTCCCGCGAGAAGATCTCCTCGAACGGCTTGCCATTGATGACAATGGCGCCGTTGCCGGGATAGAGGCGCACGCGCGCCACCGCGGTCTTGCGGCGACCGGTGCCGTAGTAGTACTGCTGGTCAGCCATCACTCACTCCTCCTGCTTGGGCGCAGCGCGGCGGCGGGCAGGCTTCTTCGGTGCCTCTTCGGCAGTTGCCTCGACGGGTGTTTCGACAACTGCTTCGGCCGGCTCCGCCTTCTTGCGCGGGGCGCGCTTCTTCGGCGTCTCAGCCGCAACCGCGACGGGCTGCTCGTCCGCGACCGCGGGGACGGCCGCTTCGGCGGGCTTCCGGGGGCGGCGGACCGGGGCCGGAGCCGGGGCCGGAGGCGCAACCACCTCCTCGGCCACAGGCGGCTCGGGAGCCGGTTGGACGGGCTTCGGAACACGCCGGGCCGGCGCCGGCTTCGCCCTGGCAACCGGTTTGGCAATTGCGACGGTCGCCGGGACAGCATCCGGGATGCTCAACGGGCGCAGCCGGGCGGGCTTCTTCGTTGCCAGGAGCTGCTCGGCAGCGAGGGTCTCCCGAAGGGCCCGGGCGCGCTCCGTGCCGGTGACTTGCGATTGGTGCGGATGGTTGGGCCCCGGATAGACCTTGAGGTGCTTGGCAATCGCCTCGCCCAGAGGCCCCCCGGGCAACATGCCTCTTACAGCCGCCTCGATGACACGCGCCGGGAAGCGCTCCATCGTGTCCGCCATGGACCGCCTGCGAAGTCCGCCGGGAAAGCCTGAGTGCGTGTAGTAGGCATTCTGCTGTGCCTTGCGGCCGGTGACCTTCACCTTCGCGGCGTTGACGATGATGACGAAATCGCCGTCATCGAGATGGGGCTCGAAGGTCGGCTTGTGTTTGCCGCGCAGGAGGATCGCCGCCTCGGACGCTATCCGCCCCAGCGGGCGGTCCGTGGCATCCAGGACATGCCAATCCTTGTAGATCTCGGACGCTTTGATGCGCACGGTTGTGTTCATATCACGTATCCCTCGTCGTACCACACGCGCTGGAGGCAGAGTCCGTTCGGCGGGGCTGTCGGCCCAATCAAGCCGGGCTCTGCCTGCCGGAGCAGGCGGACGAATTCCTCCACTTCCAGCGAACCGCGACCAACGCGGACGATGGCGCCGGTGAGCCGGCGCACCATCTGCGGAAGGTACGCGTCCGCTTCGATGTCGAACAGGAGGACCCCGCTTTCGCGGCGCCATCCTGCAGTGAAAACGGTCCGCACCGAGGTGCGTCCCGCATCCAGTCGTCCGGTGCAGGCAGCGAAATCCTGCCTGCCGGCAAGTGCGTTCGCTGCCTGCTGCATCGCCCGGTCGTCGAGGGAACCCCGAACGTGCCAGGCGGTCCGCCGCAGGAGGGGCGACCGCGCCTCATGATTCCAGATGCTGTAGCGGTACCATCGCCGGCGCGCCCATCGCCGGGGGTCAAACCCGGCTTCGACTTCGCGCGCGTCGCGGACCGCGACATCATCGGGCAGGTGCGCGTTGAGCGCCCGGCCCACCGTCACCGCATCGAGCGCAGTCTCGGCGCTGAAGGCGGCAACCTGGCCAATGGCATGGACGCCGGAATCGGTGCGTCCCGCCATTTCCACGCGGACAGCCGCTCCGAAGAGCGACATGGCCGCGGTTTCCAGCTCCTCCTGGACGGTACGGGCCCCTGCCTGGCGCTGAGAGCCGGCGAAGTCCGTGCCGTCGTAGCCCACCGTGGCCGCGATGCGTTTCGCGGTCACCGGGTCAGCCCTGTTCCGTGTCACCGCCCTCCGCTTCGCTGATCGCTTCGGCCTCGATGGCATCTGCTTCTGCATCGGGCTTCAGCGCTTCGTCGCTGGCCTTCGCGGAGGGCGCCGGCGCCGTTGTTGCCGGCCCGGCGACGCGGCGCGGCCGCGGCGTCGGCGGTGCGTCGACGAAGTCGACGAGTTCGATCGATGCCATGTGGGCTCCGTCGCCCTTGCGGGGCTCGAGCCCGGTGATGCGGAGGTAGCCTCCGTGCCGGTCCTTCATCCGTGGTCCGAGATCGTCGAAGACCTTCCTGACAACCCTGGGGTCATAGAGAAAGCGGTTTGCCTGGCGGCGGGCATGAAGGTCGCCGCGGCGGCCGAGCGTGATGATCTTCTCGGCCATCGGGCGGATTTCCTTGGCCTTGGCCTCGGTCGTCGTGATGCGTTCGTAGCGGAGGAGGTCCGTGACCAGGTTCCGGTAGAGCGCGGTGCGGTGGGCAGTGTCGCGGCCGAGATGGCGGCCCGCCTGGCGATGTCGCATTGCTAGTCCTCGTCGTCGGCGCCGATGAGGTCCTCGACGCCCTGTTCTCTGAGTGCTTCCTTGAGAGCCTTGCCCAACGCCCCGAGGCTCTGTTCCTCGTCGTCTTCGTCGAGGATGACCTGGCTGGTGCGGATCGCCTGCGGCCGGCGGGCCGGCGGGCGTGCCGCTGCCGGACCGGTCTGGTGGCCACCATCGGCGATGGGTTGAAGCCCTTCGGCGGAACCATCGATGTAGCCGAGTTCTGCAAGGCGGTCGCGGAGCTCGTCGTAGGACTTGCGGCCGAAATTGCGGAGCGCGAGGAGCTCGTCCTCGCTCTTCTCAAGCACCTGCCCCACGGTCATGAGCCCGCTGCGCTTCAGGCAGTTGTAGGCGCGGACCGAAAGCGAGAGGTCTTCGATGGGCGTGTTGTACTTGTCGGGGGGAAGCGCGAGGCCCGTGCCAAGCCCGCGCTCAACCACGGGAAGCTCCGGGCGACCCATGGCGCTGAAAAGCGCGAACTGATCCATGAGAATGTCGGCGCTCTGGCTTACAGCCTCGACCGGGCCGATTGTGCCGTCGGTCCAGACATCGAGCACCAGGCGGTCGAAGTCCGTTGACTGGCCAACGCGGGTCTTCTCGACGCGATAGTTTACCTTGCGGACCGGCGTGAAGATGGCATCGACTGGGACCACGCCAATCGGAAGTCCTTCGACCGAGCCAGCCGGCTGGTAGCCCTTGCCCATCTCGGCGTTCATTTCCACCACGAGGTGGGCCTTCTTGTTGTCCAGCGTGGCGAGAAGCAGGTCGGGATTGACGATCTCGAAGTCCGCCGGGAACTGGATGTCGCGGGCACGGACCTCGCCCGGACCTTCGACATCGAGCGTGAGGGTCCCGCCCCTGTTGCTGAGCGGACGAAGCCACACCTCCTTCAGATTGAAGAGGAATTCGGTAATGTCCTCCTGCATCCCCTCGATCGTTGAGAATTCGTGATGCACGTGGTCGATGCGGACACGCGAAATCGCTGCCCCTTCCAGCGAGCTCAGGAGGACCCGCCGGAGCGCGTTGCCCAACGTGATGCCATAGCCGGGCTCGAGCGGTTCCGCCACGAGACGGGCATAGGATTCGTTCTCTTCTTCGACCTTGAGCTGAGCGTCGGCCTCTTCCGAGGCGTATCCGATCAACTCCATGGATTCCATCATTGCGGTCAGAGCCTCAATCCCGGGTGTGAACCCTGCTTAACGCGAGTAGTACTCGATGATGACGTTTTCGTTGAACATGTGTGTTTCGCCCTGGGCAACGGCAGGCATGCCGCTCACGCGGCCGCTGAGGCCCGCCTGGTCAAGCGCGAGCCACGTGGGCGGGTTCTTGGCCTTTATGTTGAGCTGGACGATCTTGGCGTATTCGCTGCGAAGACCCCGCGGCGTGAAGCCAACGACATCGCCCTCCTTGAGGTGAGAGGAGGGGATGTCAAGCTTCCGGCCGTTCACGGCGATGATCCCGTGGCGAACAATCTGCCGGGCCTGGTTCCGCGAGTCGGCCAACCCGAGGCGGTAGACGATGTTGTCGAGCCGGGTTTCGAGCAGGCGCACAAGGTTCTCGCCGGAAACGCCAGGACGGCTGATGGCTTCTTTGTAGTAGCGCACGAACTGCTTCTCAAGCACACCGTACGTGACTCGCGCGCGCTGCTTCTCGCGCAGCTGCAGGCCGCGGTCGCTGACCTTCCGCCGTCGTGCAGGTCGCGGCCCCGGCGGGTTGGGCCGTCGATCGTAGCTGCAGCGCGGCGTGAAGCAGCGATCTCCCTTGAGAAACAGCTTCTCGCCGTGACGGCGGCAAAGGCGACAGACCGGACCTGTGTATCGTGCCATGCGTGAGCCTCCGCTCTTAGACGCGGCGCCGCTTGGGCGGGCGGCAGCCGTTGTGGGGAATGGGGGTGACATCGCGGATGGCGGTCACGGTCAGGCCGGCCGCCTGGAGGGAACGGATGGCGGCCTCGCGGCCGGCGCCCGCGCCGCGCACGTAGACCTCGACCATCTGCATTCCATGATCCATGGCAGAGCGAGCAGCCTTCTCGCCGGCCATCTGGGCGGCGAAGGGCGTGCTCTTGCGTGAACCTTTGAAGCCGGACCCCCCGGCACTCGCGAACGAGACGACGTTCCCGTTGGGATCGGTCAGAGTGACCAGCGTGTTGTTGAACGTGCTCTTGATGTAGGCCCTCCCCCGAGGGATCGACTTCCGTTCGCGTCGCCGGGTCCGCCGCTTTGCTTCGGCTGTCTTCTTTGCATCGGCCATGGTTGGGCTGTCCTCTTACTTCTTGCCGGCTCGGCGCTTGCCGGCGACGGTCTTGCGGGCCCCGCGCTTCTGGCGGGCGTTGGTGCGGGTGCGCTGACCGCGGACAGGAAGGTTCCGCCGATGGCGCTGGCCGCGGTAGCAGTTGATTTCGATGAGCCGGGCGATGTTCTGCCGGACTTCCCGCCGCAGATCGCCTTCGACCGTGAAGTGCTTGTCGATGTAGTCGCGGATCTTGATCACTTCGTCATCGGTGAGGTCCCGAGCGCGCGTGTCCGGGTTGATGCCCGTGGAGAGGAGAATCTCCTGGACCCGTGCCGGGCCGATGCCGAAGATATAGGTCAGCGCTACCTGGATGCGCTTTTCGTTGGGGATGTCGACGCCAGAAATACGTGCCATGGATTATCCCTGCCGCTGCTTGTGCTTGGGGTTTTCGCAAATGACCATGACGCGACCGTGCCGACGGACGATCTTGCACTTGTCGCAGCGTGGCTTGACGGATGCTCTAACCTTCATGACTCTCCTGGGACGGATGCGGCCATCCGCCGTTGGTTGAAACGATGGGTAATGCGCCCACGCGTTAGGTCGTAGGGCGACAACTCCACAAGAACGCGATCTCCGGGAAGAATCTTGACGAAGTGCAGGCGGAGCTTGCCACCCACATGCGCAAGCACC
Source organism: uncultured Anaerolineaceae bacterium (assembly GCA_964497285.1). GTDB lineage: Bacteria > Chloroflexota > Dehalococcoidia > Tepidiformales > Tepidiformaceae > UCB2. The sequence continues at coordinate 12,021 of CAZCDK010000020.1, read as the reverse complement.
CCCTGGCCGTCTGCGAGCTCAACTCGGAACATGACGTTCGGCAAGGGCTCGGTCACCACGCCTTCAACCTCGATCGCGTCTTGTTTTTCCATACAACCTCTGTCGCGCGGATAGTCACGGGAGCGTGAGCACTTCAGGCTCATGCCCTTCGCGAATAGCTATCGTATGCTCGAAATGACAGCATAGGCTACCGTCTTTCGACCTTACGGTCCAGCCGTCGCTCGCCTCGTATGTCTCGGGCGAGCCGACAATAACCATCGGTTCAAGCGCCAGCACCAGGCCGGTACGAAGTGGTGTGCCCCGAAACCGCATGCGGTAGTTCGGAACCTGGGGCTCTTCGTGCATGTCACGGCCGACCCCGTGCCCGACATACTGGCGGACGACGGAGAAGCCGCTCGGCTTGATGGCCTCCTCGATGGCGCTGCAGATATCGTTGAGGTGAGTGCCCGAAGACGCCGCACGGATCCCGGCCTCGAGCGAATCCTCAGTGACCTGGATCAGCTTCCGGACGCGGTCGCTCACCTGGCCCACGCCGACTGTGATTGCCGCGTCGCCCACGTAACCCTTGTACGTGGCGCCGAGGTCAAGGCTGACGACGTCCCCCTCCTTCAGCGTCCGGTCACGGGGGATTCCGTGGACGAGTTCGTCGTTGATGCTAACGCAGATGTTGGATGGGTACGGTGGGTACTTGGGCGAAGGCTGGTAGTGCAGGAACGTCTCTTTCGCTCCCCGGCGGCTGAACTCGTCGTGGACGTACCGCTCGATTTCCAGGAGGTTGAGACCAGGCCGTACCATCCCGCGCAGCTTCTCGAGGGTTTGACCCACGATCTGCCCGGCCTCGCGCATCACTCGCAATTCGTCTTCGGATTTCAGCTTTACCGCCACCTACCCGAGTGCCTCCAGGAGGGCTGAGGTGACATCATCAAGCGACCGCTCTCCATCCACCTCGCGGAGTACGCCACTCTTGCGGTAGTGCTCGATCAGATCGAGCGGAGGCTTCTGCTTCTCGAGCCGCGTGCGGACAACATCCGGCCGGTCGTCGTCACGCTGGTAGAGCTCGCTGGCGCAGGCATCACAGATGCCCGGCTGCTTCGGCGGGTCATTCCGTTCGTGGTAGAGCCGGCCACAACCGCGGCAGATCCATCGGCCGCCAAGGCGGGCGACGAGCGCTTCATCGGCAACCGAAATTAGGAGCGCACGATCGATCTTTGCCCCCCGGGAGTCAAGCGCTTCATCGAGCGCCGCAGCCTGGACGACGTTGCGAGGGAAGCCGTCGAACATCGCTCCGCCCGAGGCGTCGGGACGGTTGATGCGTTCGAGCAGCATCTTGATGGTGACCGCATCGGGAACGAGATCCCCCCGGTCCATGTAAGTGCTTGCCAGCTGGCCGAGGTCCGTCTGGTTCTTCACGTTCTCCCTGAACATGTCGCCCGTGGACAGGTGCAGGAGGCCCGTCGCAACGGCGATGCGCTGTGCCTGCGTGCCCTTGCCGGCGCCTGGTGGACCTAGGAGTACTACGTACACGGCTAGCGAATGAACCCTTCATAGTTCCGCATGAGCAGTTGGGCTTCGAGCTGCTTCATGGTGTCCAGCACCACGGCTACGACAATCAGGAAGCCCGTGCTGGAGATCGTGAGCGTCTTCACATCGGTGACGAGACCGATGAAGAAGGGAATGATGGCGACGAATCCGAGGAAGAACGCGCCTGCCCACGTGATCCGCGTAACGACGCGCATCAGGTAGGCCTCGGTCGGCGGCCCAGGCCTGATGCCAGGGATGAATGCCCCCTGCCGCTGCAGCGTCTTGGCCATCTGCTGCTGCTGGTATTGAACCATCGTGTAGAAGAACGTGAAGACGATGACAAGCAAGAAGAGAATGAGCCAGTAGAAGCCGGTGCCGCTGCCACCACGGCCTCCCTGGAACTGGTTCACAAAGAAGTCGGCGACGGATGACACCCATCCCCCAAAGCTGGTGAAATACGAAGCAACGGTCGCAGGAAGGATCATGATCGAATAGGCGAAGATTAGCGGGATCATGCCCGCCATGTTCACACGCAGAGGGATATGGCTCTGTCCTTGTTGACGGTACATCCTGCCTCCCCGGAAGGCGGAACGCGCGTATTGCACCGGGACGCGGCGCGTAGCCTCCTGGAAGAACACGACCAGGAAGATGAGCGCGAACGCAAACGCCGTCATCGAAAGGACCCCGATTACCGAGGCCGTCGAGAGGTTCGGAATGAGGCCGGGCAGGCTCGCCACGATGCCACCGAAGATGATGAGGGAAACGCCGTTGCCGATGCCGTGCTCGGTGATAAGCTCACCGATCCAGACGAGGAACATCGTCCCCGCCGTGAGGGTGGCCAGCGTGGAGACCGTCGAAAGCGGGTGGTCGGGGAATCCGAAGTTGCGAACGACGCCGCCACCCTGGCTGTTGATGAACAGGATCTGGCCGTATCCCTGGATGATGGCCGTCGGAACCGAAAGCCAGTGGGTGTAGAGCTGGAGCCGTCTCCGGCCGGCCTCGCCTTCTTCTTGCATTGCGCGGAAACGGGGAAAGAGCGGCGTGACGATCTGCATGATGATCGACGCAGTGATGTACGGGTACACCCCGAGGGCCGCGACGCTCAAGTTCTGCAGCGCACCACCCGAGAAGATACTGAGGAAGTCGAGGATCGCGTTGCCCTCGAACGCGGTCGCGAGTGCGTCGCGGTCGACATTGGGGACCGGCACGTGGGCGACGAAGCGGAACACGACGAGCATGGCCAGCGTGAAGATCAGCTTCCGGCGGACGTCTTCCTGCCGAAAAGCGTCGAGCATGGCCTGGAAGAGCCGGGGCCGTGTTCCCGCCTGCGTCGTCATCGGCTAGCCTTCCTTCCCCGCGTCATCCGGGCCAATCACGGTGGCGGTGCCCCCGGCCTGCTCGATCTTCGCCCTGGCCGATGCCGAGAAGGCGTGGGCCGAGACGGCCAGATTCCTTGTGAGGTCACCGCTACCAAGTACCTTCACGGGGTCGTTCAGGTGCTTGAGGATCCCGGCCTGGCGGAGAGTCTCCGGCGTGACGGTCGCGCCGGCGTCGAAGCGCTCGAACGCGGACACGTTGACGGGCTGGAATTCGACGCGCCACTTATTGTTGAATCCGCGCAGAGTGTGCATGCGGCGAATGATCGACATCTGGCCGCCTTCGAATCCAAGGCGGACGTTCTTGCCGCTGCGCGACTTCTGGCCCTTGAGCCCACGGCCCGAGTATGTGCCGTGGCCGCTCCCGTTGCCCCGCCCGACTCGCTTCTTCGAGTGGGTTGCACCACGATCGGGCCGCAGCTCGAATGCTCCGATGCTCATTGAGAGTCCCCTTCACTCACCTCAACGAGGTGGGTGACCCGGTAGATCATGCCGCGCAGTGTCGGCGAATCCGGGTGCTCGACAGTCTGGTTCAGACGCCGGAGACCAAGCCTGCGGATGGTCTCCTTCTGATCGGCAGCGTATCCGATTGCGCTCTTGCGCCACGTAACGCGGACGGTAGGCACGGTCAGCTCACCCCCTGCGAAACGGCTAGCCGACGTTCGCGCGCGCCCTGCGGGTCGCGCAATCCCGAGAGGCCTTCGAGAGTCGCCCGCGCCACGTTGATTGGGTTACGGCTGCCAAGCGACTTGGCGAGAACGTCGGTGACTCCCGCCGCTTCCATGATCGCGCGCACGGCGCCTCCCGCGATTACCCCGGTCCCGTGACTGGCGGGCTTGATCAGCACCCGGGCAGCACCAAACTCGGCTAGCACCGGATGGGCAATCGTGCCGCCGCGCATGGGCACGCGGATCATTTGGCGGCGGGCAAGGGTTGAGCCCTTGCGGATGGCTTCGGGCACTTCGTTGGCCTTGCCCAGGCCCACCCCGACGCTTCCGTGGCCATCGCCGACAACGATGAGCGCGCTGAAGCTAAACCTCCGGCCACCCTTGACAACCTTCGCGACGCGGTTGATGTAGATAACCTTCTCGGTTAGCTCTTCCTGGCTGTGGTCGAACTGGCTCATGTCAGAACCCCAATCCCGCTTCGCGCGCGGCGTCGGCAAGAGCCTTCACGCGGCCGTGGTACTTGTATCCGCCTCGATCGAACACGACGAGGTCAATGCCGTGCGCCTTCGCCCGCTCGGCGACTGCCTTGCCGACCACCACGGCGCGCTCGGTCTTGGACTTGCCCGCTATCTCCGGTGCCAGTTCCTTGTCTAGGTCGCTTGCCGCGGCAAGGGTGTGGCCGGCAAGGTCGTCGATAACCTGGGCGTAGATGTGTGTCGCGCTCCGGAACACGTTGAGGCGCGGCCGCACAGGATTGCCCGCGACCTTCCGGCGAACCCGGTTGTGGCGGCGCTCCCGCGCGAGCGTACTGGTGACCTGTGCCATTACTTGCCCACCTTCCCGGCCTTGCCAGCCTTGCGGCGGACGCGCTCACCGAGGTAACGAATGCCCTTGCCCTTGTAGGGCTCGGGCGGACGAAGCTTGCGGAGGTTGGCGGCCACCTGGCCAACCTGTTCCTTGTCGATGCCCTGCACGTGGATGCGGGGGCCTTCGACGGCGAAGGTGATTCCCGCCGGCGGCGAGACGACCACCGGATGGGAGAACCCAAGCGCCAGTTGCAGGTTGGCGCCCTGGAGCTGGGCCCGGTAACCAACTCCCTGGACTTCGAGGGTGGTGGTGAAGCCGTTCGTCACGCCCAGGACCATGTTGTTGAGCAGCGATCGCGATAGCCCGTGAAGGGCCCTTGTCTTGCCTTCATCGTTCGGGCGCGTGACGACGATCTTGCCCTCTTCCCGATCGAACGAAACGGTGTTCGAGAACTGGCGCTCGAGTTCGCCCCGGGGTCCTTTGACGCGAATGAAGTTGCTCTCGTCGATGGTGACATCGACTGAACTCTCCACGATGACTGGCTGGCGGCCTATGCGCGACATGGCTGCTCCCTACCAGACGTAGCACAGGACCTCGCCGCCAACTTCCTGGCGACGGGCTTCCTGGCCGGTCATGATGCCCTTGGGCGTCGAAAGGATGGCGATGCCGAGACCGCCATAGACACGCGGGATCTCCCGCCGTTGGACGTACACGCGCAGGCCGGGCTTGCTCACCCGCTGCAGCCCATTGAGGACAGGCTGCCGGCGACCGGCATAGCTCAGCTCAACCTTGAGATTGGGTTGAGGCCTGCCTTCGTCCTGGACGACGGAGTAGTCGCGGATGAAACCCTCATCCTTGAGCACCTTCGCGATCGAGACCTTCATCTTCGACGCCGGGATGAAGACCGCTTCGTGGCGCGCCGAGACGGCGTTGCGGATGCGGGTCAGCATATCGGCGATCGGATCACTCACACTCATTGCACTTCCCCTCTGGCGTTTGCTTGGGCACTTACCAGCTGGACTTGGTCACACCGGGGAGGAGACCCCGGTGGGCGTGTTCGCGGAAGCAGATCCGGCACATGGCGAACCTGCGGATGTAGCCCTTCGGCCGGCCGCAGATCCGGCAGCGATTGTGCTGCCGGGCCGGGTACTTTGGCGGGCGGTTGGACTTTTCGATGAGAGCCTTCTTCGCCACAGCTTCCTCCTAGTTCTTCCGGAACGGCATGCCCATCAGTTCGAGCAGCCGCCGGCCTTCTTCGTCCGTTCTTGCAGTGGTCACGATTGTCACCTGCATGCCCCGGACCTTGTCGACTTTGTCGTATTCGATTTCCGGGAAGATGAGTTGTTCCCGGAGGCCGAGGCTGTAGTTCCCACGGCCATCAAATGCGTTCGGATTCAGACCCTGGAAATCCCGGATGCGGGGCAGTGCCGCACTCATGAGACGGTCCAGGAATTCGTACATGCGGCTGCCTCGGAGCGTGGCAGTGACACCGATGGGATTGCCCGTCCGCAGGCGGAAGTTCGCGATGGACCGCTTGGCACGCGTGATGACCGGCTTCTGCCCGGTGATCGCGGCCACGTCGTCGGCGGCGCGGTCGAGGGCGTTGGCGTCGGTCAGAGCCTCGCCCATGCCGATATTCACGACCACTTTTGTGATGCGCGGGATCTGCATCACGTTCCCGTAGTGGAAGTGATCGCGCAGCGCCGGCGTGACTTCCTCGTCGTACTTGTCCTTCATTCGCGGCGGCATCACTCGATGTCCTCGCCGCTGCGCTTTGCAACCCTGACCATGGCGCCATCCTCACGATGTCGGAAGGTCACGCGGGTAGGCTTGTCGCTGTTTGGGTCGATGAGCATCACGTTGCTGATGTGAATGGGCGCCTCGCGCTCGAGGATCTGAGACTGCTGCTGCGCGCTCCGCGCGCGCTGATGACGCTTGATCATGTTCACGCCTTCGACGACGACGCGGTCGTCCTTGGGGATGATGCGGCGGACGGTACCCCGCTTGCCGCGGTCCTTCCCGGCAAGAACGACAACCTTGTCCCCGCGCTTGATCTTGGCGGGCATCAGAGCACCTCCGGCGCAAGCGAGACGATTTTCATGAAGTTCCGGTCGCGGAGCTCGCGGGCAACGGGACCGAAAATCCGCGTGCCGCGGGGATTCTCGCCATCGTTGGCGAGAAGCACGGCAGCGTTCTCATCGAAGCGGATGTAGGAGCCGTCCGGCCGCCCATACTCCTTGGCGACGCGCACAACCACAGCCTTCACAACATCCCCCTTCTTCACGGCGGAGTTGGGCTGGGCCACCTTCACGCTCGCCACGATGATGTCGCCCGGGCGCGCGTAGCGCCTGCGGCTGCCCCCGAGCACCCGGATGCACAGCAACGATCGTGCCCCCGAGTTGTCGGCAACCTTCAGGCGGGTCTCCTGCTGGATCACTCCTGCACCTCCGCCTTCGGCGCGACCTGGGCCGTCTCCTCGATGTCGCGGCCGATGGTCTCGGGCGATACATCCGCCACGTCGCCGCGCGTGAGGACCTCCACAACGCGCCAACGCTTGTCCTTGGACATCGGCCGGCATTCCTGGATCCGGACGAGGTCGCCGAGGCTGCAGGCGTTCGTTTCGTCATGGGCCTTGTAGCGCATGGTGTGCGTCACGACCTTGTGGTAGAGGCGGTGCTTCTTCCGGCGTTCGACCGTGACCACGATGGTCTTGTCCATCTTGTTGCTCACGACTGTGCCCTGGATGATTCGCTGCTGACCCATGGCTACTCCTCGCCCTGCGTGAGGGCGGCGAGCTCTCGCTCGCGCTTGATTGTGCGCAGGCGGGCGATCCGGCGCTTTGCGTTGCGCAGTTCGCGGTAGTTCTGGAGCTGCCGGCTCGCATGCTGGAAGCGAAGTGTGAAGAGGCCCCGGTACGCCTCGTTGATCTCGTGTGCAAGGCGCTGGTCATCCCAGCGACGCGTTTCTTCTGCGGTCTGCCTGGCCATGGCTAAATCACCGTCTCATCCCGCTCCACGATCTTCGTGGGCACGGGCAGTTTGTATGCCGCGAGGCGGAGTGCTTCGCGTGCGACTTCGTCCGGCACGCCGGCGATCTCGAACATGATCCGATCTGGCTTGACCACGGCAACCCAGCGGTCGGGCGCGCCCTTGCCCGAGCCCATGCGGGTTTCGGCCGGTTTCGCCGTCACCGACTTGTCCGGGAAGATCCGAATCCACACCTTGCCACCGCGCTTCATGTGGTGGGTCATGGCGCGGCGGGCGCTTTCGATGTGGCGCGAGTCGATCCACGCCGCACCCTGCGCCTGCAGCCCAAACTCGCCAAAGGCGACGACGTTCCCAGAAAGTGCAACGCCTGATCGCCTGCCGCGGTGCTGCTTGCGATGCTTGACGCGACGGGGTTGAAGCACGGCTAGGAACCCCCTTCGCGAAGTACGGCTTCTTGCTGTTCCATCGTGATGGCGGTGTGCGCGGGTCCGGCCGCAACGGGCTCGACCGCAGCAAGTGGGACCGGTGCAGGCGCGGGCGCCTCGACAACCTCTTCCTCGCGCCGGCGCTCTTCCGGCGCCTCGGGCAGAATGTTGCCCTTGTAGATCCAAACCTTCACCCCGATGCGGCCGAAGGTCGTGTGCGCTTCCGCAAGGCCGTAGTCGATGTCGGCCCGGAGAGTGTGGCGCGGCACGCGTCCGGCCGTGTCGCTCTCTCGACGCGACATCTCGGCGCCACCGAGCCGGCCAGCGACGGCAACGCGAACGCCCTGTGCGCCACGCTGCATCGTCCGCTGGACCGCCTGTTTCACGGCCCGGCGGAAGGCCACGCGGCGCTCGAGCTGATCGGCGACGGAGCGCGCCACAAGGTACGCATCGAGTTCGGGCGTCCGGATCTCCTGGATGTTCACCCGCACGCGTGCCCCGCTGTGCTTCTCAAGCACGTTGCGGAGCTCCTCCACCTTGGCGCCGCCACGACCAATCACGATGCCCGGCTTCGCCGTATGGATCGTCACAGTGATGAGGTTCGCGTTCCGGTCTATCTCGACATGGCTGATGCTGGCATCGGGAAGCTCCGAAAGAACGAAGCGCCGCAGGTCGAGGTCCTGATGCAGCCGGCTGGTGTAGTCACGCTCGGCGAACCATTTCGACTCCCACTCGTAGAGGATGCCGATGCGGAAGCCGTGGGGATGTACTTTCTGTCCCATAACTAGCTCTCCCGCTCGTCAAGGATGATGGTGATGTGGCTGGAGCGCTTGAGGATCGGACTGACACGCCCTCGCGACCGGGGACGGAAGCGCTTCTGCGTACGGCCCTCGTCGGCAAACGCCCGCTTCACGAAGAGGTCGTCGACGTCGAGGTCGAAGTTGTTCTCGGCATTGGAAGCCGCCGAAAGCACGACCTTCGATACGGAACGCGCGTGCGGCGACGGCAGATACCGGAGCAGGGCGAGGGACTGGTCTACCGAA
>CAZCDK010000020.1:0-3184 GCA_964497285.1 uncultured Anaerolineaceae bacterium | reverse complement strand
AGCCGTTCGAGGATGAGGCGCATCGTGCGCGCGGAGGCGCCGATGTTCTTGGCCGAAGCACGGACTTCCATCATCAACGCCTCACCTTGCTCTGCCGGTCGCTCCTGGCCACGTGACCGCGAAAGGTCCGGGTCGGCGCGAACTCACCCAGCTTGTGGCCCACCATGTTCTCGGTGACGAACACCGGAATGTGGCGCCGCCCATCGTGCACGGCAAAGTTCAGGCCGATCATCTCGGGAAGAATGGTCGAGGCGCGCGACCAGGTCTTGATCATGGTCTTCGATTGCGCATTGCGCATGGCCATGACCTTCTTCTCGAGCGATGGGAGAACGTAGGGACCCTTCTTCGTTGATCGTGACATCTACTGCTCCTACTTGCTCCGCCGGCGCACGATGTACTTGTCGGTCCGCTTGTTGTTGCGTGTGCGGTAGCCGAGGGTCGGCTTGCCCCAGGGGGTCTTGGGACCGGGCATGCCAATCGGTGCCCGGCCCTCGCCACCGCCGTGGGGATGGTCGCGGGGGTTCATCACGGAGCCACGCACCTGCGGTCGACGGCCCCGGTGGGCCGTGCGCCCGGCCTTGCCCAGCTTGATGAGAGAGTGCTCCAGGTTGCCGACCTGGCCGACCGTGGCAACGCATTCGATACGCACACGGCGCATCTCGCCGGATGGCAGGCGGAGAAGAGCGTATTCGCCTTCCTTGGCCATCAACTGCGCGGCAACGCCAGCGCTGCGCACCATCTGACCCCCCTTGCCCGGCGTGATCTCCACGTTGTGCACCTGAGTGCCCGTGGGCATGTTTCCGAGCGGCAACGAGTTGCCGACACGGACTTCCGCCTGGGGGCCACTCATGAGGATTGCCCCGACGGCGAGGCCATTGGGGGCCAGGATGTAGCGCTTTGCACCGTCCGCGTACTGGAGCAAGGCGATGCGCGCCGTGCGATTCGGGTCGTACTCGATCGAGACCACCCTGGCCGGGATACCCGCCTTTTCCCGCTTCCAGTCGATAATGCGGTAGAGCCGTCGCGAGCCCCCGCCACGATGCCGGACTGTGATTCGCCCCTGGTTGTTTCGACCGCTTCCCCGCTTGCTAAGCGACTCGACCAACGAGCGTTCGGGACGCTTGCGGGTGATCTCTTCGAACGTGTGGCCGCTGGCGTTGCGGCGGCCGGGCGATGTCGGCTTGAACTGCTTGATTGGCATCGCTAAATCCCCTCGAACAGTTCGATCTTGTCGCCGGCGACGAGTGTGACGACGGCTTTCTTCCAATCAGGGCGGCGGGTCACCTTGCGTCCGAAACGCTTGGGCTTGCCCTTCATGGTCATCGTGTTCACGTCGGTCACGCGAACGTTGAAGGCGATCTCGACCGCTTCCTTGATCTGGTTCTTGTTCGCCCGCACATCGACTTCGAACACGTACTTGTCATGACCCGTGAGCAACGTGGTCTTCTCGGTGACCAGTGGCCGGAGCAAGACAGCGTATGGATGGAGTTCGCGTGGCATCAGCGGGCCTCCTGCCGGCCGCGAGACGGCTTGAGGTTGTCGCCGCCCCAGAGGGCCTCGACCTTGCGCACGGCGTCCTCGGTCATCACGACACGATGGGCGTTGACGAGGTCCACAACGCTCAGGTTGGCGGCCGGAAGCGCGGTTACCGACTCGATGTTGCGCGCGGCCAGCGTCAGGTTCACCTCGTAGCTCCCGCTCACAACCAGCGCCGTGCGGCTAACATCGAGAGCGTCCAGCGTGTCCTGCACAATGCGTGTCCGTGGCTCGGGCGGAACGAGGCCGTCCACCACGAGTATGTTCCCGCTGGCGGCGTGGCTGCTGAGCGCCGAGCGCAGTGCAAGCCGGCGCATCTGCCGGGGCAGACGTTTGCCGAAGCTGTGCGGCTTCGGACCATGCGCAACACCGCCGCCGACCTGGTGGGACGCGCGGATGCCACCCTGGCGCGAACGGCCAAGACCCTTCTGCTTTCGCGTCTTCGCGGTTGAACCGGCCACTTCGCCCCGGCTCTTCGTGTAGGCGTTGCCGCTGCGCCGGTTTGCCATCTGCGCGACGTATGCCTGGTGCAGAACCGAGCGGTTGGGCTCGATGCCAAACACCTCGTCGGCTATGTCGATCTGCCGCAGTTCCTGGCCGGAGGTATCGAACACGGCGACTCTCATTTCGACACCTTCCTGGCAGTGCGGATGCGCACGAGGCCGCCCTGCGGGCCCGGGACCGAGCCCGCGACGAACAGGACGCCGCGTTCCTCGTTCTTCGAAACGACTTCCAGGTTGCGCACCGTCGTGCGCACAGCACCCATGTGTCCGGCCATGCGCGTACCCTTGTATACGCGTCCCGGGGTGGTGCCCGAGCCGATCGATCCAGGCGCCCGGTGGCGGTCGCTCTGGCCGTGGGTCTTGGGCCCGCCGCGGAAATTGTGGCGGCGGACGCCCCCCTGGAACCCGCGACCCTTCGACGTCGCGGTGACATCGACGAGTTGGCCTGCCTCGAAAAGCTCGGCGCCCAGCCGATCCCCCAGGGCATACGCCCGGGAGCCGTCGGTTCGAAACTCCGTGAGGTGACGAAGCTTGAGGTTGCCGGCGGGCTTCAGGTGGCCCGCTTCGGGCTTGTTGAGCTTCCGATCCTCACCAAAGCCGACTTGCACGGCGGTGTAGCCGTTCTTCTCGGGCGTGCGGAGTTGCGTAACAAAGCACGGTCCGACTTCGACGGCGGTGACGCCGCGGAGGCGGCCCTTTGGGTCGAAGACCTGGAGCGTGCCCAGCTTGCGGCCGAGGAGTCCTTCGATTGTCATGGCAATTACAGCTTGATCTCGATGTCGACGCCGCTCGGCAACTGGAGACGCATGAGCGTGTCGACGGTTTTCGAAGTGGGATCGAGGATGTCGATGAGCCGCTTGTGGGTGCGAATCTCGAACTGCTCCCGCGAATCCTTGTAGATGTGGGGGCTGCGAATGACGCAGAACTTGTCGATGGAGGTGGGAAGCGGCACGGGGCCCGCCACAGCGGCGCCGGTGCGCTCAGCGGCCTCGACGATCTGCCGGGCCGACTGGTCGAGCAGCCGGTGGTCGTATGCCTTCAACTTGATGCGAATCTGCTGGCGAGCCATAGTGCCCTCTCCCTGGCCAGTCCGGCCTTATCCGATGATCCTGGTGACGACGCCGGCCCCGACGGTGCGGCCACCT
>CAZCDK010000019.1:16363-24441 GCA_964497285.1 uncultured Anaerolineaceae bacterium | reverse complement strand
CCTCCCGGCACTGCCGTCGCCGCCTGATCGCAACCGCGGGACCTCGCGGCCGCCCGAAGCGTGCCCGGCATCGCACGGCTAGATTCGCTTGACAGCGCGCATAGAATGCCCGTATCCGGAGCCGTGGGGAGTGGATACGGAGGGGCGGGGGCGGCTGCCCGCGGTACCGACGACGAGGGAGTTCCTGGCATGCCCACCGAGAGAGTCACGGTCATCTTCCGGGTTGAGCCCGATGCGACAATCCTGGCGAACCACAAGGCCGCGGTTCAGGAGCTCGCCGGGAGCCTCGGAGGAAGGCGGCTGACGCCCATCTTTCCCAGGGGGTCGAGGACAATACCGGCGGACGGCTCCCCTCCCCTAAACAACTACTTCCACGTCGAGATTCCTGACGACAACCTGAACGCGTTCTTCGCCCGGCTTCGCCCAAACCTGGCCGCCTGGGGCGTGTGGCAGGCCTATGTTCCACCGAACGCGCGACCGGCATCCCTGTCCATCACGCCACCGTCGCTTGAATCCTGTTGAGCCGGAACCGGGAGCCCAACACACTCTGAGTGTTGATCTGGCGAGGCGCCAGCCAAAACCCGGAGGTTCGGATGCATCAAGCTGTCGACCAGTTGCGCATTCTGAAGTCACACCATGTGGCTTTCTTGCCCGAGCGCAGGGCCACTGTCTTGGCTCTGAATGCACTTGGGCTTTCTGATCAGGAAATTGCAGGCAAGATCGGGATCAGGGTTCGCTCCGTCCGGCGACACCTCGAATTGGCCAGGATCGCCGTGGCCGACTCGGCTGGATGCGGAACCACCACTCGCGAGGCCACCGTCTCCTGGTTCTGGCTTCACGCATCGTGCTGCACTGCACCGGTTCTCACGTCTCTTCGGTTGCGATAGAGAGACACCCCGGCAGACTAGCCTCCGTTCTTGACACTTGGGGGTGTCATCGGGTCGCTTTCCCCTGGTGACCTCCAACCTCGATCCTCCTGGCGCTGCCATCAAGAACTGGGCAGAGACGAAGGAAAGGAAGAGATGATGTCCCTCACCAAGGCCATAGGCGCACTATTGGTTTCGCTTGTGATTGCCGCTCCCACGTTCGCGCTGACCGCCAACGCCGTAAGTCCCAACTCGACCAACGGGGTACACGGACCCGTCGTTCCTGCGTCTCTGGAAGACTGGCCATGATCTGTCGGGGAGCGGAAAGCGGGTACGTCGGGGAGCGAGTCGCCCGGTTGATGCAAGCTCTTCGGCGGACCCGCGCAGGACGCGCCTGACGCGGCTTGTCCTGGCCCCGGCGCGGCTGTTTCACAGCTTCGGCACCTAGCGATTCAAGGCTGGGGAGACACTCCGACCCGGTTTGGAGGCACGGGGCAGACGGCTGCCCTGTGCTTCCGGAGCGGGCCGGGGTTCCCCCCCGCAAGGCCGGCCCGGTACCCCCCTCTCGCGGCGCCCGCCTGTACAATGCGCGCCATGACCTTCCTCCGCTTTCCCGATGGTTTCCAGTGGGGCGCCGCAACGGCGGCCTACCAGATCGAAGGGGCGTACAACGTCGACGACCGGGGGCTCTCGGTCTGGGACGTGTTCTCCCACCAGCCCGGACGCGTGATGAACGGCGAGACCGGCGACGTCGCCTGCGACCACTACCATCGCTACGCCGAAGACGTGGACCTGATGGCCGCGATCGGCCTGCGGACCTACCGGTTCTCGATCTCGTGGTCACGCGTGATCCCTTTCGGCTTCGGGGCGGTGAACGAGAAGGGCCTCGACTTCTACGATCGGCTGGTTGACGCGCTACTGGCGAAGAGCATCCGACCGGCAGTGACGCTCTACCACTGGGACCTGCCCCAGGCACTGCAAGACGTGGGTGGATGGGCGAACCGCGACACCACGGACCGCTTCGCCGAGTACGCGGCGCTGATGTACCAGCGGCTGGGAGACCGCGTGACGCGCTGGATCACGCTGAACGAACCGATCATCTTCACCGAGATGGGCTACCGCACGGGCGTCATGGCGCCGGGCATCCGCGACCTGAAGATGACGGCGGCGGCGATCCACCACGCCATGCTTGCGCACGGCAAGGCCGTCCAGGCGTTCCGCGCATCGGGTCGCATGGGTGAGATCGGCGTCACCAACGCCAATACGAGCTACGAGCCCGCGGACGATTCGCCGGAGGCGCTGGCAGCGACAGAGCTGGCGCGCGACTTCGACTCAAGGACGTTCCATGGGCCCGTGTATGGCCGGGGTTACCCGCAGTCGGTCCTGAAGTACTACGCCGAGCACGGGGCGCCCCTGCCGGTGCAACCGGGGGACATGGAGATCATCGCCGCGCCGACGGACTTCCTCGGCGTGAACCTCTACTCGCGGGGACGGATCCGGCCCAGCAGCGGGGGGTCGGGTACGAGCAGGCGCCGCCTACCCTGCCGCTGCTGCCGATGGGCTACGAGGCCGCGCCGCACGCCCTCGGCGATTTCGTGCGCTGGGTGTCGGCGGAATACGGGCGCCCGCCGATCTACATCACCGAAAACGGGGTGTGCGACAACGCGGAACCGGCCGGCGGCGTGATCGACGACCAGGTGCGTGTCGAATTGCTGAAGGGATTCCTGGCCGGGTTGCACGGCGCGATCCAGGACGGCGCCGACGTGCGCGCCTACTACCTCTGGTCGCTGATGGACAACTTCGAGTGGGCCTTCGGCTTCAGCAAGCGCTTTGGCATGGTGTGGACGGACTTCGTCACGCAGGAGCGCATCGAGAAACGGAGCGCCGCGTTCTACCGCGAGGTCATCCAGCGGAACGGGGTGGAGGCGTAGGGGCCGTCATTGTCGGTGGAATTTCGGCTTCAGCGGTTGGGAACCGGTTGCAGTATGGCAGGGAGAAGACCCCGCAGGGACACGCCCGAGTCATGAGGCATTGTCCTTTCGCACCGCTAGCGCCCGAAACTCCGTGAGGTATTGATTCAACAGCGCCTGCTGCGCCGTGACCCAGCTTTCAAGATCGGTGCTGTTCCGTTCACCGTCGAACCTATCCGCCCAGCCCTGTCCAATGCGGTCGCGAAGGTATGTCGTCACCATATGCGCCCACTTCTGGTGGTCCTCGCGATGCTTGCGGAAAAGCACTTCGCGGGCGGCCTCAGGGCTGCGCCCAAGGTTATCAATCCAATGTTGGGGATCGCGTTGGTACATTCTCTCCGTGCTCCTCAACTCATCCAACAGATTCCCACCCCACCAATACCAATGCGAAAGGCCGTCGGCAATATCCGCGGCCTGGTCGTCGCGCCGATCGCGCGGTTCATCGTCGGGACCTCGCCCCATGCCCCTCCAGTTGCCCGACACGTCGACGGAGTTCACGACGTAACCTGGGCGGCCTCCACTGAAACGAGGTGCGAGCGGCGCTATCAACCACCCGTCCACAACGGCCCGCGGCAAGACGGCCCCTGGAATAGGCGACAGTCCGAGGCTGAGACTTGCGCATTCGGCGTCGAGGGCGGTGGAACGACGCATAGCTCCCGAAGCAATGGAAAACTCAGGAACCAACGCGCGCTGATCGCTGAGATTCTCGACCACGAGGTGCACGGCAAGCACCACGCCCGCCCGAGTCTCCGCCCATTGCTCTTCTTCAATCGTAAGAAGCCACTGGTCTCCGACCATGTGGTGGATGGGCTCGAAGGCCGGACCCTCTTCACTTGGCGGCTGAGGTTCCAGGCTCTTCGCCGCCGCCAGAATCCCCGCAGCCCTGCCCTCTGCATCGAGCCTTGTCGTTCCGAACCCAAGGTCTGCTGTTCCGGTGATTTGTTGTGGCGCGTGCATCGCAAGCAACCATACGTCTACGCGGGTCCGGGCCAACTCTGCCTCTTGGGTAGCGTGCCGATGTTTGGTTACGAGGTCGACCAGTTCCGGGATTGTCTTGCCCGCGAAGTCGTCGAACATGTCCGGATGGGTATCGACGTAAGCCGTGGCGGTTCGCTTGGCCCTGTCCCGATTGGGCTTGTCGAGCCACTCCAAATTGAAACGCTGCAGATCGGGATCGCCGAGAGGTATGAAACGCACCGGCAGCCCTGCCGATTGGGGGACGGCGAGCGAAGCCCTGCGATCCAACCAGATGGCCAGAGTGATCATCAGCAAGACCGTCACAATTCCCCATCGGAGTACTTGACCGACGCCGTCCCATGAAATGAAGCTCGTGTGGTCTTCAATCAGTTGGGCCGTAGGCGTCTGCGTAAAGAAGGCGGTGACTCCGCTCGCCGTCCCGACAAAGGCGATCACGCCCACGACCAGCAGAGCGGAGATAGCCCACGCCCGAGGGTGACACCGCGCGAATGGAACCTTTTCGGCCACCATTCGTGCCCAGCCGTAGTCCATGACTCATTCTCACGCCGAATCTTTACTGAGTCATCTAGGTGAATACCCTCGGGAGAGACTGGTCCTCAATCGCAAGCCGCCGGCTGTACTCCTGTCTATACTGCACGCGACGGAGAGGAGCAGCCGGTGGAGTTTCGTTTCGGGCCCGAAGAAGAGGCCTTCCGCACTGAGGTCCGGGCGTTCATTCGCGACGAGTTCCCGAAGGTGCGCCAGGGCGAGTCGTTCACGAAGAAGCTGGCGCAAAAGGGCTGGCTGACCATGTCCTGGCCGGTCGAGCACGGCGGCCAGCAGGCGTCGCACCTGCGGCAGCTCGTCTACAACGAGGAGATGGCGTACCACCGCGCGCCCGGCCAGACGATGGGCACCGACCGCGTGGGGCCGACGATCATCCTCTTCGGGACGGACGAGCAGAAGGCCGAGTTCCTGCCTCGGATCGTCCGTGACGAGCTTAACTGGTGCCAGGGCTTCTCCGAGCCGGGGTCCGGGTCCGACCTCGCCTCGTTGCAGACGCGCGCGATCCGCGACGGTGACTCTTATGTCGTGAACGGCCAGAAGATCTGGACCTCGGGCGCCCAGCGCGCGGACTACATGATCCTGCTGGCGCGCACGGACCCGGACGCACCGAAGCATCGCGGGATCAGCTACTTCCTCCTCGACATGAAGTCGCCGGGGATCACCGTGCGGCCGCTGGTGCAGATGACTGGCGGGGCGGGGTTTAGCGAAGTCTTCTTCGACGACGTGCGGGTGCCGGCGCGCAGCATCATCGGCGAGGTGAACCGCGGCTGGTACGTCTCGACAACGACCCTCGATTTCGAGCGCTCGGGCATCGGCCGGGTGATTGGCGGGCTGCGCACGTTCGAGGAGCTTGTGGCTTACGCGAAGCAGACGCCGTCGCGAGAGCACGGCGGGACGTTGTTCGACTACCAGCCCATTCGTCACCAGCTCGCCGACATTGCGCTGAGCTTCCGCGTCGGGCGGTTGCTTTCGTACCGGGTCGCCTGGATGCAGAGCAAGCAGATGGTCCCGAACTACGAGGCCTCGATCGCCAAGACACTCGGGACGGAGCTCCACCAGCGGCTGGGCCGGGTGGCGATCAACGCCCTCGGGCTGACGGGCCAGGTCCTGCAGGGGCCGCTGGCGCCGATCTCCGGGCGCATCCCCGAGCTCTACCTGTCGAGCGTGTCAGTCACGATCGCGGCGGGGACTTCGGAGATCAATCGCAACATCATCGCCCAGCGGGGCCTCGGTCTGCCGCGGGCATGACCGCCCCGGTCGACCCACAGGCGGTGCTGAAAGGGGCGCTATCCGGGATTCGCGTCCTCGACTTCAGCGAGTACATCGCCGGCCCGTTCGCCGGGGAGATGCTCGCCGACATGGGCGCGGAGGTGACGAAGATCGAGCCGCCCCATGGCGACTTCTGGCGTCACACCGGCTCCGTCGCGCCGTTCGAGAGCCGAGGCTTCATGGGTGTGAACAAGGGCAAGCGGAGCGTCTCAGTTGACCTGAAGAAGCCCGAGGCGCGCGAGTTCATCGCACGCGCGACGACGCACGCGGACGTGCTGCTGGCCAACTACCGGCCGGGGGTCGCGGCTCGCCTCGGGATGGACTACGAGTCGTTGTCCGCGATCAACCCGCGGCTAATCTATTGCGAAAACACCGCGTTCGGGAGCCACGGTCCGTACAAGGACCTGGCCGGTTACGACCTCTCGACCCAGGCGATGGCGGGGATTATGTCGTTCGAGGGCGCCGGGGGCCTGCCGCACCCGATCATCACCACCTCGCCAACCGACCTGGCGGCCGGGATGTTCATGGCCTTCGCGATCGCCAGTGCGCTGTACCAGCGGGAGCACACCGGGCGCGGACAATACATCGAGACGAGCCTCTTCGCGGCCGGGATCGCGGTCCAGTACCGACCGATGTTCTCGATTGAATCCACGGACAAGGCGCCACGGGATGCACTCCTTGCCGCCCTCCACAAGGCTCGCGCGGATGGCCGGCGCGATGAAGAGGTGCTGGCCGAGCACCGGCCGGCGCGGGCGTCTTCGTCGTCGAGCGTCAGAAACCCGTACTACAAAGTGTACGAAACACGCGACTCGTACGTCGCCCTGGCCTGCCTGAACAACCGGCTGCGGCGGCTGGTTTGCCAGTTATTGGAGATCGAAGACCCGCGCGTGGCTGGGAACGAATTCAACCCCCAGGCGCTGCCGGAGGACGATTCCCTCGTGCTCAGCCAGCTGATGGAGGCAGTTTTCACGACAAGGACCACAGAGGAATGGACAGCGATCTTCGACGGTGCGGGGGTGCCGTGCGGACCGGTGCGTCTCACGGCCGAGCTGTTCGAGGACCCGCAGGTCAAGGCGGAGGAGCTTCTGGTCGAGCTTGAGCACCCGGTGATAGGCAGAATCCTGAGGGCGAACAGCCCTGTCCCGATGAGCGGCGCTGAGACGGGTTCGCGCCGTCCACCACCCGCGCTTGGCCAGCACAGCCGGGAATTCCTGCTGGAGCTGGGCTACTCGCCGCAGCGGGCGGACGAACTCGATCGGGCCGGCTTCATCCGGAGCTGGCAGGCCCCGTGACCCGGCTGGCAGGCCACAACGGTTGGCTCAATTCGCAAGGAGGACTCACATGACGCAGTTTGGCAACTTCCCGGATGTCCTCGTGGACGTCGATGGCTACGTGGCGACCGTCGAGATCCAGCGACCGCCCCACAACTACTTTGACCTGGCGCTGATCTCGGCGTTGGCGGACGCGTACGAGGCCCTCGACCGGGACTCCGACTGCCGCGTGATCGTGCTGGCGTCGCAGGGGAAGTCGTTCTGTGCCGGCGCACAGCTGGGCGGCGGGGGCGCAACTGCGGCGCCGGCTGTGGCGCCGGCTCCGGAACCGGCGCCAGGAGGCCGAGCCGGCCGGAACCACCTGTACTACGAAGCTGTGCGGCTGTTCGAGGCAGCGACTCCGGTGGTGGCAGCGATCCAGGGGCCGGCGATCGGAGGCGGCTTTGGCCTGGCGCTTTCGGCCGACTTTCGCGTGGCGAGCCCGGAGGCGCGATTCAGCGCGAATTTCGCCCGGCTGGGCTTCCACCACGGCTTCGGTCTCACGGTCACGCTGCCGGAGATGATTGGCAAGCAGGCCGCAGCACACATGTTGCTCACGGGCCGCCGCGTCGACGGGGAAGAGGCGCTGAAGTTGGGGCTCTGCGAACAGCTCGTCCCGCTCGAAAGCCTGCGGTCCGCGGCGCGCGCGTTTGCGCTCGAGATCGCAGGCTCGGCGCCGCTGGCGGTGCGTTCGATTCGCCGGACGTTGCGGCAGGGGTTGGCGGAGCGGGTGCGGGAAGCCACGGACCACGAACAGGTCGAACAGGACTGGCTGCGCCGGACCGATGACTTCCGCGAGGGTGTGCGGGCCACGGCGGAACGGCGCACGCCGGAATTTCACGGCCGGTAGGGGTCAGGCCTTCCTGACAGGGGGAAAGGCCGAGGCCCTGTGTTGCCACGGGAGCCCCGACCACCAGTTGTCGTTGCCCGCTGACGCTACCTCGTGGCAGCCGCCGTCACGTACAGGGAACCAAGCCGCCGGTTGATGATCTCGGCTGCCTCGTTGACGATACGGCTGACAAGCTCGGCGCAGGTCGGGATATCGTGGATGAGGCCCTGCACCATCCCGGCAGACCAGACGCCGCCATCCGGGTCGCCGCTTTCGAACACGTTCGCGCGGCCACGCTGACCGGAAGCAA
>CAZCDK010000019.1:0-16353 GCA_964497285.1 uncultured Anaerolineaceae bacterium | reverse complement strand
ATGTCCTCGAACTTCGAATCCGGCAGGGCTGAGATCCGCACGATCTCCTGGGAGATGGCGTTCTTCGCCACGCGGGCGGTGTTGTGGAACTTCCGATAGACGAGGTCGGTGGCGCGCTCGTCGTTGGCCACGATCTGCAGCTTTATGTTCTCGTGAATCGGCGCCTCTTTCGTAGCCATGAAACGGGTGCCCATATTGATGGCTTCGGCGCCCAGCGCGAGCGCAGCGACGAGGCCGCGACCATCGCCGAAGCCGCCGCTGGCCACAAGCGGGATCTGCACCTTGTCCGCGGCAGCCGGGATCAAGATCAGGCCGGGGATGTCATCTTCGCCGGGATGACCGGCGCATTCGAAGCCGTCGATGCTGATCGCATCGACGCCCAGACGCTCCGCCGAGAGCGCGTGCCGGACAGCCACACACTTGTGGATGACCTTGATGCCGGCGGCCTTGAAGGCGGGCATGTGCGGGCCGGGGTTGCTGCCGGCAGTCTCCACGATCTTCACGCCGCCATCAATGATGGCCTCGCGGTACTCGTCGTAGGGCACCGGGTTGATCGTGGGGAGGATGGTGAGGTTGACGCCGAAGGGCTTGTCCGTCATCTCCCGGCAGCGCCGGATTTCGTTGCGGAGAGCCTCCGGGGTCGGCTGGGTGAGCGCGGTAATGAAGCCGAGCGCACCGGCGTTGGCGACAGCCGAGACAAGGTCGGCGGTGCCCACATTCTGCATCCCGCCCTGGACGATGGGATGCTCCACGCCGAACATTTCTGTGAACCGCGTCTTGAACACTGGGATCCCCTTTCGAAGGTGGTTGGCCCGGGTCCCGGAGTTCGCGCCAACGGCGACGTTGCACCGGACATCCACGGGAAACTGATTCGCCCATCAGCCTAGAGGACTGGTCTTTCTGCGCAATGGCAGGAAGGGGGGCCGGGCAACACTGGGCAGTTACTGGCGCGGTGATTCGTCGCGCACCGGGGTGACGGGCCTCGTAAGGCCGGAACAATTCCTGGACGTTTTGCGTTCAATTTACAGGGCGGGTATTGACCAGGAACCGGCACCCGGCCCAACCTTCCGCAACAACGTCAGCCCTTCTCTGGGGATTGGAGGTGGCGATGCCCGGCAACCATGGCGCAGCTCTGACCGCGCAGGAAGAGCGCGTCCTCCGGCTTGCGGCCTTGCACCACACCGACGCGGAGATAGCACTCATCCTTGGCGTCAGCGTCCGAATAGTGAATGCGCACGTGGCACACATCCTCGCGAAGTTGGCTGTTAACAGCCGGCGCGACGCGTCCAGAGCGTATATCGAACGGCATAGGTAGCTGGTGCCGATGCGGCCCCCCGCACGAGGCGCCCACACTCGGCACCATCTCTCCAAGTCAGGAGCGTTTGTCGCATGAGTATTCTCTTACACGGAACGCGCTGGAGTTGGCTGGTTCTGGCAGTCGGGGCATTGGCCGTTGGATCTGCCGCCTTCCTGATGACCAAGCAGCTTACGCACAACGCGGTGTCGGGCGCCCAGGCGCCGCCCGGTGCTAGCACCACGACTGCCCAGCCTCCGGTGCCGCCAGATTCGGCCACACCGGAGGCCGGCAAGACCCCTGACCTCACGGAACCGGGATGGTACGTTCCATACCTGAACCGCGACGCCGAGCTTCCGCGTTTTGAAGAGACCATCAATGGGATTTCCATCGGGCGGACGCTTTCAGCAGAAGCTGAGGGCTACTGCGAAGGCGGAGCGTGGGAATCCGGGCCAGACGCGGAAACACGATACTCATCCTCCGCGGTGGCGTTCGACGGTTCGGATTTGCCTGCCGGTACGACTTTCTTCCAGCGGCCGAAATACGTGGTCTGCCCCCGCGCTGGTGCCACCCGCATGGAGGCCGTCATTGCTGTAAAACCGACCCGGCCTGCACCCCGGATTGGCCTTGGAGTCGGATCGGTGGAAGTGATCCGCTTCGTCGGTGAGCCGTATACGCCCATGCCGGCCGCCGCGGAGCGCTGGTCGGGCGGCACGGTCGCCGGCTACCCCGCCGCGATCCTGCGACCAGTCATCGAGAGCGTCGGAACCTCGGCCATTGTGGTCCATGATCCGAAGTCACGTGTAACGACCTTGGTCCGTGGTGATGGCGTCTATCTCCACTCCCTCGACGCGCTCGTCCAGGAGCTCTTCAAATGAACAGGATTGCGAGAGTGGTACTGGCCTTGGCCATCGTGACCGGGAGCCTTCTCGGAAGCCTTATGGGCCGCTTCGACCACGCCACTGCCGTGCCCTACGGCTACTGGGTGTATGTTCACCCGGGCGGAACGAGACCGGACGGGGTCAACGACTACTTGAACTGCGGTTGGCATGGCACATGCCTCGGCGCAAGCAATTGGGGCACTGGACTGGATTGGCAGAACAGCCATGGGGAATGGGTGTACTTTCGGTCTAGCAGTTCCAATAATGCCGGCTATTCCACGACCGGCAGAGCATTAGTCACCGACTGGGGTGGCACCTGCAGAACAACTTCCGTCTCCCTCTATCGACTTTCAGGCGCCCATGATTCAACCGTGAGCTATGTTCACACCGGATCCAATTTTCACGGGCAGCAATTCTACGTTAATTCTGGATTCTATCCTCAATGGACAGGTGTTACAATCATCCTGTCTGACCATCGGAGCGCATCTTCATCAACAAACCGGATTCGGTCAGAATCATTGGATAAACCCCACTTCACAGTATCCACCGATGGAGACGTGCTCGGCTAATTGCGGTAATAAACCAATCTTTCAGCTCTACGAATTAGGATACTACTGGCAGGAGTAGTTCGCTATTCGCGTGTTCACGTGGTCAAAGACGCCGATAGGCTCCGAATGGGCTCTCATCGGCGTCTTCACTTTTCTCGCGTCTCTTACATGGCACGCGAAATAGCGTGCCCGATGCCTCCTGTTCGCGGCCCTTGACAGATCGCCAACGGCAACCCGCGTGCAGCCTACGTGATGCCGATGTGCACGATCGGCCACGCCGCTCCCGTCTGGGGCTGACCTGCTCGCCATGAGCGGCCTCGTCACGCTCCTCGTGCCCCGCCGCAGTGATCGCGTTCCTAGCGTGATGCCTGCGTCGGAAGCCCCAGCCTCTTTCACCCGCGGGAGCTGGGCCGAGCAACGAACGAAGCGAGCAGCAGCACGACCCCGATGAGCGCGGCGATGGCGCAGGGTACCCAGAACGTGGGCGTCAGGTCATCCGACGCGGTACTGAGCACGTCGCGGAACAGCTGCTGGAAGCTGCCCGGGACCGTCGGCGCGGCACCGAGAGTGGCGTCGAGGATGCGTTGGCGCAGGATGTCGCGGCCGACGAGCCAGCCGAAGAACCCGGCTCCGCCCGCGATCACGAGGGGTGACCCCATCCAGCGCAGCATCAAGCGGTAGTCAGGAAAGAACAGGATGCCGAGAAAAACCACGAGCGCGACGACGACGACGAGCGCGACCATCCGCCCCCAGCCGGACGCCCAACTGGCAAAGCGGATGAAGGAGATCGTGTCAGCGAGATCGTTCGTGATCTCGGCAGGGGGTCCGAGGAAGTAACGTCTCCCACCGCCGTCACTGACCTCGTGGACGAACTTGCCCTTGACGAGGTTCCCCATCCCGGGGCAGATGAACTCGCCGACGGCCTTCGGGATCAGGTTGACGCCCGCCACCACAGGCGTGACGTCGAGGGAGATGTTGAGCGGCCTATCGCGCTTCAGGAACTCAATGAGACGATCGATGGAGGCCTCGACGATGGCGCGGAGAAGCGACGCCGGGACGAAGGCTTGCACGGCTGTAGCCAGGGCCGGTCCGGCAACATCGCTGGGCAAGACGCTTCCGGGTTGAAGGCTTCCGGGAAGCAAGCCGCCAGGGAGGAGACTACCCGGGATGAGATTCCCGAGTGCGCCCGAAAACAGGCCCGTGCCCCCGCATGTCAGGTCGACGACCTCTCCGGAAAGAGAGGGATCTGCGGCCACCTCCGTGTAGCTGCGGTCGTAGGCGCCGGCGTGGTCGAGGACACCCTTGTAGAAGTCCGCCTCGATGAGCTTCGTGTCGACCGCGTTGGTGAGCAGGTAGGCAAGGAACGCAACGACGATGGCGAACGACGAGGCAAGGCCCAGGCCAGTGCGGGCGCGGGCCCGGTGGCGAACCGGAGCGGTTGCCACGCGCGGCGACCAGTCGAACGGGCCCGGTCCTACCGTGGGTGGCGGCAGTGGCACGCGGGGAGCATCGGCAAGGAGGTCGAGCAGGGCACCCGCGACGGAGATCGTGTCCCCAGGACGGATGGTCACGGGCGTGTTCGGCGCGACCGGCACGCCGTTCACTCTCGACCCGTTGGCGCTGCCGAGGTCAACAAAGACCGCAAGGGGGCCGGAAGCAGTGATCGTGGCGTGGTGCCGTGACACATCGCCGCTATCGACGACGATGTCGTTGTCAGTCGCGCGGCCAATCGTGAGAGTCCAGGTGACGGGGTAGGAGCGGGTTGCGCCACCAGACCGGAGGTTGAGAGTCATCATCGCGCAAGGTGCCCGCTCGACTTGGAGCGGCGCGGCCCCACTTTAGCACTCCTGGCGCGGCTCGTGAGCAGGCCGCGCGCCCGGTCCTGGCCCTCAAGCCGGTCGACCGCCCTATCTTCACGTATGATGCGCCGCCATGAAGCTCCTCGCGGGCGAGCGTTTCCACGTCAGGTCGCACACGGCCGCGGCCGCGTACGCCGGCTGGCTCCTGCAGCACCTGGGCGCGACGGTCGACCACGCGACCGTGCTTGATCCCGAGGGACTCGGGGCATTCCTTTGCCGAGGCGCGGCATTCACACCCGAGCCGCGCCTCGAGATCCTCGATGGCGGAGTCCTGATCACCGATGCGCCGGTCGGAGGCGCGACGCGGCGCACGCTCACCAGGCTGAGCCACGCCGCGCGGGTGATCTGGATCACGCCTTGGGGGCTCGACAACGATTGGAGTGAGAGGCCGGCTTCGGACCTGGTGCTCCAGGCTGCCGGTGGTTGGATGGCATCGACCGGAGACCCGGATCGCGAGCCGCTCGGCCCCCCCGGGGCGCAGTGCCGGTTTGTTGGTGGGTTGTGCGCGGTTGTGGCCGCCCTCTCGCGGTTTGCCCACCCGGGCGCGCCTCCGGAGGCCCCGGGCCTGACTGATGTGCCGCTCATCGAAGCGGTTGCCGCCACGACGATCTACGATTCGGTCGCCTTCCAATACTACGGACGACTGCGGGGGAGGAGCGGCAACCGGTATAGCCATGCCCAACCGACGATCGTCACCCTGCCCTGTAAAGACGGGTACATCGGCATCCACGCCTCGCTCCATAGCCAGTGGGTCAGGCTGGCGGCACTCGTCGGCCATCCCGAGCTTGTCGACGACCCGCGATTCGCATCGCCGATGCAGCGATCGCGCAACGTTGCGGCTCTCGATGAGTACCTGTTGCCCTGGCTTGCGGAGCGCACGCGGATCGATGCCTATCACGAACTCCAGGCGAACCGCATCCCTGCCTCGTCACATCCTGATGTGGCCGAGGTACTCAACTCGCCGCATCTGAAGGCCAGGAACGCCTGGGAGTCAGTGACCACGCTCGCCGGCAGGAGATTGCAGGTGCCTGGGGCCCCGGTCCGTGTGATCGCGAGCAATGGGGCCGCGTCTCGACAGCGGGAACCTGCCCTGCCCTGGCAGGACGGCCGGCTTCGGGTGGTGGATCTCTCCATGGGGTGGGCCGGGCCCCTGGTGTCACACATCCTCGCGGGCTTCGGAGCGGACGTGATCAAGGTTGAGGGCCACAATCGATTTGACTGGTGGCGCGGCTCTCGCCCCCCCGGCGACGACCCGACCCTGGCCTTGCACGAGCGCAGCCATGTCTTCAATCCGGTGAACCGGGGCAAGCGAGGAATCACCCTGAACCTCGCCACGCGTCGAGGGGCCGAGCTCGCCCGAAGACTGATCACTACGGCCGATGTCGTGGTCGAGAACTTCCGGGCGGGGGTCATCGAAAACCTGGGCCTCGGTTTCGAAACCCTGAGCGCGGCCAACCCGGGACTGTTGATGTTGCGCCAACCTGGCTTCGGCTCGGACGGTCCAGACGCGGGCTACCTCGCCTTCGGCAACACGATCGAGGGGATGTCCGGTCTCACGTCCTTGATCGGCTTCCGGGACGGGCCTCCGGTGATGATGAGCAATGCTTTCGGCAATCCGGTGAGCGGGCTCATCGGCGCGGCTGCAGCGCTTGCAGCCCTTGCCGCAGGCGCCCGCGACGGTCGCGGGCGGCTGATCGAGTGCGCTCAGCTCGAAGGCTTCCTGCCGTTGGTTTCCGAAGACCTGATCGAATTCCAGACGACAGGACAAATACCCGCGCGACGGGGCAATGCCCGGCCGGGAAGTACGCCATCAGGCGTTTTCGCCTGCCGCGGGGACGACTGCTGGGTGGCACTGGAAGTCGAAGACGATGCGCAATGGGCGCGGCTCGCGCACGCCATCGGCGAGGCCTGGGCACGCGACGCAGGCCTTGCGCACGCCGAAGCGCGCGCGGCGCGACAGGATGCCCTGACCGCGAAGATCACGGCGTGGACGATGGCCCGCACTCGCGAGGACGTGGTGGCCGCCTGCACGCGGGCGGGGGTCCCGGCCGCACCCGTGTGCAACGAGGCCGACCTGCTGTCATTCGAACCGCTGGCCGCGGGCGGATTCTGGGTCGGGGAAGAGCGGGCCGTTGTCGGTTTCCACATGTACCCGTCCCTTCCCATGCGCAGGTCTGGCATGCGTCCGCAGCATGTTCGGCCGGCGCCGCTGCTCGGCCAGCACACGAACGAGGTGCTGGAGGGCATCGGCGTGGCGGAATCTGAGTGGCCGGCACTCCTGGCCGAGGGCGTGATCGGGAGCGCGCCTGGCGCCTAAGGAGCCCGCGACCGGGCCAACGCCGGGCTGCTATCTCGCGGCGAGCGCGTCATCGAGAAGCTTGCGCCAGGCGGCGACTGTGGCGGGTGAGCCGCTTGCCAGCGGCTTTCCATTCAGGACAAATGAGGGGGTGCCCCGCAGACCGAGCGCCTGCGCCTGGCGGATGTCGGCACGCACGGCTTCGAGAGCACCTTCGCTGACGTAACAGGCATCGAACTGGCCGGCGGCGAGACCGACTGCGACGGCGTAGGCCCTGAGATTCGCTTCGCTGAACCGGCCGACTTCGACCTTCTCCTGTGCCAATTGGCCAGCCTCGGCCTGGATCATGTACAGCTTCTTGTGGTATTGCCAGAATCGGTTCTGCTGACCGGCACACCACGACGCCACCGCAGCCTGAAGCGACTCCTGGCCGATGATGGGGTACTGGTGGAACTCCAGGCGGACCTTGCCAGTCCTGACGTAGTCGTCCACGATGGCCGGCTCGAACAGCGCGCTGTATCGGAGACAGAACGGGCACTGGAAGTCCTCGAAGACGGCGAGCGTCAGCTTTGCGCCCGTCTTGCCAAGAGCGAAGCCGTCGACGAGTTCGGGCGGAACAACGTGCCTGTCGAGCGCTGCCACAATGGCGTTCGCAGACGGCGTCGCAGACGGCGAACGGGATGCGGAGGTGTCTGGCGAGGAGGAGGCTGTGGCGTCCGTGTCTCCGTCCCGGCCGCAAGAGACGGCTGCGAAAGCGAGGGCAATCGTACCGAAGGCAGCAACAAGGGCGGCACGGGTGCGCCGGTGCGGTCGTGTCAACGGCCTGGCTGATCGGGAGGTGTGGGTCGAGGACGCGCGGTCCTGAGCGGCTGGGGCGGAGGTGCTCATGAGACGTAAGTCTACTTGAGCTTGCCCGGGAGCGAGAACGGACGCTGGGCATGGTCCTGAAAGGGCCCGGGGGCGCTAAGATGTCGCCAGCATGGGCGGGAGAGAACGGTGAGCCGCTTCTGGAGATTGAATGCCTTCCGTGGTCCGGCGCTTGCTTTGCTGGCCGCGGCGTGCGGTGGGAACAGGCATTCTGGAGGAATCGAAATGACAACGGTTCCGGCACTGACTGTCACGAGCACTGCTTTTTCCGCGCAGGAGACCATTCCACGCGAATACACCTGCGACGCCGCGGACATGTCACCGCCGCTCGCATGGAGCGGCGCCCCAGCTGAGACCATGGCCTTCGCGATTGTGATGGACGACCCGGACGCACCGATCGGGACGTGGGTGCACTGGGTTGCGTTCAACCTGCCGGCAACCGTCGGGGCGTTGCAGCCGGGGGATTCGAAAGCGCTGCCTGGCGACTCGTTGGACGGCAGGAATGGCTGGGGCCGGACGGGCTACGGCGGCCCGTGCCCGCCACGAGGGAAGCCCCATCGTTACAGCTTCCGGGTGTACGCACTGGACGCGGCCCTGGAACTGGCGGCCGGTGCGTCGAAGGCCGACGTGGAGAACGCCATGAAGCCGCATCTTCTGGCCGCCGGGGAGCTGGTCGGTCTGTACGGGCGGTAGCACCGGGCCACGGAGGGAGAGGGCAGTGGCACTCCGTCGTGATCGATGCCCCGGACGCCCATGCCGTGGATGTTGTCCTCACCGAAAGGGGCTGCTCTCGCACACGACACCAGAAGTCAAGGGAGTTGAGGACTTCGCGGAGGCTTTGGACGCGAACGCGTCGCGGGCGGTCTTCCGCCGATCAGGCGGGCGAGCCACCCGCGCTCAATGCCGAAGGCCTACAGCAGAACGCCCTCGGCAAGAAGGTCGGCGATTTCGTCCATGGAGAGGCCGATGATGCGTTCGCAGACCTCCATGGTGTGCTCGCCGAGCAAGGGCGCGGGCCAGCGGAGCTGCCCGGGGGTGTCAGAGAGAACGAACGCCGGGCCGTCGTATGCAGCTCGGCCCGTCTCGGCGTGGTCGAGGTAGCGGTAGTAGCCGCGCTGCTTGAGATGGGGAGCGCGCTCGAGCATGTCCTGCGAGGTTTGAACGACGCCCGCGGGGATGCCACGCTCCTGGAGGAGCGTCATGACATCTTCGGCTCGATGGGTCTTCGTCCAATCCCCCACCATTCTTTCAAGTTCGTCCTCGTTGGCCTTGCGGGCACTGAACGTGGCAAACCGCGGGTCTGTGACCATATTCGGCTGGCTGAATGCCTCGCAGACCTCCGCCCACTCGCGGTCCGAGCGGCAGGACATGGCGACCCAGCGGTCGGGCGAAGCGACCGTGGAGGGATCGTCGAGGCAGCGGAATGCCCCGTGAGGTGCGGCGATCGGGCTTCGGTTGCCGGTGCGGGTCTGGACCTCCCGGTTGGCGAGGTAGTCGGCTACCGCCGTGCCGAGCGAATTAACCACGGATTCGATCTGGGGGAGTTCGACGAGCTGGCCTTTGCCGGTCCTGTTGCGATAGCGCAGCGCGGCGAGAACGGCAGTGGTGGTGTGTCCGGGATTCACGACGTAGTCAGGGTAGTTGGTGCCGACACCGATTGGCGGCCGGGACGGGAAGCCTGACATGTAGCTGATGCCAGTCACCGGAGTGAGGACGGCGCCGAAGCCAAGGAAGTCACGATGGGGGCCTTCGAGCCCCTGCATCGGGGCGTAGGCGGCGATAATTCGCGGGTTGACGGCGCTGATCTGTTCGTAGCGCAGGTTCCACTTCTCGATGACGCGGGGAGTGAAGTTGGTCAGGAAGACGTCGCACTTCTCGATGAGCCGGTAGCCGATCGCCTGGCCCTTCTCAGTGTTCAGGTTGAGCTGCATCCCGAGCTTGCCGGCGTTGAAGTTGTTGAAGTACCCCGAGACGTTGTAACCGGACTTGAAGGTCCCGTCCGGGTTCATCGCGAAGGGATGCACCGTCCGCAGGGCATCGATCTTGGTCTCGGATTCGACCCGGACGACCTCGGCGCCGAACGTGGCGAGAGTCTGGGCGGCGATTGGGCCGGCGCCGAACCAGGAGAAATCGGCGACGCGGAGGCCTTCAAGGGGGAGTTTCATCACGGCAACCTCTCGTTCAGCCCTGGAGAGCGGCGAGCACAGAACGCGTGTGCTCTCCGAGGCGAGGCGGGCGGGAGATCCGGGCCGGCGTGACCGACAGGCGGTAGGGCGGGCCGGGGAATTCGATCTGGCGGCCAAGGTAGTCCACATCGAGTTGGCAGAACCAGTCGCGCGCCTGGAGCTGGACGTTTTCGGCCAGGTCTCTGGGCGTCGAGACAAGGCCGATCAGGAGCCGCCGACGCTGTCCTCGCTCGTACGCGTCGGTGGAGCTGAGGGTGGCAAAGAACCGCCCGACAACCTCGTTGATGTGGCCAAGGGCGAGGATCTTGGGAGCGACGGTCGCGGGGTCTGTCATGATCTGGGTGAGGTAGGCCATGTTCAGCCCGGCGCACATGGACCCGTAGGGCTCGTCGTCGAGATCCTCGGCCAGGCCCTCTTCGCGCATCCAGGCCACCAGCTCGACGAATTCGGCGCCGCCGGGTGCCAGCACGTACGCAAAGACCTGGCCGTCGGTGCAATCGTAGATGCCAAGTCCCGGCAGCTGAATGGGAATCATGCCCCGCTCGCCGGTCCGGGTGCGGTTCCGCTTCTGGAGGTCCCAGGTCTGCATGGCCGTCTCCTGGGACATAGACAGCGCCTCCTGGGCGGAAACGTCGACATGCTGGCCGTGCCCGGTAGCGTCGGCATGAAGCAGGGCGATCAGTGTGCCCTGCGCCGCCTGGATGCTCGCTGAGACATTTGCCTGCTGGCCGTAGATGATGTTGGGCGGGTCGGCGGGCTCGCCGGCAAGCGTCATGACGCCGCCCATGGCCTGGCCGACAATGTCGGTGTAGGCGAAGTTGGCGTGCGGGCCATCCTGGCCAAAGCCGCTGATAGACGTGTAGACCAGCTTCGGCTTCGCCGTTCGGAGCGTGCGCGCATCCAGGCCGCGTTGGAGCATCCAGCCCGGCGGATTGTCTTCGATGACAACGTCGGCGCCCATGACAAGCTGCCGCGCAATGGCCTGGCCCTCGTCCGTGTCGAGGTCGAGGACGACCGACTTCTTTGACGTGTTGTGCACCCAGAAGGCGAGGCTGTTGTCGGGGCCCGGCTCGAAGCCGGCGACGAAAGGAGGAGTGTGCCGTTGGGCGGCGCCACCCGGGGGTTCGACCTTGATGACGTCGGCGCCAAGATCCGCGAGGAGCCGGCCGCAGTAGGAGCCGAGTTCGTCGGTGAATTCGACGACACGCAGGCCGTCAAGGGCGCGGTCAGTCATCGGTCAGGCCCCCGGCACGGCGGTGACGGCACGGGCGAGGCGACGGCCCAGGATCTCGGCGGCTTCGGCGACGATGCCCTGGAGGATGTCGGCGGCGGGGCGAACCTCCTTCAGCATCCCGGATATCTGGCCCGCAGCATTCATGAGGAGATCCTCCCGCCCGGCCTTCCTCACGGAGTACATCAGGTCCTGAGTGGCCAGGCCCTGGAGGCCCATGGGCAGGGCGGGAATCCCGCTCGCGTCGTAGGCCTCGATGAGCGGGTTGGTGATGTTCCGCATGGTCTTGCCGCTGTAGAGCTTCGTTACGCGCGTGTCTTCCTCGGTGGCGGCGATGATGCGCTGCTGCTGGGCCAGTGGCTGGTTCGCCTCTTTCGCGACGAGGAAGGCGGTGCCGATCCAGGCGCCCACAGCACCCATCGCCAGCACGGCCGCCAGTCCCCGGCCATCGCCGACACCCCCAGCGGCAACGACGGGCCTGGGCGTGACGGCATCGATGACCTGCGGCACGAGGGCAAGCGTACCGATGCGGCCGGTGTGCCCGCCAGCTTCGTGACCCTGGGCAACGACCACGTCAGCACCTCCGTCGGCGACGCGACGGGCATTCTTCACGTTGCCGACGAGCGACAGGACGATGGTGCCGTTCGCGTGAAGCCGCTCGACGAAAGGCGCGGGGTTGCCAAGGCCGGAGGCGAAGACGGGGACCTTTTCTTCGATGACGACTTCCATCTGGGCATCCGACATCCCGCCCCCGGTGGCGCGCGGTATCGCGGGCGCACCCTGGCTCGGCATCTCGAGGTAGTCGACACCGAGGTCGGCCGCGATCTTGCGCATGCCAGCCAGCACCTGGGCCGGGATGAGTTCTCGCGGGTCGGGGGGAAGCTCTCCGGAAGCAGCGCCGCCCATGAAGTTGGAAGGGAGGAGGAGATCGACGCCGAAAGGCCTGTCCGTGAGGCTGCGGACCTTCTGGATCTCCTCACGAAGGCGCTCTGCGCCCCAACCGGCGCCGCCGAGCACACCCAGGCCACCGGCGTTCGAGACTGCCGCTGCGAGTTCGGCTGTGGCGACGCCACCCATGCCCCCCGCCACGGGACCCATTCCCGCGAGTAGGACCGGGTATTCGATGCCGAGCAAGTCGCAGAGCCCGGTGCGAAGGACAGGACGTGACATGGGCGACCTCCAGTGCTTCGTGTCTGCCGAAGTATAGGCTGTCCGAGCGATGGTGTACGAGAGGGCCTGGCGGCTATTCGCGCGGCAAGCCGAGCCCCCGGGTGGCGATGACAGACCGCTGCACTTCGCTTGTGCCGCCTTCGATCGTGTTAGCGACGGCGCGGAGCAGAGCGTACGCCGCGGCATCCGCCGGGGAGCCGGTCTTTGCGGCCTGTCCTCCCATGCCGAAGACCTGGACCCCGGTTGCCGCCACGCGCTGCTGGAGTTCGGCCCCGAAGAGTTTGGCCATCTGAGCTTCGCGCGTCGGAACGACGCCGCCGCCCTGCATGGATGCGATGTTGTAGGCCATGTTGCGCAGCACCTGGACGGCGATTGCCTGGTCGGCGACCCGGTGCCGGATGGCGTGACCAACGCTGACCGCGCGGTCTCGCAGGGTGGCGACGATATCATCGATGGCACGGCGGGCGCTGGACGTGGCACCGATGGAGGAGCGCTCGAAATCGAGGCCGACGGCGACGTGATACCAGCCGCGGTTCTCTTCCCCGACGAGGTTCGACGCGGGGACCCGCACGTCTTCGAAGAAGACCTCGTTGAACTCGTGTGCGCCAGTCATGTTGACGAGCGGCCGGATCGTGATCCCCGGCGTGTCCATCTTGACTGCGAAGGTCGAGAGCCCCTTGTGCTTCGGAGCGTCGGGGTCGGTGCGGGCAGCGAGCCAACCCCAGTCGGCGTAGTGGCCGAACGTGGTCCAGATCTTCTGGCCGTTGAGGATGTAGTCGTCGCCATCACGGACAGCCCGCGTCTGCATGGCGGCGAGGTCCGAGCCGGCGCCAGGCTCGGAGTAGAGCGTGCACCAGATGTCGCTGCCGTCGGCAATGCGCGACAGGTAGTCCTTCTTCTGCCGATCGGTGCCATAGAGCATGACGACGGGGCCGACCCAGGCGACGCCCATGTTCATCACGCCGGGGACGCGGTGGTAGGCCATCAGCTCATTGAAGACGAGCTGTTCCATCGGAGTCGCGCCCAGACCGCCGACCTCTTTGGGCCATGGCAGTGCAAGCCAATGACGCGCAGCAAGCCGCCTCATCACCTCGCGCTCTACGGCCATCTGGGCATCAATCGACTCGAAGTCCGCGTTCCAACCGCCGGGCAGATCGTGGGTGATGAAGCTCGCGACTTCCTGTTGGAACGAAGTCTGGGCGGGAGACAGGCGGAAATCCATGGGACCGTTCCTCTGGATGCTTGGTGGGCCCAGTCTACTGCCCCGGAGGGCCTTGAGTTACCGGTCGCGAGGACTGACAGGCAAGCATCGAGGGCGCGGTTCCCGTGCCCCGAGGAAGGCCAGCCCGACGACCAGCTCGTCGATCGGAAGGCATATGAGTCCCTTCACATCCTTCGACGAGCTCGGGCGTCGCTGTTGTGGACACACCGGGGGCGCAGGTCTTCGCAACCGGGACGGCTATAATCGCTGGGTGCCCGTGCCGACGAAACCCCGCATGGTCATCCTTGACTCGCACGGCATCCTATACCGCGCGTTCTTTGCGCTGGGCAGCGCACCGAACCCGCTCATGACGTCCAAGGGCGAGCTAAGCTTCGCCACTTACGGATACGCGGAATCGTTGCTGCGGGTGATCGAGCAGCTGCGGCCGACGCACATCTGCGCCGCATGGGACGCCAAGGGCAAGACCTTCCGCCACGAGGCGCACGAGGAGTACAAGGCGACCAGACGGGAGACTCCCTCCGACCTGCTCCCGCAGATGGCGCGAGTCCGGGAGATGCTCGAAGCCTTCAACATCCCCGTGTTCGAGGAACCCGGCTACGAGGCGGACGACCTCGCGGGGACAATAGCCAGGGTCTCCGGCGAACTCGGCATCGAGACCTTCGTGGTGACGCTCGACACCGACCTGGTGCAACTCATCGGGCCGAACGTGAAGCTGTTCATGTTCCGTCCCTACCAGCGCGACACGGTGATCTACGACGAAGCCGCGGCTGTCACACGCTGGGGATTCAGCCCACGGTTGATGATCGACTACAAGGCACTGAAGGGCGACACGAGCGACAACATCGAGGGCATCAAGGGGATTGGCGAGAAGACCGCGACCGACCTCATTCGCCAGTTTGGCCCGGTAGAGTCGATCTACGAACACCTTTCAGAGGTAAGGGCGCCCTCTTTGCGCCAGAAGCTCGCGGACGGAGAAGGGCTCGCCCGGCGCAACAAAGACCTGACCACGATCCACACTGACCTGCCGATTGAGTTCGACCTGGCGGCCTGCGTGGTCCGTGACTACGACTACAACAAGATCGCGGAGCTGTTCCGTGAACTTGAATTCCGCTCGCTGCTGGCGCGGTTGCCCGAGATCATCGGGCACGGAACGGGCCCGCCGGAGGCAGAAGCCACCGAACAGCCCGTCTCGATCGACTACTCCATGGTGACGGACACGACGGTGCTTGCCGACCTGGCGGCGGCGTTGGCGGCAAGCGGGCGTTTCGGTTTCGCCGCGCTGTCGAGCGCGGGCGACACGATCCACCCGTTGCTTCTCGGGTTTGCGTTTGCGACGGAGCCCGGACGAGCCTGGTACGTTCCGGTTGGGCACGCTCCGCGCCTCGAAGCCACGCTAGCGCAGCTGCCTCTCGACGTGGTGCGCGGTGGATTGGGGCCGGTGCTGGCGGATGCCGGTGTGGCCAAGACGGTTTACGACACGAAGTCCCTGCTGCACCTGTTTTCCCGCAGCGGCATGATGCTCGGTGGTGCCGAATTCGATGTGGCGATCGCCGCCTTCCTGCTGGGGGAAACCTCCTCATCGTTGCCAGCGCTGGTCAGTGAGCGGCTGCACATCGAAACGGTCACGGCCCTCAACCTGACCGGCACCGGGCGCAACGCTTTGCCCCTGGCGCAGGCCGACATGGAGCGAGTTGCGGAGTACGCCTGCCAACAGGCGGATATGTTGTTGCGCATCCGGCCGCAACTCGAGGCGCAGCTTGAGGAACGAGGCCAGACATCGCTCTTTCGCGACATGGAGCTGCCGCTAGTCGCGGTCCTGTACCGGATGGAGGAATCCGGCGTGGCCCTCGACACTGGCGTGCTCCGGGACATCTCACGCGGGATGGTAGTCGACATCGCCCGCGCGGAACGGGCCATCTACGAAATGGTGGGACACGAGTTCAACATCGGCAGCCCCCAGCAGCTCAGCGACATCCTCTTCAAGGAACTCGGGCTGCCCAAGAGCCGCAAGACCACCCAGGGCTACAGCACCGACCAGCGGGCCCTCGAATCGCTGCGGCCGGTGAGCCCGATCATCGACCTCATCTTTGAGTACCGGCAGCTTACCAAGCTGAAGTCGACCTATCTCGATGCTCTCCCCGCCGCGGTGGGCGGCGATGGACGCATTCATACGGATTTCCAGCAGACGGTGGCGGCAACCGGCCGGCTGAGCAGCACGAACCCGAACCTCCAGAACATCCCTGTGCGGACCGACACGGGACGTGACATCCGGCGGGCGTTCGTGGCGTCAGGTTTCGACGACCCGTGGCTGGTGGCCGTCGACTACTCGCAAATCGAGCTGCGCGTGCTGGCCCACATCACCGATGACCCCGGCCTCATCCGGGCCTTCCTCGCCGACGAGGATATCCATCGCGCCACGGCCGCCACCGTCTACGGCGTGACGCCCGAAGAAGTGACGCGGCCGATGCGGGACACAGCCAAGATGGTCAACTTCGGCATTGCCTATGGGATGGGCGAATTCGGTCTCAGCAGCCGCACGGGCATGACACGGGAGGAGGCCGACGCGTTCATCAAGACGTACTTCGCCAACTTCCCGGGCATTGCCGAATGGCAGCAGCGGACGCTGGCGCTCACGAGAGAGAAAGGGTACGCGGAATCGCTCTTCGGACGGCGACGCTACCTTCCCGCGATCCGGAGCACGAACTTCCAGGTGCGCAGTGCGGCCGAGCGCGAAGCAATCAATATGCCCATCCAGGGCACGGCGGCCGACATCATCAAGCGCGCCATGCTGCGAGCCGA
>CAZCDK010000018.1:0-24455 GCA_964497285.1 uncultured Anaerolineaceae bacterium | reverse complement strand
TTTCTCACCGGGATCGATGGGCGGGAGTCGGTTCTCGACCATGGCAATCTGGCCTGAATGGTAGGCGCCAAACGTGCACAGGGCGACGGCATCCACGTGTTGTCGTCGTCGCGCGAAGAACGAGTTCGCGGCGATCATCGAGCGTGGCGCTGACGATGGCTGGTACTGGGCTCCTTGCCCGGAGGCGCCCGGAGCAAACGGGCAGGGCCGGACCATCGAGCTGATGCTTGAGGTTCGCCGCTAAATGGGACTGAAAGATGCCTCGCCGACCGCTCTCCGAGACACCATCGTCGTCGGGTGAAGCGTGTCAACCCGCGCCACACGGAGATCACGAGCAATCTTGCGCGGCACATCTGTCGCGACCATTCGGTACCCAATCCGCCCGGTTGAGTGTTCGGCGGGCGGCAGCAACAGCGTGTTATGATCGTCGCGTGAAGAACGAGTTCACGGCGATCATCGAGCCGCGTAGTGACGGGTGGGGGGTCGCGTCGTGCGCCGAAGTGTCAGGTGCCATTGGCCAGGGCCGCACTCCGGACGACGCGCGAAAGGGCCTCGCGGCGGCGATTCAGCTTGTGCCTGAGTACTTGCGGGACGAAGCGACGAGAGAGATGCCCGCCTCGGCGGTGAAGCAAATCGTCACTGTCGGGTGAAGCGTTCGGCATTCATTCGACATCTCAACGGCAACGGGTGCTTCTTCTTGCGCGAAGGCGGCGGGCACTTCCTCTGGAAGAATTCGGTGGCGAACCGATTCCAAACAGTCCCGCGCCATCGCGAACTGAAGAACAGAACCGTCCGTGATACCTGCAAGCGGCCGGGAATTCTGCCGTCAAAGGGGTAGGCGTCCGTCTCATGGCCCGATCCGTTCATTCCACTGCACCCGTTGTCGACCGCGCCTACCTTGTCGCCGCCGACACGTTCGGGAGCCTGCTGCCCGCCGAGGAGTCGCTTGGCGAGCTGGCAGAGCTCGCGCGGACCGCAGGGGCGGACGTTGTGGGCAGGGCGACACAGAGGCTCGAACACCCGGTGGCCGCGACCTACATCGGCAAAGGCAAGGTGCGAGAGGTGGCCGAGGCGGCACGCGACGCGACTGCCAATGTGGTCATCTTCGATGACGAGCTCTCGCCATCGCAGCAGCGGAACCTGGAGACGGCGCTGGGCACGAAGGTGATCGACCGGACCGCACTCATCCTCGACATCTTCGCGACGCGAGCACAAACACGGGAGGGTCGCCTGCAGGTCGCGCTGGCGCAGATGCAGTACTTGCTGCCGCGCCTGGCGGGCCAGTGGAGCCACCTTGAACGAATGGAAGGCGCGATCGGGACGCGCGGTCCTGGCGAGACCCAGATCGAGACGGACCGCCGGCTGATTCGCAGCCGCATAAGCAAGATCAAGCGCGACCTGGAAGGCGTAAGGCAGCAGCGCGCGCTCTATCGACGCCAGCGGCGGCGCGCAGGAATACCAGTCGTGGCGCTCATCGGGTACACCAACGCGGGCAAGTCAACGCTGATGACGGCGCTATCGGGGGCCGACGTGCTCGCCGAGAACAAGCTGTTCGCCACCCTGGACCCGGTGACTCGCCGGCTTCGACTACCATCCGGCGAGACCGTGCTGCTGACTGACACGGTTGGGTTCATCCAGAAGCTCCCCACAGACCTGGTGGCCGCCTTCCGGGCGACCCTCGAGGAGTTGGACGAGGCGGATCTCCTCCTGCATGTGCTCGACATAGCACATCCGAACTCGTTCGAGCACGCTCAGACCGTGGACGCGACTTTGAAGGACCTCGGCGTGTCGGAGAAGCCGACGCTGCTCGTGCTCAACAAGGTCGACCTGCTGGTCGGCACCGACGGAGCACCGGTCGGCGACTTTGAGGGAGTACGCACGCTGCTTGGCGCGGCAGGCGCGCCTCCGGCGAACGTTGTGCATGTCTCGGCCGAGATGCGCTGGGGTCTCAGTGGCCTGCTCGATCGGATCGCCGAAGGTCTCGATGGCGGCATCGAAGCGGGCGGGGCACTGCCCGGGTTCTCGGCGCGCGGCAGCTAGACAGGTGGGGAGCGAGCACGCTTGAATGGCGCGGCCGGAGCCGGTAGAACAGTGGACAGATGACCGACGAACCTCCAGTGCCGCTTCCTCACCCCGATGGTCCGCTTTCGGGCTACCGCGTGCTTGATTTTGCCGATGAGAAGGGCCAGCTTTGCGCCCGGCTACTGGCCGAGCTCGGCGCGGACGTGATCAAGGTCGAACCACGCGAAGGCGATCCGACCCGCCAGAACGGGCCGTTCTTTAGAGGCGAAGGAGGCCCCGAGACCAGTCTTCACTGGTGGGTGATGAACGCCGGGAAGCGTTCGGTGACCTGCGAGCTGCGGCTGGAGCCGGGGCGGGACCTCGCGGCACGGCTCGCCGAGCACGCAGACGTTGTGATCGAGACGTTTCCACCGGGTGAGTCTGCGCGTCTCGGCCTCGACTTCGAGACGCTGCACGCTCGCAACCCCGGGCTTGTCGTCGTGAGCATCACCAACTTCGGCCAGACCGGCCCCTACCGGGACATGGTTGCCACCGACATCGTCGGGGCGGCGATGGGTGGCCAGATGTACCTGAACGGTGATGACGAGCATGGGCCGGTTCGCACATCCACGCCGCAGGCGTACGCGCAGGCGAACGTCCAGGCAGCGGCGGGAGCGATGATCGCGCTCTACGCGCGAGGTGTGAATGGCGGGATCGGGCAACACGTCGACGCTTCCATGCAGGAAGCGATGGCGAACACCATGGACAACGCCCAGCAGATCTGGGACATCCGAAGCGTCAACCAGCGGGGGCCCGGGATCAGGCGCAACACGGCGGGAGTCCCGGGGTCGCAGTACCTCTACGAGACGGCGGACGGCTGGGTGACGTGCCTGGGGCTCGGAGGCCTGATCGGGCCGAAAGGCGCGGCCATCATCGACTGGCTGGCGGAGTGTGGCGAGGCGCGAGGCCTCGATTCGCACGATTGGCGCTCGCGGCTGTCGGCGGGGGTGCTCTCACCGGAAGAGCAGGGCTACGTCGAAATCGTGCTCTCACGCTTCTGCAAGCCGCGACCCAAGCTGGCGCTGGTAGCGGAGGCGCAACGGCGTGGCGCCGGGTGGGCCCCGGTGCTCAGCCCGCGCGAGATCGTGGAGTGCGAGCAGCTCGCCGCGCGCGACTACTTCGTGTGGGTGCAACACGAGGACCTTGGCGAATCATTCCTCTACCCCGGAGTGCCGTTCCGGTTGAGCGAAACGCCCGCGATGCAGCGCGGACGGGCGCCCCGGTTGGGCGAGCACAATCAGCAGGTCTACGGCGAGCTGCTGGGCATGGATACGGCTGAGATCCGCCGACTGCGGGCGAGGATGGTGCTCTGACGATGCAAGGAGAA
Organism: uncultured Anaerolineaceae bacterium; assembly: GCA_964497285.1. Taxonomy (GTDB): domain Bacteria; phylum Chloroflexota; class Dehalococcoidia; order Tepidiformales; family Tepidiformaceae; genus UCB2. The sequence goes on along the minus strand of CAZCDK010000018.1, from coordinate 21,067 downwards.
ACGAGCCCGGCGAAACCGTTTGCCGGACTGCGGGTGGCCGATTTCTCGTGGGTGGGCGTCGGGCCAACAGTCGCGAAATACCTCGCCGACCACGGAGCGGAGGTCATCCGGATCGAGTCATCGACCTACCCGGAGGCTCTACGCCGTGTGGGTCCTTTCATCAACGACGAGCCCGGCGTGAACAACTCCGGGTACTATGCCAACTTCAATAGCTCAAAGCTCGGGATGACCGTGGATCTCAAGCACCCGCGAGGCCCCGAACTCGTACGGCGGCTGATCGCAAAGTGCGACGTCGTGACCGAGTCCTTCACGCCGGGCACGATGGCCAGGTGGGGCTTGGAGTATGAGGCTCTGCGAGCAGTGCGGCCGGACCTGGTGATGATCTCGATGCCGCTCTTCGCCCGAACGGGACCGTGGTCGCAGTACATGGGATACGGGCACGTGCTCCAGGCGGCCACGGGGTACAACCATCTGACTGGCTGGCCCGACGGGCCGCCAATCGGCACGGGCGTTGCATACACCGACTTCTTCGTCCCCCACATCGCAGCCGTGGCGCTGGTCGCCGCGTTGGACTACAGACGGCGCACGGGCAAGGGGCAGTTGGTCGATTTCAGCCAGATGGAGGCGGCTCTGCACGGCCTCGGGACAGCGATCCTCGACTGGACAGCCAATGGCCACGAGCAGGTGCGCATGGGCAATCGCGACCCGGAAGCGGCTCCCCACGGCTGCTATCGCTGCCGCGATGGCCGGTACCTCGTCATCGCTTGCTTCACCGAGCAGGAGTGGGCCGGGTTGAAGGCGGCCATGGGGCGCCCGGAGTGGTGCGACCTTGAACGCATGCGCCGCAAGTGGCAGCGGTTGAACGAGCAGAAAGAGATCGACCGCCACCTCGGGGCCTGGATCGAGTACATGACCCGTCGCGAAGTCGACCCGGTGGAGGAGGCCGTCGAAGGGACTGAAGGGGTCACGATCCGGAAGTTCACCAGCTACGAGTTGATGGAGTGGATGCAGAAGAACGGGGTCCCGTGCGGCGTGGTCCAGTCGCCCGAGGAGATTCACCGTGATCCGCAGCTCGCACATCGTGGCCACTACTGGACGCTCAGCCACCCGGTGATGGGCGAACGCACCTATGACAGTCCCTCCTTCCGGCTCTCGATGACGCCGGCGGAGTTGACGAAGGCAGCGCCGCTCATGGGGGAGGACAACGAGTACGTCTACAAGGAATTGATCGGTCTCACGGACGACGAGTTCGTGGAGTTGCTGCTCGACGGAGCCCTCGAATAGAGCCAAGCGAAGTGCGGCAGGGTCGAGCCGGAGCTGATTGCCGGCCCGCGGCTGGCGTGGTGCGGCCCGTTCGCAGCTACTTGACGATGAACGTCCCCTTCATCTGGTCGGGGTGGACGTCGCACTGAAAGAAGTAAGCCCCGGCGGTGGGTACCGTGAACTTCAGGGTTTCGCTCGCGCCCTTCTTGATGATCTTGCCCTCGGCCCCGGGAGCCAGGGTCTGGCCGTCCTTTCGGTCGTAGAAGTGGATGTTGTGGGGGATGGACTCCTTGTTCCGGAACGTGATGGCGAACTCCGTACCGGCTGTGGCCTCAAGGCTGGAGGCATCAAACCTGCTTCCGGAAGCGGAGATGGCCGCGCCGGAAGAGGCGGGTTCGTCGGCAGCGGGAGGGGCAGAAGTAGTCGTGGATTCCGCGAACGTTGAGAGCCCGGCACCGATCGCGAAACCGCCGGCAATGACGACCGCGAGGAGGCCGGTGGCAGCAGCCACCCCAAGCCGCACGGAAACCTCCTTGGGGTCGTGAACAACCTCCATATCGAACACCTGGACCGAGCCGGGCACGACCTGATCCGAGCGGGAGTTCAGCAGGTCGAGGACTGTCTGACGCGTCCGATCATACGTTGCGAGGGCGCCGCGGTCCCACCATGTCGTCTCACACAGCGCTTGCGATGGGCCCGAGGATGCCGGTGAAACGACGACGCGGATGTCCTGGAACCCGGGCAGGGCCCGCAAGGAGCTGTCCGACCGCGAGAGGGCTTCGAGAACGCCGCCGGACGTGCGTGCGGCCTCGATACGGCCTTCCGCGATGGCGAAGGTGATGACCTGCGTCTGACGCGCGGGGCGCGCGCGGTCGCCGAGCCGGGCCCAGCGCTGCCTGGACCTGCTCTCGTCAGCGACCCAGGCGCCGACGGCGACGGCCGTCGTGACGATGGCTGCGCCGAGGAAGGGCCAGGCGAACTGGTCGCTCGTATCCCGGCCCCACCAGAGGAGAGCCAGGCCGAGGATCACGGTGGCGGTGGCGACGACGACCGGCCAGGCGGTGAGCCCGGGGGCGAGGGGCTGCTGAGGCGTGCTGTGTGCGGCCGCGTGTGGATCCACGGTTCGAGGTCCTCCTGTGCGCTGCCGCCCGGGCAGGCGACGAAACCAACGCTGCACGGATCTTACCGTGTGCAAGGGGCGGTCTGCAGCCTTGTTGGCGTCGACGGTAGCTGTCCGCTCCGCGCCTCCGAACTCCCGGGCAAGACGCGGGCGACATGGAAGGCTCCTAGCCAGGAACCAGGGCGTCGACACCCATGGCAATGAACACCGCCGCGAGGTAGAGGAGGGAGTACTTGTAGAGGGTCATAGGAGAGGTGCTGTCGGGCGCGCGCCAGAGACGCCCGGCCTGCCACACAAAGATGGCGCCGCCAGCCAGGGCAACGACGGCGTATAGCGCCCCGGCGGCGCCGATGAAGACTAGGACGAGCGTTACCAGGAACAGCGCGATCGAGTAGGCGAGGATCTGGGCACGGGTGGCCGCCGGCCCCGCGGTCACGGGCAGCATCGGGATGCGGGCCTCCGCATAGTCCTTCTCCAGGCGGAGAGACAGGGCCCAGAAGTGTGGCGGGGTCCACAGGAAGATGATGGCGAACATCAGGAGCGATGCGAGGGAAACTCCGCCGGTGACGGCGGCCCAGCCGACCACGGGCGGGAAGGCGCCTGCGGCACCACCGATGACGATGTTCTGAGGAGTCCGGCGCTTCAGCCAGATCGTGTAGACAAAAACGTAAAAGAGCAGCGCCGCCAGCGACAGAGAGGCCGCAGCCACCGTCGTGGTCGCGAGCATGAAGATGAAGGCACTGCCGCCAAGGGCGACGCCGAAGAGGAGTGCGTGCGATGGTCGGATGATGCCGGTAACGAGCGGGCGGCCACGGGTGCGCTTCATGACACCATCGATATCGCGGTCGTACCAGCAGTTGATGGCGTTGGCCCCTCCGGCTGAGACGGCACCGCCCACCAGCGTGGCGAGCACCAGCCAGGGGGAAGGCAGGCCATGGTCGGCAACCATCATCGCCGGTGCGGTTGTGATGAGGAGGAGCGCGATGATCCTCGGCTTGGTCAGCTCGATGTAGGCCTGGCACACCGTCCAGAACGGGACGCGCGCAATGGCGACTACCTGGGTGCTCAAGCGATCGCCTCGAGCGGATGGGGAGTACCCGGGGCGAATGCCCCCGATGGGTTGTAGAGGGCCAGGAGTGCCGCCGAGGAGAGAACGAACCACACGCAGGCGGCAAGCGCCGTGTGGGCCACGGTGACAGCGTCCGGGAAAGCGAACCAGACGTTGATCGCGCCCGCAACGACCTGGGCGGCGAAAAGCGCGGCCGTTGCGCCGGCGAGCTCGGTGGCCCAGGGCAACTCCCCGCGGCGGCGCCACGCCCTGGCGACGAATACCGCGATGACGATCGCGAAGGAGCCGACAAGGTAGCGGTGTGCCATGTGCGTGATTTCCTCGTCATCGGCGCCGGGGAAGATGGCGAACCCATTGCATGTTGGCCAGGCGCCACAGGCCGTGCTCGCGCCGCTCTCCGCCATGAAACCGCCGACCCAGACGATCGCAGACATCCAGGCAAGCGCCAACAGGGCCGTCGTGCCGACGGGGCGAATGCGCCGCCGGTCGAACGAGGTGAACCGTGCCCGGCGCGCCGGGTCCTCCGCATACATGGAAATGGCGGTGGCGAGTTCACAGGCGAGCACAAGCATCGCCGTCAGCATATGGGTTCCGACAACCAGCGGGGGGAGTTCCCACCAGACCACGATGGCACCGAGAACGCCCTGGGCGGCAACCAGCGGCACGGCGGCCGTGGCCGTCCAGCGTGTGAAGGCGATGAGGCGGTAGTGACGCCAGGCGAGGACCGCAGTGGCGATCACCATCAGACCGACAGCGGAGGCGACGAACCGATGGGAATACTCGAGAATGGGGTGCTGGCCGCCAGGCGGGATCACACCGCCATGGCAGGTTGGCCAGTCGGGACAGCCGAGCCCGGAGGCTGTCGCTCGCACAAGGGCCCCAAGGGCGATGAGGGCGACGGTCGCGAGCGCGGTGACGAAGGCCACCCGCTGGGCCGCTCTCAACAGTAATCCCGTGAGAGGCAAACGCCCGCCAGGCGCGGCGCCGGTGGAAAGGGCGCGGAGACCGACCTCGCGCTTGCGATCATGACCGGATCATACCCGGCGGTTTGCTCAGGTCCACTGTCTAAAACCCCTGGCTGCCGTCGAGCCACCGAAGCCCGTCGACGAGCACTCCGGCGACAGACATCTCCCAATGGAGATGAGGTCCGGTCGAGAGCCCCGTTGTGCCAACGCGGCCGATCAGCTGCCCCTTCACGACGGACTGGCCAGCGGAGACGGCGATGGAATCCATGTGGGCGTAGCCGGAGAGGACCCCTCCGCCGTGGTCGACAACCGCCATGTTCCCGCGGACCTGGAGCAAATCGGCAAGGACGACGCGGCCGTCATTCGCGGCGTACACAGGGGTACCGGCGGGGACGCCCAGGTCAGTGCCCCCGTGGTGGCCCCCAACGGGGCCGCCATTGAACGATCGTTGCTCGCCGAAGTAGGAGGTGACCATGGCGGGTGTGATCGGCCCCGGGAGCGGAGCGCTCCAGGTGCTCTGCCACCGCCGGGCTGACACGCCGGCGTAGAGGCCATCCAGGCGTTCCTGTTCGGCCCGAACGATGGCGGGGTCGAGGAGGCCGCCCACGTCAGGTGGGAGATCGATGTAGTCAACTGTCCACTGCGTCCTGCGGATGGAGAAGACCCGGGAGATGGTCTCGACGGCGCCGCTGCTGCGGGTGACGGTAATCGTGAGGACTGCCGGGCCGGCCGGATCCCCGGTGCCGAAGCCGACGAAGCCCGCGAGGCCGCCAGCGCCGTCGCTGCCAAGTGCGCTGCTGCGGCCGAGGATGGTGACGGTCCCGGCGGTGCCGTCGCTCGCGGTGATCAGGATGGCGCCGCCCTGGTAGGCCGAGTCCGAGGACAGCGTGACATGGAGGGCGGCCCCGTCACGGGCGACGGCGCCCGCGAAGAGACGGAAGGGAAGAGGGTCTGCGGGGGCTGACCCGGCGGTCGTCACCAGGCCGCCAGTGGCGACCGCCAACCACAGGACAACGGCGATCGCGAAGAACGCCGCTGTCCGTCCGGATTGCCGTTTCCTCATCAGCCAAAGCGTATCCCGGGGGCGTGGGCCGCGAAACCCGCCGGGAGGGCCCACGGCCACAAGGCTGTCGCGCGGAGACGGTCGCACCAACGAAGAAAACAGACTCACACGAGGTCCTTGACCTTTTCCGCGAGGGCGCGAGTGAAGCCCACGGTACTGGCGACGTCGTCCAATTCGGCCTCGCGTATGGCCTTCACGCTGCCAAACTTCTTGAGCAAGGCCTTCTTGCGCTTGGGACCGACGCCGGGAATGGTGTCGAGCGCGCTCTGGACGGCGGCCCGGGCCCTCACCTGGCGGTGATATGTGATGGCGAAGCGGTGGGCTTCGTCGCGGAGACGCTGCACGAGGTAGAGGGCCTCGGAGCCACGCGGCAACACGATCGGCTCGTCTTCGCCGGGGACGAAGACCTCCTCGAAGCGCTTCGCAAGACCGACGGCGGGAATGGAATGCACCCCCAACTCGCGCATCGCGCCGCTGGCGGCCGCCAGCTGCCCCTTGCCCCCGTCGATGATGACCAGGTCGGGAAGGTCCCACCCTTCAGATGGCGGGAAAAGCGGGGTAGAGGTGGGGGGGCCTTCCGGCGGGGCGTCCGTCCCGGCCGGGTCCGACGGTACGGATGGTGGCGGTCGCGACTCTGACGCGCGCTTGAAGCGGCGCATCATGATCTCCCGCATGGTGGCGAAGTCATCGGCACCGACGACGGTCTTGACGCGGAAGCGGCGGTACTGGCCCGGGGCAGGTTTGCCATCAACGAAGACCACCATGCTGGAGACAGGACTGGTTCCCTGGAGGTTCGAGTTGTCATAGCACTCGATGCGGCGCGGCGCGTTGGGCAGAGCGAGCTCCTCGCGGAGCTGTTCGAGGGCTTGCTCGGTGCGCGTGGTATCCGCGAGCCACTTCAATTGGAGCATGTCGAGGGCTTCGCGGGCGTTCTCAGTTGCCATGGAGACGAGCCGGCGCTTCTCACCGCGCGCGGGGATTCGGATCTCCACGGCTGAACCGCGCTTCTGCTCGAGCACGCCCTGGAGCTCGACGTGGTCAGTGGGGATCGAGGGGACCACCACCAGGCGAGGGATGTACTGGGCGCTTTCGTAGTACTGCTCCAGGAAGCTGCTGAGGACGGCGCTGTCGGATTCACCGTTCACGCCTTCGAGGACGAAGTTGTCGCGGCCGATCATCTGCGTGCCGCGAACGAAGTACACCTGGACACACGCCTGGTCGCCGTTGCGAGCCAGTCCGAAGATGTCGAGGTCCTCTTTTCTGGTCGTGGAAACGGCCTGCCGTTCCACCGTTCGCTCAATGGCACGGAGTTGATCGCGTAGCATCGCCGCTCGCTCGAACTCCATGCGCGCGGCGGCGGACTGCATCTGCTGCCGGAGCCGCCTCAGGAGGTCGTCGGCTTTGCCTTCGAGGAAGAGGACCACCTGCTGAATGACCTCGTCGTACTCCTCCCGGGTGCAGAACGATGTGCAGGGGGCGATGCAGCGCTTGATGTAGAAGTCGAGGCATGGGCGGGCGTCGTCGCCGGTGATCTCCTTGGTGCAGGACCGCCAGGGGAAGAGCTTCTTTACCAGATCGAGGGTCGCCCGCACCGAGCCGGCGCTCGCATAGGGGCCAAAGTAGCGCGCGCCGTCCTTCTCGATGCGACGGGTGATGTATACGCGCGGCCAGGGGTTCTGGAGGTCGATCTTGAGGTACGGGTAGCGCTTGTCGTCCTTGAGGCGGATGTTGAAGAAGGGCTGGTGCCGCTTGATGAGCGTGGCCTCCAGGAGCAGCGCTTCGCCCGCGCTGCCGACGATGATGCACTCGAAGTCGTCGATTTGTTCGCGGAGGGCGCGCGTCTTCGGCTCCAGACCGCGAGGAGAACCGAAGTAGGAACGCACGCGGTCCTTGAGGCGCGCGGCCTTCCCGACGTAGATGACCTGGCCCGCGGCATCCCGCATGAGGTAGACGCCCGGGCGAGCGGGTAGGGCAGCAAGCTGGCTGCGGAGCTTGGCAGAGACGGCGGGAGCGGCCATGTCCCCAGTTTACGACGGCCTTCGGCGATGATGACGAGGGGCGGTGCGGGCCGCCGTGGAGAACCGGTTCGTCTCCGTGGCCGGTGCCAGGCTGGCCCCTCCTCCGGTATCAGGTCGTTCCCAGGGCACGTATCAGGCCAGCCTGGACGCTCGTATCACGCCAGGTTGGGCCGAATCGGCGGATTTGGGGACTTCAGAGATCGCGCCGGCTTTCGATGACCTATGCAGAGTGGACAACACCTACGGAACGAAGGGAACACACTTGGCCAGCTTCGAAGAACAAGTCCAAACCGCAATTGCCGCTCACGGGATGTGGAAGGCCCGCCTTCGCCAGGCAATCGCTAGCGGAACAAGCGAATTCAAGGTCGATACCGTTCGGCGCGACGACCAGTGCGACTTTGGGCGTTGGCTCCATGGCGAGGCAAGGCGCGTCCACGGAAACGACCCGCAGTTCGAAGTTGTTCGTTCGCTCCACGCAGGCTTCCACGCCGAGGCGGCCAGGGTGCTGAGCCATGCGATCGCCGGAACGCGAAAGGAGGCGGAAGCGTCGATGGCCATCGGAGGCCAATTCAGCCACGTGTCAGCGTCACTTATCGCGGCCCTTTCCAGATGGCGGAGTGCCGCGGCCGCCTGAGTCCTCGAACGCCGGAGCGGCGCGGCCGGCCGCGCCGCTCCGGCGCCTTCTGCTCGCCTTCCTCTGTTTGTTCGCTTCTCGTCATTGGCACAGTCCTGGTCCGGTTCAGCTCGGCCCGGCACGACTCGGGCCGAACGCAAGAGCCGGCCGCAAGTGGCTGCCCGCGGTCCGGCTGGAGCACCGGCAGCATCGCCCAGGACTGCGGTACATCTCGTCGGGATTGGCATCTTCAGAGTTGCTCGCACATGACGATGATCATCGCGGGCGGGACAACCTGCGTACCGGAGGGAACCGGCATGGCGAGCTTCGACGAACAGATCCAGACCGCGATCGTCGCTCACGGGATGTGGAAGGCCCGGCTTCGCGACGCAATCCAGAACGGGAACAGCAGCTTCCAGGTCGACGCCGTCCGGCGGGACGATCAGTGCGATTTCGGCCGGTGGCTCTACGGCGATGCGCATCGTGCACACGGGACAGACCCGCACTTCGAGGTGGTACGGTCGTTGCATGCCGGATTCCACGGTGAGGCGGCCAAAGTGCTCGGATTCGCGGTGTCGGGCGATCGGAGCCGGGCGGAGGCATCGATGGGGACCTGGGGACCATTCAACCACGTGTCGGGCGCGCTCATCATCGCTCTGACGAGATGGCGGGACACAGCGGCCTGAGAGCCGCCGCGCGCCGCGCCGCGCCGGATCGCACCTGCCGTCAGTGCGGCTCGTCCCTGGGTCTGATTCTGAGTTCTTTGCCCCGGGTACGCGGGTGGAGGGTGGGCCGCGGTCCGCCCTCGCCTCCCGTGTCGATACCGTAGAATCCTGAGACCACTCCCGTTGGAGCCCTCATGTCCTACGAAGCGATTCTCTACGACGTCGAGCAGGGCGTTGCCACGATCACCCTCAACAAGCCGGAGCGAATGAATGCGTTCGACGACCAGATGCTGGGCGAGTGGCACGATGCCATCAGCAATGCGGACCGCGATCCAGATGTGCGGGTCGTCATCATAACCGGGGCGGGCAGAGGGTTCTGCAGTGGCATGAACGTGACCGACGAGGCTGGTGGCCGTGGGGTCTTGCGCTCCGAGGCCACGATTGCGCGCCGGCGCCAGAGCCTTCGCAACAGCGTGCACCCTATTCCGCGAGCGTTGATCCAGCTCGAGAAGCCCTACATCGCGGCGATCAACGGGGCGGCCGCGGGAGCAGGGATGGACATGGCGAGCATGGCCGACATCCGCTTCGCTTCGGCGAACGCGCGCGTGGGGATGACCTACGTCCGCATGGGCCTGATCCCGGGAGACGGTGGGTGCTATACGCTTCCGCGGCTGGTAGGCACCGCCAGGGCGCTTGAACTGATTTGGACCGGGGAGCTCATCACTGCGCAACAAGCCCTGGAGATCGGCTATGTGAACGCCGTGTATGAGCCCGAGGAGCTCATGCCTCGAACCCGGGAATTCGCCGCCCGGATCGCGAAGGGCCCGGCGACAGCGATTCAGCTGGCGAAGAAGCTTGTCTATCGCTCCCAGGGGATCAGCTTCGATGAGCACCTCGACCTGGCCCAGCTCGCCATGACAGTGGCGCAAGCGACCGAGGATGCGAAGGAAGGCCCTCGCGCGTTTGTGGAGAAGCGCGAGCCGCAGTTCAAGGGCTATTGAGGGCCAATAGGGGAGACGGGTGCCAACGGCCACGGCAGATGATCGACCAGTGCGCCGATCTGGCGCGCGACCGGGTGACGCTCGCTGCGGCGAGCGAAGTCGATCGGGAGGGCGAGCCGCTGCGGAAGGCCTGCGCGTGCACGGGATGCAAAGGCGTTGAGAGGGTCGGCCGCAGGTCCCCGCGTGACCATCGAACCGATTCCCCATACCGGCCGAAGTGTGCTCCGAAACCTGATCGAGCTGTACCGTCATGACTTCAGCGAGTTTGACTCGCGCGGTGTCGATGAGCACGGCCTCTTTGGCTACCGATACGTCGACCACTACTGGACCGAACCCGGTCGTTGGCCGGTCTTCATTCGCGTGGAAGGTGCTCTGGCCGGATTCGCCCTCGTGCGCGCGGACGGCGAGGTCTTCGACATGGCGGAGTCTTTCGTCTTGCGGAAGTACAGGAGGCAGGGGTGGGGAAGCCGCGGCGCGTCTCGTGGTCGGGGAGTTCCCGCGAACCTGGCAGGTGCGACAGTTCGCCGCGAACACGGCGGCAACGGCGTTCTGGCAACGCGCCATCGGGCGCTTCGTGGGCGACTTCGTGGAAGAGGCGGGCGAAGAGGGTCCGGTCCAACGGTTCACAATGGAAGCGCGCTGACAGCATCGCTCCGCGATGGTCCCAAACGCGCTACCCTCATGGCATGTCCATTGAGATCGGCAAACCCGCCCCTCCCTTCGTGCTCCGCAACAAGAACCGTGAACAGGTAACCCTCGGCTCCTTCGCGGGCAAGCACCTGGTTCTAGCGTTCTACGCGCTGGCCTTCACTGGCGGCTGAACGAGCGAGATGACGGCCTTCCGGGACACAAACTACCGGTTCCAGAAGGCCAATGCCCAGGTCCTGGGTATCAGTGTCGATTCGTACGCCGCGGCCGGTGAATTCGAAGCCAGGCTCGGGCTGGACTTCCCGCTCCTGAGCGACTTCCCACACGCCACGGCCGGGCGCGACTACGGTGTGTTCAACGAGGCTTTCGGGGTCGACAACCGAGTGACGGTCGTGGTAGACCGGGACGGCATCGTGCGCGGGGTCTACGCCGAGCCGCGGGACTTCGAGTCGCACGCGGTCCACGCGCTCGAAGTGCTGGCGGCGATGGGGGAGGACACGGGCGAATAGCGGAGGCCCGCCAGCGGGGGGCGCGGTATACTCGCACCGCCATTCCCGACCGGGGTCCAACCATGCTTTTTCGTGATTCCCCTGAACACGCAACGTTTCGCCAGGAGCTGCGCGACTTCCTGAGTGCGAATCTGCCGGGCGATTGGAACATGCGCAACGACCGTGACCGCCTCTCGCAGGATGACGAGGCGTTCACGGCAGACTTCCGGAAGAAGCTGGCCGCGAGGGGCTGGCTGATCATGGGCTGGCCGAAGGACTTCGGTGGAGCGGGCGCGAGCTACATGACCCAGACCGTCTACATGGAGGAGATGAGCGCTTCCGGCGCGCCGGGCGCATACGACCAGGGAGTCTGGCTTGCCGGGCCAGCGCTCATGATGCACGGGACGCAGGCTCAGCAGGAGCGCTGGCTGCCGGCCATGCGAACGGCGGACGTTCACTGGTGCCAGCTGTTCAGTGAGCCGGGCGCGGGAAGCGACCTGGCATCCCTCCAGACCCGGGCGGTGAGGGACGGGGACGAATACGTCATCAACGGTCAGAAGATCTGGACCAGCGGGGCGATTGGCGCGGACTGGGGCATCATGCTCGCCCGCAGCGACGCCGAGGCACCAAAGCATCGCGGAATCAGCTACTTCATGCTCAACATGCGCAGCCCGGGCATCTCCATCCGTCCTCTCGTGAACGTGCTGGGGAGCGCCCACTTCTGCGAGGTGTTCCTTGAGGACGTTCGAGTCCCCGCCGACTGCCTGGTTGGAGAGGAGAACCGTGGCTGGTACATCGCAACGACGACGCTCGACCAGGAGCGAAGCTCCATCAACCGGGTGGTGATGACGCGCACGACGCATGAGGCACTGGTCGGCTACGTGCGCGACCACCCGGGACTCCGCGCTCGGGCTGAGATCCGGCACGAGCTGGCGTCACGCGCGATCGAGTTCGAGATCGGTCGGTGGCTTTGCTACCGGGTGGCGGCGATGCAGAGCCGGGGCCTCGTGCCCAACTACGAGGCTTCGATTTCCAAGGTCTTCGGCACCGAACTCCAGCGTCAAATGGGTGTGACGGGAACGCGCGTGGCGGCAATGGCCGGGCAGATCGAGCCGGGCTCCTCCCATGCGGCCCTCAATGGGTGCCTGGAACGATGGGCGCTCGCTGCTCCGAGCTACACGATCGCGGGGGGCACGAGCGAGGTGAACCGGAACATCATTGCCACGCGAGGCCTCGGTCTTCCCCGGGCATAGCGTGGCCGATGGTGCCGGCGAGAGGACCTCGGCTTGATCGAGGTGAGAGGGGCCCCGAAACTCCGACAGTGACTTCTCCACCCTCTCCCCAGCCACGGCTGCTGGTTCCGATTGCCGCGCTCTTCACCGGCGCGTTGATTGTGTCGAACATCATCGCGGTCAAGATCGCGGACTTCAGCGGTGTCTCGGGTCCGATTGCCGACTACTACCTGCCTGCAGCTGTGGTGGTCTTTCCTCTGTCCTACATCTTCGGCGACATCCTGACCGAGGTGTATGGCTACTCGGTCGCACGCCGGGTGATCTGGTCGGCGTTTCTCGCGAACGGACTTGCGGTTGCTGCGATCGTAGTCGCGGAGCGAGTGCCCGCGGCGCCGTTCTGGCAGGGGGACCAGGCCGCATACGAAGCAGTCCTCGGCCAGACGTGGCGTATCGTGGGGGCGAGCTTCACGGCGTTCGCCGTCGGCGAGCTCTCGAACTCGATGGTGCTGTCCCGAATGAAGGTGGCGACGAGCGGGCGGTTCCTGTGGGCCCGCACGATCGGCTCGACGATCGTCGGGGAAGGCCTCGACTCGGCGATCTTCATCACCATCGCGTTTTCCGGGAGGGCCGGGATCGACCTCTGGCCGCTGATCTGGAAGCAGTGGCTCTTCAAGGTGATGTTCGAGACCGTTGCCACCCCCGTGACGTATGCGGTGGTCACTGCTCTGAAGCGGTACGAGGCAATCGACGTCTACGACCGGGAGGTTGATCTGAATCCGGTGGCAGTCTGGCGGTAGACCAACCCTGCGGAGTGGTTGCGGTGGAGGTGCCGGGTCTGTGCCGTTGGCGCGCCGCAGGAGGCATCCTGCGGAAAGCCACGGCATCTGTCGCCGCCAGCGCCTGAGCTTCGGCTGTCACCTCGTGCCTTCGTCGCGGTCGGCCTTGGCGCTCGCCGGCCTTTTCGCGGCTCGATGGACGCCGCTCCACGCTCCGCTGGCTTCCAGCTCCTGTGCAAGCCGGGCCAAACGCCTCCCGCTGCCGGGAATCATCTTGGGGACAGCCCGAAGTTGCGGTATCCTTTCCCGTCGTGGGAGCGCCTCTCGTCATTGGGCATGCAGCTGGCGCAGGCGAGGCACCAGCCAACACGCTGGCTGGCGTCGAATCGTGCCTCGACGCCGGTGCCGAGGCAATCGAGATCGACGTTCAGCTCTGTGCCGACGGGATTCCCGTGCTGATGCACGATGAGACTGTCGATCGCACCACCGACATCAGCGGAAGAGTGCGCCACCTCAGCGTCGATGAATTGGCCGACGCGGACGCCGGAAACGGCGAACATGTTCCAACCCTCGATGAGGTTCTCGATCTCGTCGATGGCCGTCTCGCCGTCTTCTGCGAACTGAAGTCCACCCTGGGTGATCCAGAACAGGACGCGCGGCTGGTCGATGCGGCAATAGAGACCATCATCCGTTTCGGCGCCTGGGACTGGGTTGGCGTCCAGTCCTTCCGGCGGGACATCGTCCGTCTCGCCCGTCAGGCCGACACCCGCATCGCGGCCGGGATCATCTCCCCGCCTGTGCACGGCGGCGCCTTCGACCAGCTCCTCGGTGCCGTCCTCAAGCGCAACGCCCAGGCCATCTCAATCGAGCATTCCTGCGTTGATCGCGATCTCGTCATTCGCGCGAAACAGCGGCAGCTCTCCGTCTGGACATGGACGCCCGATCGTTCCGAGGACTGGGAGCGCCTAATCGAGGCCGGGGTCGACGGAATCATCACCAACTACCCTCATCGGCTACGGGCCTTCCTCGATAACCACTGAGGGCACGACGTGGTGCGGACCGGCGCTCTTGGCCCGTGCCGGAGCCGCGAGCCTGTTGGGCGATCGCGTCGCCATCGGTGGGTTGGCGCCCCGGTGCTAAGTGGATTTCGGGCCAGTGTAGACCACTTCGAACAGGATCCGGTCCGGCGACTCGAACATGACCTGGTAGTAGGTAGAATCCGGCCCCCAGCTGAACTCGGGACGGTGCCGCGGCGTCTCGAACAGCGCCGGGATCTTGTGCTGATCCATGTACGCGCAGGTCGCATCGACCTCGGCCTCGGACGGCGCGCCGATCGCGACGTGGTTCGTTCCGGGCCCATCATAGTCATTCGCTGCTTCGCTGGCCGCCCCGACGAACCAGAGACTCGCCCTGTCTGCGCACCCGGCGCCCAGGATCCCCTCGGAATCCATGATCGTGCGCCAGCCGAAGAACGCCATGAGGTCGCGGTAGAACCCGAGGTTGTCGGCCCGCACATTGAGTTGAAGGTGATGAAGGAACGTCTCCATTGAGGATCTCACCCCGGCCAGAAGTGCACCCCTGCCTACGCGCGGGGCGCCGCGTCGCCGAGTAGAACATATGTACGCGGCCGCGTCAACAGCCTTGTTGCTACCAGCTCCCCCCACCACCGCCGCCGCCCCCGCCGCCACTGAACCCGCCGCCGCTGAACCCGGAACCGCCCGAACTCCCCGGCGTGCTCGCGATGGACGTCGACACCGTCCCCGCGAAGCTGCGCATCCCGCTGGTGAAGGCCATCACCTGGAACGCGCCCACACCCGTGTACCACGATGCGGTCGATGCCCGCGCAACATCGTCCATGCCTGCGAACGCCTTCGCCCACTTGTCCACGCATCCGAAGACAATCGCAAACGGGAGATACCGCGCGAAGATATTCTGCTGCTCGTTGAACTCCTGGCGGCGCGTTTCGGCAGTGTCGACATATAGCCGGAAGCCGAGCACGCGCCGAAGAGCCTCGCTCCCCGTGGCGGTCCGGCGCGACATCGCTCGCGAGAGAGGGAGCATCACGACTCCGCCGATGGCGAGCGGCAGGCCAACAAGCGCCCGTTCAACCAGGAACCCGGCGGCCACTGCGATCAGCACTCCGCCGGCGGCGGTCGCGACGCCCGCCACTAGCCAGATCGTCCGGCTCGTCTCCGGGTTGCGCGCGAACCACTTACGCGCGATGGCGTCCTCGTAGAGCTCCGCCTTCACGCGCGCAAGGTCCTCGGCGAACTTGTTCTTGAGGCTGGACACCTTGACCGCCTCTCCTGACTCGAACACGGCGGCCAGCAGGGTAGCCTCGTACGGAACCAGTTCATCGTCCGCGTTCTCCTTCTTCTCCAGCTCCCAGTCGGCCTGGCCAAACCAGCCCTTCTTCGGTATCTCCGTGATGTGGAGGTGTCCGCGGACCCCGAGGTCGATAATCGTGGCCGTCACGTCGAGCGTGTCTGCCCGTTCGTCCAGGATGACGCCCATCTGAGCGGGACGCAGTCTGTCGGGTGGCAGGTATTCCACGACGATGTCGGTGCGCCCGAAGAGTGGTCTTGTCTCCTGTCTCGGGTCGTTCGTGAGGTAGTAGACCGAGGTGTAGCGCCGGTCCCGCCCAAACCGCCACCAGGCCCGGGCCAGCCCGGCGCACGACAGCAGTGCCGCCAGCCCCAGGCCGCCCAACTCCCAGGCGTCGAAGGTGAAGAAGTCGGCAACGCCGGGCCGGTCTTCAAGGATCGGGGTTGGGACGGCCACGACGCCCCGCGGCCAGCCGGCGACCACAGTCAGCCCCTCCCCGGCACGAAGCCGCCGCGACGCTTCGTAAGTCGCGGCATTCCCGCCTGTGTTCGATCGGCAACCTTCGGTGGACTCGAAGACTCCCTGAAAGCACGTTGCCGTGACCGTGGTCCCCGCCGGGAGCGTCACGGTTACCCGAACGGCAGATGTTTCGACAACGGTGTCGCTGAGGACATTCCAGAAGAGCTCGTCGTGGTCGTCG
Organism: uncultured Anaerolineaceae bacterium; assembly: GCA_964497285.1. GTDB lineage: Bacteria > Chloroflexota > Dehalococcoidia > Tepidiformales > Tepidiformaceae > UCB2. Next base: position 5,121 of record CAZCDK010000018.1, on the reverse strand, counting down.
AAAGCGTTCAGCGCCGCCCGGATCCTGTACGTCAATCGGTAGGCCTGCATGCCCGATACGAGTCGATCCGGGTCTCCAATCCTGATGCGCGTCCGCTTGCCTGTGTTTTCCAGGGTGAAAGGTACCGGCCGTCCGCTCGAAGCCACCGCGTCCGACACTCCTCCGAAGTCGACCTGGTACACCCGTTCCTTTCCTTCGGGGCAGGGGAACAGCGGATCGGGCCCGGACTCCACGGGCTCGCAGGCGAACCGCGTCCGCAGGTCACGGAAGATCCCGTGCTTCTGCAACGCCCCAAAGTCGGCCTCAATGATCTCGACCACGTCGATCGTTCCATCAGGCTGGACCGTGATCTCCGCGGTGAACGACTTCAGCAGCCAGCCTTCGTCCGCGAGCGCGGCAGTCGGCAGAAGCGCCGCCAGGATGATCGCTGCAACGGCGAGTGTTCGGAGCACGATCGGCATTCTAGACCCACCGGTCGCATTGGATCTCAGCCGGCCTCGTTCGGGTGCACGACAACTCACCGGCCGCCGCTTATGATCGTCGGACTGACCCCGCTGACCCTGGCAGGTCCACGAAACCGGAAGGCCCGGCGGGGATCCCATACCACGAAGGATGCTGCATGGAAGCATTCGAATACGTCGCGCCCCGCACCCTGGCCGAGGCCTTCGCGCATCTGGGCAATGGCAAGCGGACGGCACTCCTGGCCGGCGGCACCGACCTCATCATCCAGCTCCGTGAATACCGGCGCTCCTGTGACCTCGTCATCGATGTGAAGCACATCCCGGAGTTGACTTCGATCACCGTCACCGCTTCCGGCGAACTGGAGATCGGCGCCGCGGTTCCGCTCGCGCGGATCTACGAGGACCCTGGAGTCTGCAGCCGCTGGCCCGCGCTTGTCGACGCCGCGTCCATCATTGGAGGCATCCAGGTCCAGGGCCGCGCCAGCCTCGGAGGCAACCTCTGCAACGCCAGTCCTGCCGCCGACTCGCCTCCGGCGCTGATGGTCCTCGGAGCAAGGCTCCGCGTTGGCTCGTCTTCGGGCCTCCGCGAGCTTCCCGTTTCGGAGTTCTTCCTCGGGCCCGGCCGCAATGCCCTCCAGCCCGGCGAGTTGCTGGTCCAGGTTGTCATTCCGCCGTTGGCGGTGCGGGCGGGTGCCTTCTACCACCGGTTCATCCCGCGGAACGAGATGGACATCGCGGTCGCCAGCGCCGGTGCCTACCTCCAGCTCAGCCCCGACGGCCAGAGGGTCGAGGCCGCCCGCGTGGCCATCGGCGCGGTCGCTCCCACACCCCTGGCTGTGCCCGCCGCAGCCGAGGTCCTCGTCGGCCAAGCGCCCGGTGAGCTGGCCTTCGCCCGTGCGGCCGACGCGGCTTCTGCCGCCGCTCGGCCGATCACCGACATGCGCGGATCGGTGGCCCAGCGTCGTCACCTCATCAAGGTACTGACCCGGCGCGCCCTGCAAGGGGCGCTCTTGCGAGCACGGGAGGTCCGCTAGCCATGCGCCGAACCCAAGTCCAGCTCCGACTCAACGGCATCGACATCGAATTCCTTTGCGAGCCCCGCCAGAGCCTGCTCGAAGTGCTCCGCGACGAACTCGGATTGATCGGCACCAAGGAAGGCTGCAACAACGGCAACTGCGGCGCCTGCAGTGTCCTCTTGAACGGCCGCCTTGTGAATGCCTGCTGCGTGCTTGCCGTGGAGACCGATGGCGCAGAGCTGGTCACGATCGAGGGCATCGCCTGCGGCGACCAGCTCCACCCGATCCAACGGGCGTTTCTCGAAGAGGCCGCACTTCAGTGCGGGATCTGCACTCCCGGATTCATCGTCGCCGCGAAGGCCCTCCTCGATCGCGAGCCTGCCGCGGATGAACAGCGGATCCGCTTCTGGCTCGCCGGCAACCTCTGCCGGTGCACCGGCTACGACAAGATCATCAGAGCGGTCCAGGAGGCTGGCGCGGCGATGCAGGAGGCGAGGTCATGACAACCAGCGAACGCCCGGCCTACAAGGTCATTGGCACCCGCCCCATTCGGCCGGACGGCGTCGAGAAAGTCACTGGAAAGGCCCAGTTCGGAGCCGACATCCGGCTCCCGGGCCTTGTCTTTGGGAAGATCCTGCGCAGTCCGCACACTCACGCGCGCATCCTCTCCATCGACACAAGTGCGGCTGAGGCTATGCCCGGCGTTCTCGGCGTCATCACCGCCAAAGACCTGCCCGCCGCCTCGGACGAGGTCCAGGAACTTGGCGAGGCTGCCTTCAACATGCGGGAACTCAGCGACAACGTCCTCGCCTCCGAGAAGGCTCTCTACCGTGGTCACGCGGTCGCCGCCGTGGCCGCTGTCAACGTACATGTGGCCGAAGAGGCGACTCGACGAATCCGCGTCGAGTACGAGTCATTGCCATCCGTGCTCGATGTCCGGGATGCCATGCGGAGTGATGCTCCGCTGCTGAACGAGCGCCGTTTCACGCGGTCTATGGGCAAGGTCGTTTCCGAAAGGCCGAGCAACGTCGCGTCGCACATCCAATTCCAGGGCGGCGACGTCGACAAGGCGTTTGCCGAAGCCGATGTCGTGGTGGAGCGGGCGTTCACTACCAGGATGGTTCACCAGGGCTACATCGAGCCGCAGACGGCGACCGCGAATTGGAATGCCGACGGAAACATCACGGTCTGGACCAGCACCCAGGGTGCCTTCGCGGTCCGGGGGCAGATGGCCGAGGTCCTGCGCCGCCCGCTCTCCACCATCCGGGTCATTCCCATGGAGATCGGCGGCGGCTTCGGGGGGAAGACTCCCATCTACCTCGACCCGCTCGCCGCTATCCTCTCCCGCAAATGCGGGCGGCCCGTGAAGTTCACCATGAGCCGCGCGGAGGTTTTCGAGGCCACAGGTCCCACAAGTGGCACGTCCATTCGCGTGAAGATGTCCGCTCGCGATGCTCGCATCAGCGCTGTCCAGGTCGACATGGCCTACGAGGCCGGCGCGTATCCAGGCTCCTCGGTTGGGGCAGGCGCGATGACCATGCTCGCCCCCTACGAAATCGAGAGCTTCCGCATCGACGGCTACGACGTGGTGGTCAACAAACCAAAGACAGCCGCCTATCGCGCTCCGGGTTCGCCCGCGGCTGCGTTCGCGATCGAACAGGTCGTCGACGAGCTTGCCCGCGCGGTCAATGCCGACCCCCTTGAGTTCCGGCTCAAGAACAGCGCCCGCGAAGGTACCAGGCTGGTGAACGGAATGCCCCTTGCGCGGGTCGGTCATGAGGAGTGCGTGGAGGCAGCCCTTGGCAGCGCTCACTATCGCTCGCCCATCGAGGGCCCGTGGCGGGGCCGCGGCGTGGCCTCTGGCTACTGGTTCAATGGCGGGATGCAATCGAGTGTCGTGGCCGCGGTCAATCCCGATGGCTCGGTCAACCTCATCGAAGGCTCCACGGATATCGGCGGAACGCGCGCTTCGCTGTCGATGCAACTTGCGGAGACGCTCGGCATCCCCTACGAATCGATCCGGCCGTTCGTCGCCGACACCGATTCCATTGGCCACAACGACGTCACCGGCGGCAGCCGGACAACCTTCGCCTCCGGGATGGCCGTCCACCAGGCCGGTATGGACATACGCACCCAGATGCGCGCTCGCGCCGCGAAGCTCTGGGGCTGCACCGAGGACGAGGTCGTGTACGACGACGGCATCCTGCGCTGCACCGCAGACTCCACCAGGGAAATGACCTTCACGGAGCTCGCCCGCCAGTCCGCTCGGACCGGCGGTCCCATCGCCGGCAAGGCGTCGCTCGTTGCCCGGGGTGCAGGTGGCGCCTACGGCACCCACATTGTCGACGTCGAAGTCGACCCCGATACCGGGAAGGTCACGGTGCTCCGCTATACCGTCGTCCAGGACGCCGGCACAGCCATCCACCCGGCCTACGTCGAAGGCCAGATGCAGGGCGGCGCGGTCCAGGGGATCGGCTGGGCGCTCAATGAAGAGTACTACTACGACGACGATGGCCGGCTCGCCAACGCCAGCTTTCTCGACTACCGCATGCCCACCACACTGGACGTGCCGAACATCGACACGATCATCGTGGAGGTGCCGAACCCTGGCCACCCCTACGGCGTGCGGGGCGTTGGCGAAGTGCCTATCATCCCGCCCCTCGCGGCGGTTGCGAACGCGATTGCCGACGCCACCGGTCACCGCTTCACCGATCTGCCAATCTCCCCCCGCCGCATCGTGGAGAGGCTGCATCACCTGGAGTAGAACGAAAATGGGCGCCACGTACATCGAGGGAGAGCTGTCCGGACCACACGGCGCCCAGGCCACCGTGCGGTTTCTGGTGGACTCGGGCGCCACGTACTCGCTTGTCCCGGACCCGGTCTGGCAGGGGCTTGGACTCGAAGCAATGCGTACGGTGGCTTTCGTGCTTGCCGACGGCACTCAGATCGAACGGCAGGTCGGCGAATGCATGATTGACCTACCACAGGGCCGGGGCACATCCCCCGTCATTCTTGGTGAGCCGGGCGACGAAGCGCTGCTCGGTTCCGTGACGCTGGAGATTCTCGGACTCATCCTCAACCCGTTCACAAGGACGCTGGATCCCATGCGCATGTTGCTCGCCTGACGGCCATGGCGATCGTATGGGTGCCGTCACTCCTTCGGCCGCTCTGCGGCGGCGCCGCCCGGCTCGAGGTCGACGGCGCCACCCTTGGCGATCTCCTGCGGGCGGTCGATGAGCACTGCCCCGGGTTCCTTGAGAGCGTGGTGGAAAGCGAACGCCTTCGCCCCGAGATCGCGGTGGCGATCAATGGCGAAGCCGGCAGCTTCTCCCTCCACGAACCGCTCGCACCTGGTGTAGAGATCTCGATCCTGCCGGCCATGGCCGGCGGCTGAGGCCGCCGCTCGACTCAGGCTGTTCGCCCAACGACCTCCATCGCTCCCCAGTTGCGGCCCTTCTTCACGTCCACCTTCAGCGGGACCTTCAGCTCGACGCTCGCCGGCATCAGGCGGCGAGCCAGCTCTGTGATTGGCTCCACCTCGGCTGCCGGGCATTCGAATATGAGCTCATCGTGGACCTGCAGGATCATCCGGGAAGCGAGGCCTCGCTCCGCCAGTTCGCCGTCCACCCGGATCATCGCCACCT
>CAZCDK010000017.1:0-24572 GCA_964497285.1 uncultured Anaerolineaceae bacterium | reverse complement strand
ACGGGCGCATGACTAATGATCATCCGCCTATACCTTACGTTCGACCCCGACTAAAACGGCAGGCTCCTAGCGGCATGAAGGGGGGTTCCGTCCCCGGAAGCTAGGGCATCCCCCAATCGCGGCCACGTCGAGTCCGGCGCAATGATTACCTGCGCGCACGCCGCGCTTGAGAGGAACCACGAGTCATGTCCGAACCCGCCCGGGGAAGCGGCTCCGCGCTGAGCCGAGACAGGATCCTGCGCGCAGTGGACGCGCTGCCGCCTCTGCCCGCGGTCGCTCTTCGGGTGATGCAGGTGGCCCAAGACCCCAGGTCATCGGCCTCGCAACTCGCATTGGTCGTTGCGGCCGACCCGGCGCTCAGTGCGCGCGTGCTCCGCGTGGCGAATTCCGCCGCCTATCGCCGCGCCCGCGAGGTCTCGTCAGTCCAGGAAGCGCTCGTCGTCCTTGGCTTCGTGCAGGCCCGGAACATCGCCATCAGCATGGCCATTACGGGTGCGTACACGTTGGGCGGTATCAACGTCTTGTTTCGCATCGAGGCATTCTGGCGGCATTCGCTGGCCGTTGCGTTTCGTGCAGGCGATCTGGCCAGCCGCACCAGGCGTCTGGACGTCCCCAGTGCCTTCACGGCTGGCGTCCTTCACAACGTTGGCCGGCTCGCAATGTTCCACGAAGACCCGGCAGGGGTCGACCAGGCGATCGCCGAAGCCATGCGTACCGGGAAGTCGATCGAGGAGATAGAACGAGAGCAGCTGGGCTACGACCACGCCGAACTGGGTGGTCTCCTGGCGACAAAGTGGAACCTCCCGGACGAAGTCTCGGCGGCGATCAGCCAGCACCATGCAGAAGTCACCGCCGGACCGGCCACTCTTGCCTCCGTAGTCTCCGAGGCGGACCGGTTCTGCGTCGCCCGTGGCGTTCTCCCCGGCTATTTCATCCCTCGCGAACCCGGGACCTCATCGTCCCCCGATCCCGAAGTGGTCCACGTCCTGATGCAGGCCGACACGCTGATGTCACTGATTACCCAGGAACCCGCCGGAGTTCACATGGTGGCCTGAACCCAACGTCCACCGCGGAGATCGAAACGGGGGAAGTCCGGGGCCGCCGATGGCGGTGCGAACGTCTCGCCGCGGCTCAGCCAGAACAAGCGGGCCCATGACAGACGTGCTTCACGACACCCGGATCCTCGAAGTCGCTCGGGCGCACGTCCCGCGTACTGCGGTCGGCTGCTCGCGGGCATGGACACTGACGTCAGCAAGCTCGAACCACTCGGCGCGGACCCCACCGTCGCGTGGGGCCTTTCCCGGGCGACGTCCCGGACCCCGGGCGCTCGGGCCGCGTCCTTCATCTCAACACAGGCATGCGCAGCGCCCTCGCTGCGGAACCCAATCTGCTCCGCCGGCCGCCATATCCTCCTTCTCGGTGACCCCATTCCGGCAACCCGGACGGCGGCCATGGGCGTAGTCCGCTGCGCTGTCGCCTCCGTGGAACTCGGTTCGGCGGCCCGTCCGTTGTTGATCGACTCTCTGCCTGCGTACCGCTGTCCCCCAGGGCAATGCAGACCCCTGCTCGTTCGCGAGATGGCGTTCCGCGACGGCATCGAGCACCGAGAGTTCGATCGTCTGGTCGAAAGAGCCCGCGCCCGCGATGACACACGTGAAGGGAGCCGCGCGCCTTGAAAGGCGGCTACCGAGCCTTCGCGGCGTCTGACTCCCCGCTCTCATGGACGATGGCGTAGACTTCGACCTGCTGTGCACCTTCGCCTCACGAAACCATGGCGCGACCTGAATCCCGGCGCGATTCGCGAGATCCCCGGCCAGCTCGGCGTCTACGAACTAGCGAATGCCGACGGGCAGACCGTTTATGTCGGGTATGCGGGAGGCCGCGAGCTTTTCGGGCTTCGCAGCGCCCTGCAGCGTCACTTCGAGCTGGGAACCGCAGGTGCGACGAGGTTTCGCTACGAGGTCAACATGCAGTATCAATCGCGCCATCGTGAGCTGCTGATGCTGCATGTTGCCGATTGCGGCAGCCTCCCGGAAGCGAACGTGGCCGACCACCCGGCTCACCTTGGCAGGGTGAGATAGCGATGGACCTCGATCTGTCGGATGGACAACGCCTGATCGTCGATACCGTGCGCCGCTTCGTGCGGAGCCAGATTGCCCCACTCGAGGCAGATCTCGACCCTGACGCGAGTGAACTCGATCCTCGGGATCATGCACGCCTTGCCGCCCAAACCCGCGAGATGGGCTTCTACGGACTCGACATCCCGCCCGAATACGGTGGCCCGGACATCGACATCGTCACGCGCACCCTGATGGCCATCGAGATGGCGCAACATCGGGCGGGTCTCTATGCGCCGTGCTACGGCGTGTTTGGCGGCGCCGGGCTGGCGCAGCTTTTCGAAGCGAACGAGGACCAGAAGCAGCGCTACCTCTATCCCACGCTCCGCGGCGAAAAGCGGGGCTTCTTCGGCCTCACAGAGCCCTCCGGCGGCAGCGACCCCGCCCGCGCCGTCCAGACAACCGCTGTCAAGGATGGCGATGACTGGGTCTTAAACGGCGCGAAGATCTTCATCAGTGGTGCCGACACTGCGGACTTCGGCATCACGTTCGCCCGCACCGACACCGCCCGCGGTCGCGAGGGTATCACCTGCTTCATCGTGGACACCGACATGCCCGGGTTCCATGTCCGCCGCGTCGTGCACACGTTGCGTTCGACCCACTACGCCACTGAACTCCAGTTTGACAACCTGCGCGTCCCCGCCGCCAACGTCCTGGGCCAGCCCAACAAGGGCTTTGCCATCGCCAACGACCGCCTCAGCCGGCAGCGAATTCCCTACGCCGCGGGCTGCATCGGGGTCGCCGCGAAGTCGCAGGAGATGGCGATCGCCTATGCCAACCAGCGCGTGACGTTCGGCGATCTCCTCGCCACGCGCCAGTCTATCCAGTGGATGATCGTCGACAACGAGATCGACATCCGCACCAGCCGTTGGCTGACCCTCGCGGCAGCTGACAAGGCGAACCGCAACGAGCCGTTCCGGACCGAGGCGGCGATGGCGAAGCTCGTCGCGAGCGAAGCCGGCGGCCGCGTGGTCGACCGCGCGATGCAGATCCACGGCGGTTACGGCATGACCAAGGACCTGCCCCTCGAAAGGTGGTACCGCGAGATCCGGATCCGCCGCATTGGCGAAGGGCCAAGCGAGGTACAGCGGCTGATCATGGCCCGCGACCTGCTCGGCGGTTCATTCCACTAGACCGCCGAGGGCCGAGGTGTCCTCGAACAGGGCAGACGCACGTCCAGAACGTGCCATCGCCCGTCCGCCTTTGCTGACACGTCAGGGCCGGTTCGCGATAGAGGACCGTGTGATAGGCTGCAATGGACCCTCTGGCCTCGGGCTCGCTGGGTCCCAGACCCTTTTCCACGGACGGCACGATGACCAAAGTCGGCATCATGGAGACCGCCATTCGCGACGGCCATCAGTCGCTGCTGGCAACACGGATGCGCACCGAGGACATGCTCCCGGCGCTGGAACAGATGGACGAGATCGGCTACCACAGCATCGAGTGTTGGGGCGGCGCCACTTTCGACACCGCGATGCGCTTCCTCAAGGAAGACCCCTGGGAGCGGCTGCGCGAGATCAGGAAGCGGCTCAAGAAGACGCCCACCCAGATGCTCCTTCGCGGCCAGAACGCCGTCGGGTACCGGCACTACGCCGACGACGTCATCCGCACCTTCTGCGATCGTGCCGTGGCCAACGGCATGGAGATCTTCCGCATCTTCGACGCGCTAAACGACCCGAGGAATCTTGAGACGGCCTTCGCCGCGGTCAAGAGCGCCGGCGGCCATGTCCAGGGCACCATCTGCTACACCATCAGCCCCGTCCACACAGTCGACAAGTACGCCCAGATGGCTGACGAACTGGTGCAGATGGGCGCCGACTCCCTCTGTCTCAAAGACATGGCTGGTCTTCTCAGCCCGATGATGGCAAGGACTCTCGTCGGGAGGCTAAAGCACGACCACCCGGACAAGCTCGTCCAGATGCATTGCCACGACACCTCCGGGTATTCCGAAATGGCATATCTGATGGGCGTCCAGGCAGGCGCGGATGTCATCGACTGCGCGATCAGCAGCATGGCCGGTGGCACTTCGCAGCCGGCTACCGAGACGCTCGTGGCGGCGCTCGCCGAAGACCCTGACCATGCCACCGGACTCGACCTCGAGAAGCTCGCTGCCCTCTCGGCCTACTTCCGAGACGTGCGAAGACGCTACTGGAAGCTCGAGAGCAACCTCCTCGGGATCGACGCCGGCGTGCTGTTGCACCAGGTGCCTGGCGGCATGATTTCCAACCTCGTCGGCCAGCTCCGGGAACAAGGCCAGGAGGGCAAGCTGGCGCAGGTGCTGAAGGAGAACGCCCTCGTCCGCGCCGACCTGGGCTATCCCCCCCTCGTGACGCCGAGTTCGCAGATTGTCGGAACCCAGGCGGTGCTGAACGTCCTCACGGGGAAGCGCTATGGCACCGTCACTCGCGAGACCAAGAACCTCGCCAAGGGCCTCTATGGCTCGACCGCCGCTCCCATCGCTCCCGACATCCTCACAACGATCCTTGGCGACGACACGCCCATCGACCACCGCCCGGCTGATGACATCGAGCCCGAGATGGAGAAGTCGAAGGCCGAAATCGGTGATCTTGCCCGGGATGTCGACGATGTTCTGAGCTACGTTATGTTTCCCCAGCCGGCCCGGGAGTTCCTGCAGTGGCGGAAGGAAGGCGGCGGGCCTGAACGCGAGCTTGTTGCCGCGGTCGTGGGTGCCATGGCCGTCAGAGAGAAGCGCGCCGCGGCCCCGCCGGCGATTCAAGCGGCCCCTGCAAACGGCGCCACCGACTCGTGGCGGAGTTTTGGCCGAATGCGGCAGATGCGCTAGGGGAGAACCGGAGCAAGCTGATGGCAAGATTCACGATCGGTGGGCGAACCTATGAAGTCGAAGTGCGCGGCGAGACCGTTGTCGTCGACGGGCACGAATTCCCGATCAAGCTGCGCGAGGATCAGGGGTACACAACCGTCACCGCCGGTGGCGTCGGCTACCGCGTGCAGCTCCCTCCGGAGGCCGAGCGCCAGAGCGGTATGGCAATCGCAGTCGGCTACCGGCCGTTCACCGTCGAGTGGGAAGGCCACCTGGGCAGCGGCCCGGCGCCGCGCGAAACGAAACCGGCTCAAGCCAGCGGCGCTGCGCCCGGACCTGGCGCGAGGGGCGGCATTACGGCCCAAATTGCCGGCCGCGTCATGAGCATCAAGGTGAAAGCTGGCGATGCCGTGAAGAAGGGCGATGTCCTCCTGTTGCTTGAAGCCATGAAGATGGAGAACGAGATCAAGGCCTCGGCAGACGGGCTCGTCAAGGACGTGCTCGTTACCGAGGGCGCCCGGGTGGCCGAAGGACAGACCCTGATCGTGATCGAGTGACCCCGCTTCGTCGACCCGGGCAGTAGCCACGCGTAAGATCTCCTCGTGACGCCTCCACACCACCTCCAGCTGGGAGTCTGACCGTGACCCTGAAATACCTGCGCGACCAGCGGCACCGCGAGATCGTCGCGGAAATCGCACGGCTCAAGTTCCCGTTTCCGGGTGATGGCCACCAGGAACTGGAGACCGTGGTCAACGAGCCCTCCCGGCGGCTCTCGGTCGGGAAGAGCGCGGACGGGAAGGACCTCTTCCCCGACATCGTCGTCGTCGGCAGGCCTGGCCAGTGGCTCCGACTCATGGCCGAAGTCGAAACCGCAGACTCGGTCAACGACGAACAGGCGCAGAATGAGTGGCTTCCGTACTCCCGGCAGGGCGACCTGCTGATCTATGTCCCCGCAGGTTGCGCGGCTGCCGCGAAGAGGCTCTGTCAGAAATACAAGATCAAGCCTGCCGGCATTCGAACGTGGCGCTTCCGCCCGGTCTGGGGACTTGAAGTAGCGAGCGCGTAGCCGCGATAGCCGGACCGTTGTCTTCCCGGGAGCCGGCCACCATCCGGCCTATACACACCATCTCGGACCCGCAGCAAGACGGAGGGGCCGGCACAACAGAGGGGGTACCGGCACACCGGCCGACGGAGGCTTGAATGTGCGTTCAGCACCAAGAGCAGTGTCCCTACGTCCGACTTGGCCCTCGCAAGGCCCAGGTTCTGGCCGCTTACCTAGAATCGCCATCACTCATTGCGGCCTCTGATCGGCTCGGCATCACGCCGTATGGCATCAAGCGACATCTGGCTGAGCTCAAGGCGCTCGCTCGCTGCGAGCACGTCCCAGAACTGCGCTCCTGGTGGCTGCAGCATCGAGCGGACTGGGTCTTGCATATGGCGCAGCTGGCCGGACTCAACCTGACCATGTCGGAAGCGAGCCTCCTGCCCAACCCCCCATCACGGATTGCATAAAAGACCCCAATCTGGGCCCATTTGGGGGACTGCCTTTGCCCGCGAGCCCGGAGAGAATGCCCCGCAATGGCGGGGCTTGGTCTGCCCCGAAACCCAACGGAGTCTCAACATGACATCACTGCCTCGCACGCATTCGGTCCGATGGTTCACCTCTGATGCTTACCGCTTCCTGGTTACTACTGCGCGTGCCACCCGCGCGCGATGGTCGTGCGCCTGCCGGCGCTCGCACGAACCGCACGCGCCAGCCGCGGGTCTGCCCGTAAGATACATCCCGGCCTTTCTGTTGCCCTTGATCGTTTTCTCCGTGGTCGGCGACACACGCCACGTTGCGCGCGCGAGTGGCGCAACTCCTTCCCAGGCCCAACTTGTCGTGTCTGGCATCGTATTCGAAGACCGCAATGGCGATGGCAAGAAGGCCGGGCAGGATCCGGTGCTGCAAGGCTGGGCGATATCGCTCCTGTCAGCTGAGGAGTTTGGCTTTCCCACCAACACCGCCGTCACAGATTCGGCGGGGCGTTACCGCCTGACATTGCCTGTGACGCCCGAAGTAGCGACGGCCTATCAGCTTTTCGTCATTGCGTCGCCGCCGAGTCCGGAGCCCCAAGGCCAGCGCTGGGTGACCACAGCTGTCTCAACACGATTCGCAGGGATCCCGGACGCGAATCTGTTGCGGGGCCCATTTGGCCAAGGACTCACGCAGGAGGCCAACTTCGGTCAGCGGCTTGAGCAGGGGACCCGCCCACGCAAGATCAGGCCATTTGACTATAGCCCCTCGGATCTATTGCGACAGCCGGAGGTTGCCGCTCATCCTCCGCGCCCGGTTGGCAACGTGGAGCAGCCAAACACCGCCCCCGGCGCGGCCGCTCCGAGCAGCACAGCAGAAACAGGGACGACGCTCCCGATCCTTGCACTGCGCCTGTGCGGCGGTGTCGCCCTTGCTCTGGGTGTACTCGCCGGCCTCTGGGCGCTGGCGTCCAGGCGAACACTTCGCCGCAGAATCTCAGCGGGCGCAACGGGCGCGGCACTCCTGGTGGTCGGCGTGCTGTTGTCCTTCGCCGTGGGCGTCTCGGTACAGACCGCGAGGGCAGCCGTCAGGAATAACGATGGGCTGGCGGCCCCGCTGTATCGTCCGGCTGTCGTCAAGAATGATACCGTGAGTTATGGCTCAGAGGTTGGCAGTGCCATCGCGGCCTGGAACTCCACCTACCTTGCTGGGTGGGGAGGCTCAGGTACCATTGATCTTTGGGTCGTCACTTATGGAAGCTTCGCGGATTACTATCTGTCAAGCGTGACCGGAATGCCGACATGCGTTCAGGAAGCGCAGACTTATCCTTGGCTACTAGCATACAAGGCCTGGGAAGCGAACTACTTCGAACAAAGCTGGGGCTTCATGCAGAAGGGTCACGTTTGTCTTTACCCTCCGGTTGGCCCTAGCACGACGCTCGGGTTTGAGCACGAGTTTGGTCACGGCCTTTACCTTGGGCACGACACCGAGGGCGTGATGAATACTTGCTGGTGCAACCCCATCAGCAGCACGGAACGGAACCTGCTGGTGGAGATCTATGAGCGCTAACGCCCACGCGCGACGACTGAAACTCGGATTCCGTGCTGGCTCCGTACTGGCGCTGGCGGCAGCAGCCTGCGTCCCGATCTTCCAGATTTCTGACGCGCATGCCGCTGCCGAACAGCCTTCCATCAGCATCAAGGGTGTGGTCTTCAACGACGTGAACGGCGACGGACTCCGCAACCCCGGCGAGCCGGGGCTGGCGGGATGGACGGTAGGCCTGTTGTTGACAGACATGGGCTTCCCGGAAGTCACTTCCACAACAGGCGCCGACGGGGCCTTCGCCCTGGTCGTCCCACTCACCGAGCTCGTTGCTCAGGCAAACCGGGTCTTCGTTCACGCAACTCCTCAGTCTGAGCCACCCGGTATGATCTGGGTGACGACGTTCGTGACGAGCGCGTTCCGAAGCATTCCCGATGCAGCCCTGCTCGAGCCGCTCGCTCCGGGCGCCACGTTTGTCGTCGATTTCGGCGAGCAGTTGCGGCCAGGAGTACGGTCAACCCCCGGGCCGCGCCCCGGCACCCCTGTGGCACCGTTGCAGCCGCCGAGCGTCGGCACGGGACTCGGCAACCAGCCGGACAAAGGAGGCGCACCCGGTTGGGCAATGTTCATGATTCTCGGTCTGCTGGCCACCGCGCTCCTGCTGATGCCTCTCAGTCGAGTCCGTCGACCACGCACCTAGACTCGCCTCCGAACCCTGTGGCCGCGGGCGCAGGGCTGGCGAACCCCGTGCCGCTGGCACCCGCAGCGTTCCTGAACGTCTTCTTCGACGTTGACCACACCCTGCTGTTCACTGACCAGCACGGAAACGCGCTTCGCCCCCGGGCACACGAGGCGATGCAGCGCATCAAGGCCGCCGGGCACAACGTCTACGTCTGGTCGGCCGGGGGAAAGACCTATGTCGAGCGCGTGATGGAAACGCACGGGCTGGCCGAGTGGGTCGATGGCTGCTTCGACAAGGACCCGCGGGTTGAACCACGCCCCGATTTCATCGTCGATGACGACTGGTACCTCGTCGAGAAGTACGGCGGCCACCTCGTGAGCCAGTACAAGGCTGTCGACGACTGCGACCGCGAACTCCTCGAAGCGACCGAGCGGCTGGCCTACCTCGGCTACCCGTAGTCTGCCATGGACCGTTGCCTTTTCGTCGAACCCTTCTTCGGCGGGAGCCATCGCTCCTTCGCTGAGGGCCTGGCGCATCACAGCCGGCATGAAATCGTGCTCCTCACGCTCCCGGCAGCCGAGTGGCGGCGCAGGATGCGCCGCGGCGCCCAGGAGCTCGCGATCGCAGCCAGAGACGTCGAGGGACCGTTCGATCTCATCATCGCCACCGACATGCTCGACCTGCCGGCCTTCCTCGCCCTCACGCGCCCGCGGTTCAACGAAGTACCGGTACTCCTCTACATGCACGAAAACCAGTTGACTTACCCCCGCCTTCGGGGGACAAAGCTCAACTCCTGGTTCGGCCAGATCAACTATCTGTCCGCGTCGGCCGCCGATCGGGTCGCGTTCAACTCCGCCTTCCATCGCGACGACTTCCTTGGTGCCCTTCGAACGCTCTCCGGACAGCCCAACAACTGGCTGATTCCCGTGGCGATTGCAGACATCGAAGCCAAGAGCCTCGTGCTGCCGGTGGGAGTCGATCTCGCGCAGCTCGACACCTTTCGGTGTGAACCTGACCCGGCTGCTCCGCCCCTCATCCTCTGGAATCACCGCTGGGAGTTCGACAAGGCGCCCGAAGTCTTCGTCCGTGCGATCCGGCAACTCGACGCCGAGGGACTGGACTTCCGCCTCGCGATCGCGGGAGTGCCCGGCGACAGTCCGAGCACCCCCATTCTGGCCCTGCAATCCGATCTGGCCCCTCGGATCGAGCACTTTGGCTTCGTCGAGGATCGCGGCGACTATGCGCGCCTCCTGTGGCGCAGCGACATTGTCGTCTCCACGGCGAGGCACGAGTTCTTCGGCGTCGGCATGATCGAGGCGCTCTACTGTGGCTGCTTCCCGATCGCCCCGGCCCGCTTCAACTACCCCGCGCTTGTGCCACCCGGGCTTCACGGGCGGTGCCTCTGGAACACGGAGACCGAGATGCTTGGGAAACTCCGGGCTGCGATTAGAGAAAGACCCAATGCGGACGCGGCCGTCAGGGCGGCAGCTGCGCGCTTTGACTGGAGACTGGTGGCTGCGACCTAGGACGCCGCTCTGTAAGATCTCGCGGCTTCTGAGCGCCCGCGCTTGAAGGCCTCACCGCTCACACACCGGCATCGGAAGAGAACCGCGGGTGGCCGTCGCCACGCGTCGCTGGCGACCAAGGACCCGACCTACATCCCCAGCTCACCCCAGAGCTCGCGCGCCTGTTCCCGCAGTTCAGCGCGGAAGTCCGGGTGCGCGACGCCAATGAGTTCTTCTGCCCGCTGGCGATGGTTCTTGTCGAGCAGCCGCGCCACGCCGTGCTCGGTGATGATCGTGTCTGCGAGATATCGCGGGATCGTCACCAGGGTCCCGGCCTCAAGTTGAGGCACGATCTTCGAGATGGTTCCTTCAAGAGCCGTCGACCGCAAGACCGTGATTGCCCTGCCATCCTTGCAGAAGGCGGCACTGATGTGGGTATCCGGCTGGCCGCCGGTGCCATTGATCATGTGCCCGCCGAATCGGGATTCGCTTGCGATTTGCCCAAGCAGGTCCACCGAGACGGCGCTGTTGATCGAGGTCATCCGGTGGTTCTGGGCCATCAGCAGCGGGTTCAGGAGGTAGTCCGGGTCGTACAGCTGGAATGCCGGGTTGTCGCGGATGATTCGCATGTCTTCGCCGTCGCACCCGGTCCATGCCACTGCTACCACCGCTCGTTTGTGGATGGTCTTCATCGAGCCGTCGGCGATGCCTCGCTGCCAGAGCCTCGCCAGCCCGGGCGATCCCAGTTCCGTGTGCACTCCGAGGTGACGGGCGTCGTCGAATGCCCCGGCCTTGAACATCAGTTGACTCGGTTGCCCCACACCGACCTGGATCGTGTCGCCGTCACGGATGATCTGCCGCAGGTTGTCCCCAATCGCCTGTGCCTCGGGATCGATCGGCGCTCCACCGAGCGCCTGCTCCAGGATCCCCGGTGGCATCGTCGGGAACACGTCCTGGACAATGCTGATCTGTTCCGGCAGCGAGATGCTGAGCAGCCTGTGAAGCCGCTCGCGGTTTTCCGGCGGAGCTTCGCTGTCCACGCGGCGCGCCATCTCATCCATGTCGACCGTGGGAACGGCGCCTTCGACGAACGCCGTGATCTCCGAGACATGTGCCCACACATCGCCATGGACAGGCATCATGTTGGGATCGACAACCGCAATCGTCGTCTTGCAGCGCCGGATGTAGGACTTCCGCGTCCACATGTGCGGACCGAAGTGCACGTAGCCCTGGTCATTCGGCGCGCTGCAAGGGGTGAGGAAGACATCGGGCATGCGCGCCTCGGAGCGCCCGTTGTCGAACGCCTTCATCCCAAGCGAAAAGAGGTTGGGCAGATAGGTCGCAACGTGTGCATCGTGGGCCGGCCGGATGCCATCGCCAATGAAGAGCTCGATCTCCTTCTCGCCCTTCGGTCCATCCGGACCGAAGAGCGCGGCCTCACGCGGCGCAAGGCTTCGGTAGTCCACCCTGCCAAGCTGAGAGGCACGCTTCTGAAACGCCGCGCCGAGCGCGCCTGGAGCAAGGATCGTCAGGCAGACGAGGTCGCCTTCATTGATCAGTCCCATCGCTTGATCGAGCCCCGTCAGGCGCGCCTTGTATACCTCTCGCCAATCACTGTAGACCGACATCCTTCCCCTCCAGTCTGCGTGCTCGATCCTCGGCCCGCCTCCTGGCCGCCAGGCGGCCAAGCCCGGGATCCGAAGTGAATCCTTGTCCGGGAGTCTGGTTCACGCAACTCCCCTCGTCAGGCAGTCGCACCCCCCTGTCGCGGATCGCTCCCTCCGCGCTCATGTTGCCGGCCACGCGGAGACGTCCTGGCTGTGCGGTTCACCTTCCCTGCTGGTACAGTCTCGCGGCAACCAGATCACGAGGAGGAGCAGCGTTGCAAGCACTCGACGACCTCAAGGTGCTCGATCTCAGCCATCACATCGTGGGACCGTACGCCACCAGGCTCCTGGCGGACCTCGGGGCCGACGTCATCAAAATCGAGCCGCCAGGCGGCGACGTCTCCCGAAGCATGGGCCCCTTCAAAGACGACATCCCCGACCCCGAGCGCTGCGGGCTCTTCTTCTGCTTGAACACCAACAAGCGTTCGGTCGTCCTCGACTTGAAGACGGCCGAAGGGAAGAAGGCGCTCGCCGCCCTCGCGTCGCGCGCCGACCTCGTTGTGGAGAGCTTCTCGCCCGGCGTCGTGGACCGGCTCGGCGTTGGATGGCAATGGCTGCAAACCGTCAATCCGAGAGCGCCGCTTGTGTCAATCTCCAATTTCGGCCAAACGGGTCCCTATCGCGACTTCAAGGGGAGCGAACTCACCCTCTATGCGTTTGCCGGGGAGATGTACTCCATGGGCGAGACCGACCGTGAACCGATGAAGATGGCCGGCACCGCCGCCCTTTTTGAGTCCGGCTCAGCTTCCGCCGTCGCCATTATGGGCGCGCTCTTTGCCGCCAGGCACCATGCCATCGCCCAGCACGTCGACATCTCGGTCGCCGAGACCCACGCCGGCGGCGTCGACCGGCGCCACGCGACTGCAATCGGATATCAGTTCAGCGGGCGCAAGACGCTGCGGGTGGCCAGCCGTTCCACAGCCATGCCCGGCGGCATCTACCCGTGCGCCGATGGTTATGTAGACTTCACGAACGCTTCCCTCTATCCCGACCGCGTCGATGACATGCTCGGGCACCCCGAATGGAACCAGGACCCACGCTTCGCCGATCCATCCCAGCGCTTCAACCCTGCGCTCATCGAGGAGTGGAACACCAGCTTCCTCATGTGGTGCCTAGAACGGACCAAGCGCGAGGTCTGGGCCGAGGCCCGCCGGGCACGCCTGCTCTGCGGTCCGCTCTTCACAATCGAGGACATGTTTCATGACGGCCACTTCCGTGATCGCGGCTTCTGGACCTCCGTCGATCACTCGATCCTGGGGGAGGTCACCATCCCGGGACGGCCTTTCCTCATGCAGAAAGGCGGCTGGGAACTGCGCCGGCCCGCACCGCTTCTCGGCCAGCACACCGGCGAAGTGCTCCGCGAGGCCGGGCTACCGCAGGCCTCAATCGAAGCCATCATTCGCGAAGGAGCAGCCCGGTGAGCCCGAAACCGCTCGAAGGCATCCGCGTCGTTGACTTCTGCGTGGTCTGGGCAGGTCCTTTCGCGACCATGCTCCTCGCCGACCTCGGCGCCGAGGTAGTCAAGCCGGAAAACCCGAACGTCTTTCAGCCGATCACGCGTGGGCCAATGGCCCGTCCTCCGGCCATCTATTTCGCTGCCTCTCTCGCCTGGGCTGGTGGCGTACCCAACAACGAACCAGGCGATCGGCCGTGGGACTACAACCCCACCTTCGTCAGCCTCTACCGAAACAAGAAGAGCTTCACCGTCGACACTCGCTTGCCCGAGGGCCGCGAAGCCCTTCGCCGTCTCGTCGCCATCTCCGACGTTTTCTACGAGAACAACGCCGTCGGCACCATGGAGAAACTGGGCATCACGTACGAATGGCTGAAGTCCATCAATCCGCGGATCATCATGGTGCGCGTTCCGGCCTTTGGAAGTGCCGGGCCGTGTTCCGAGGGCGCTCGGGCCCTTGGCGTCCATCTCGAAGCCGTCATGGGCCATACGCTCCTGCGCGGCTATGACGACGCGGACCCTGCGTCGAACACCGCCATCTTCTCTGGTGACTACCTCGCCGGCGCCCAGGGTGCCTTCGCCGTTATGGCCGCCCTCTGGCACCGCGAGCGCACCGGCGAGGGCCAACTCATAGAGATCGCACAGGCCGAGAACGCTGCCTCCATGTTCACCCAGGCGATCATGGACTACAGCCTGAACGGCCGCGTCCAGGGCGCCATCGGCAACCGCGATGTCCACGGCCGCTACCCCTGTGGAGTCTATCCCTCGGAGTCACCCGGTACGTCCGAAACGATGCATGAACACTGGGTCGCGATTTCCGTCGAAAGCGACGAGCAATGGCAGGGATTCGTCCACGCCATTGGCGCCCCCTCCTGGGCTACGGACCCCCGGTTTGCCTTCAACGCCGGCCGCGCAGAGCACTACAGGGAGATCGACCGCCACATCGCCGAATACACGATCCAGCGCGAGGACTACCAGGTCATGCACGCCCTCCAGGCCGCCGGTGTGCCCGCTGCGCCCGTTCTCGAAGCCTCGCGCATGTTCGACGATCCGCACCTGCGCTCGCGCAGCTTCTTTCGGAAGCAACGCCAGGAATCGTCCGGCGAGCACGAGTACGTAGGACCGATCTGGCGGTTCCCGGAAACCCCGGTCGAGTTCCTCCAACCACCCGTCATGTTCGGCGAGCACAACGACTACGTGTACCGCGGACTGCTGGGCTACAGCGACGCCGAGATCGAACAACTTCGGGCGGCGGGCCACATCACGACCGAATACGCGCCGAACGTCCCTTGACGCGATGAGAGGTTCCGGATGAGCAACAGGCTCCCCCTGCTATATTCCGAGTTCGCACCCTGGTTCCACCTCCTCACGGCGCCGACGGACTATGCCCGCGAAGCGGAGCAGTACTGGCAGTTGGCGGAAGAGGCCTGCGACGCGCCGCCGCGAATCCTCCTCGAACTCGGCTCGGGTGGCGGGAACAATGCCTCGCACTACAAAAGGCATGTCGCCGCAACCTTGGTCGACGTCTCACCAGCCATGCTCGCCGTGAGCCGCGGCCTGAACCCGGAGTGTGGGCATTTCGAAGGCGACATGCGTTCGGTGCGGTTGCACCGAACCTTCGACGTGGTGCTCGTCCACGACGCCGTCATGTACCTCACCACCGCGTCAGAGCTGCAGGCGTGCATGGCAACCGCGTTTGTTCATTGCCGAGCCGGAGGCGCCGCCATCTTCACGCCCGACTGTACCCGTGAAATGTTTGCCCCGGGTACGAGGCACGGTGGCCACGACGGCGACGGTCGCGCGCTTCGTTACCTCGAATGGACCTGGGACCCGGATCCCGCGGACTCCACCTACACGGCCGACTTCGCTTACCTGCTGCGCGAAGGCACAGAAGTACGCACGGTACACGACCGTCACATCTTCGGGTTCTTCGGCCGCGAGGAGTGGCTGTCGTGGCTGCGCGAGGCGGGATTCACTGATGTCTATACGCGGACGCGGACAGAGGATTCGGCGGAGATCTTCGTGGCCCGGAGATTGGTGAGCTAGGGCGACTTCAGCACTCCAAACGGCCGATGCACGGAAGCCAGAGGCGCACCGGGTTACCCCAACGCCCGGCGGGCGGCTACGGCCAGTCCTTCCGCGACCGACGGGTGCCAGTGCACCGTTTCCGCAAGGTCGTGGATGGTCACCTCGGCCTGCATCGCCGTTGCCGCAACAGCCAGTATCTCTGAGGCATTCGGCCCAACGATATGCACGCCGAGCACTTCGCCCAAGTCGCTCTCCGCGACCACCTTCACCAGCCCCTCGCGCGCACCGAGGGCAATGGCGCGGGCGTTGTATGACTGGTCTGACGTCCCGCACACGACGTGGTGACCCCGGACACGCGCCGCATTCTCCGTCAGCCCGATCCACCCGACCTCCGGAATCGTGTGCAGGAGGTGAGGGATCGCGTCCAGCCGCGCGACGGCGTTTCCGCCGGTGGCGTTGACGGCCGCCACCTCTCCCATGTGCGATGCGACACTGCTGAGCATGAGGCCGCCGGTGACGTCGCCCGCGGCGTAGATGTGCGCCACGTTCGTCCTGCAGGCTCGATCCACGGGAATGCAGCGCACCGTGGCAACGCCCGCCACCTCGAGATTGAGCGACGTGAAGAACGGCTCGCGGGCGTCTCCGACGACGATCAGATCAGCCGAGACCACATCGGTCCCGCTTGGATGGGTCACGGCGGCCGATCCCGGCGTCTTGCCCTCGACCGTGGCCGCCTCAAAGACCCGAACCCCGAGCGCCGCCAGCATGCCACGCGCCGCGTCCGCCACGGTGGTGTCGAGCGCGGGGAGAAGGACCGGACCCGGTTCCGCGAACGCCACGTCTGAGCCTGCGATGGCAAGGAGCGTTGCGTACTCGATCGCGAAAGCGCCGCCCGACGGCCCGCCGCCGACCACCAGGGCTGACCTCGGCGCAACCGTCAGCGACTGCACAACGTCGGCGGTCACCACCCGCTCTGGTGACACACCAGGGAAAGCCGGCACTTCCCAGCGCGTCCCGGTCGCGATGATGAATGACCCGGCCGAAAGCCCCTGCACACCGCTGCTGGTCGCGACGCTCAGCGACGATGGCCCGGCAAACGACGCGCGTCCCTCGACCGTGGTGACCTTGAGTATGCGAAGAGCAGCCGATACACCGTCGGCCATCTTCTTCACGAGGGCGTTCTTCCGCGCGCTCGCGCGTGCGAGATTGAAGGTCTCGCCGGCCGCGAACACTCCGTGGACATCCAGTTCGCGCGCTTCGATGAATGCGGCCGCCGCCGCGAGGAGAATGCTGGTGGGGATGCAGGCGTAGTGCACGCACGCCCCACCAGCTTCTTCCGGCTCGATGAGGACGACGCTTGCGCCGCGTTCTGCCGCCTTCAGCGCGGCCGCGTAGCCGGCCGAACCTCCGCCGACGACGGCAACGTCGAAGTCCGGCATCAGACCAGCAGCCGGTAAGGTGCTTCGAGCAGCTCCCGCACGGTGCCGAGAAATGCCGCCCCGGGGGCGCCATCCACGACCCGATGATCGATCGTGAGGCTGAGCGTCATCTGTTGCACTTTTGCAGGACGATCCCCCTCCCAGGCGACCCCGTCGTGAATCCGCCCGACTCCCAGAATGGCTACATTCGGCGGGTTGACGATCGGCGTAAAGAAGTCCACTCCGGCCGTCCCAATCGCTGTGACCGAGAACGTTCCCCCGGCCATCTCGTCGAGGGGGAGCTTCCCGGTGCGGGCCTCCTCGGCGAGGCGTGCGGTCTCGCGTGCCAGCTCCCGCAGTGGCAGCGCGGCGGCATCACGAACCACCGGCACCACGAGGCCGTCGGCGAGCGCGACCGCCATGCCAACGTGAACATCCGCCAGCAGCTCTATCCCCCGCTCGGTCAGTTGCGAGTTCAGGAGTGGATGAGCCCGTAGCCCCTTCGCCGCCGCCTTGATGACCAGGTCCGTGAAGGTTGGCCGCACCCCTTCCGCTGCCCACTCGTCTACCAGTTGCGACCGCAGTTTCACCGCCTCGGTCATGTCGACTTCCATGCTCATCGTGAGTTGCGCCATCTCGTGGAGGCTCGCATGCATGCGTTGGGCGATCGTACGGCGCATCGCCCGCAGAGGAACAACCTCTCCCGCCGCCTGGGTCTGTCGCAGTTCTCCCGTCGGCGCCGTGGCTTTAGCGGACCCGGCTGCGCCCTCCACGTCTTCCCTGGTGACGCGCCCGCCGGGACCTGTGCCGTCTACATGAGCCAGGTTCACGCCCAGCGCCTCGGCAAGGCGACGTGCGAGCGGCGACGCCAGGACTGGCCCGCTCGCCGCCGGCCGGCGCACCATCCCGGCCCGGAGGAAGTCATCTTCGGTGACCCGCCCCCCCGGTCCCGTGCCTGCGACCGTCGAGAGGTCGATGCCCGCTTCTTTCGCCAGCCGCCTGGCGATCGGAGAGGCACCGATGCGCCCGGACGCTAGGACAGCCGGGGCTGGCGGGCTCACTTCCGCCGCCTCGAGGCCAGCCGGAAGCGCCTCACCGGGCGCGAGGATGTACGCCACCACCGCGCCCGGGGCTAGCTTCGCGCCTTTGCGCACAACGTGCCGCACCGTCCCGTCGGCCTCTGCCTCGACCTCGAATTCGATCTTCTCTGTCTCCAGCCGGTACACCGGCTGGCCCTTCCGCACCTCCGCGCCGTCGGCAAGGTGCCATTCTGCCACCATTCCCACGGTCATCGTCATCCCGAGCTTCGGGATCAGGACTTCAGTCGCCATCGTTCCCCCTTGCTGACGGAAGGTGGAACAGACCACGGCACGCCGCGAGCGTCATCACTCGCCCAACGTCGACCACCTTCGGTCCGTTGCGCTCAACTCGCATCCGTACCAGCTGACCGCGATGCAGCGTGTGCTCCCGCTCTCCGTCGACCGCCAGCACGCCGGGCCCTTCGACTTCGACGCGCTCGCCGAGCGCCAACCGGCGCGCTCCCGCGACCCGTACTACGTCGAACAAGCCCGGCGCGATCGCCACCAGGAGATCCACTCCCTCATCACCGATCGCGACTAGCAGGCCAGCGTTCTCCCGATCGCTCAAGGGCGACAACTGTCCCCCTATTGCGGAGAGCCCAACCGAGGCCGGCTCAGCCCGGGCGAGCACGAGCGTCCGTAGTGCCGCGGGCTGCCATACGGCCCTTGTGCCGAGAAATGACCCGCTCAACAGCACCGCGTCGATGAGAGCGATGTCATCTTCTTGCTCTTCGATCTCCAGGTGGATCGTCTTCGCCTGCCTCACGGCATCCTCGATGGCAAGCGCGCCCGATGCGATCAGGCCGGCTGCCGCCCCGGCGATGCTGCCTTCTATCATCTGCGGGAAGACGTTGTTGGTGCCGGTCGAGATGGCGACCACGGGCATGTCGCGCCAACCCCTTGCCGCCGCTCGGTTGGTGCCGTCACCTCCGAGCGTGATCACGACCCTGCAATCCGCTTCTTGCATGAGCGCAGCCGACCGGGTTGTGTCGAGCGCGCTCCCGGTCCGCGGGGATTCGACGGGCTCGAACAGAGCCTCGACGTCGAGCCCTTCGATCGCCCGCTCGACGATGGAGTGCGGATCGGGCATGTAGAGGAATCGGTCCGCCCCTGCTGCCACCGCGCCCAGAACGGCCCGTCGCACAATACTGCGCTTCTCCTGGTTGTCGAACACCGACGCGTGCGCGACCAGCCGGCGGATGTCCTTCCCGGAGGCGGGATTGACGATGATCCCGATCGGCCCCGCCCCCATCGCTGCCTAGACCTGCTTCGCCACGATACGACGCACTTCCGCGGCGATTTTGGCGGCATTCGGGAGGTACTGCTTCTCCAGCACCGGGCTGAAGGGCACTGGAGCGAACGGCGCGCCAACGCGACCCACCGGGGCGTCCAGGTAGTCGAAGGCCTCCTCCTGGATTTGTGCCGCAATCTCCGCGCCGATGCCACCGAAACGCACCGCCTCGTGAGCCACGAGCGCCCGGTGCGTCTTGCGCACCGAACTCACGATCGCCTCCGTGTCAAGCGGCTGAAGGGAGCGCGGATCGATCACCTCCACGTCGAGTCCATCCGCCACAAGTCCGTCCGCGGCCGTGATCGACTCCCCAACCATTCGCCCCGTGGCGACAATCGTGAAGTTGGTACCCGGCCGCGCCACGCGTGCCCGACCGATCGGGACTTCATAGAGCTCCTCCGGTACCTCGCCCATCAGGCCCAGCGAGAGCTTGTTCTCCACCACGATCACCGGGTTGTCATCGCGTATCGCCGCGACCAGCAGGCCCTTGGCATCGTAGGGGTTGGATGGCATGACCACCTTCAGCCCCGGCACATGACAGAACCATGCCTCAAGGCTCTGCGAATGCTGAGCCGCCATCGCCATGCCCCCGCCCGCCATCGTCCGGATGGTGATCGGCAGGCGCACCTTGCCGCCGAACATGTACTTCATCTTCGCCGCCTGGTTCACGATCTCGTCCATACACACGGTGACGAAGTCCATGAACATGATCTCGATGATCGGGCGTAGTCCGGTTGCGGCAGCACCGACCGCAAGCCCGGCGATCCCCGACTCGGAGATCGGTGTGTCGACGATCCGTTGCGGCCCAAACTCGGCCAACAGCCCCCGGGACGTTCCGAAGACGCCGCCATACAGGGCGACGTCTTCACCGGCCACGAAGATGCTCGGGTCAGCGCGCATCGATTGCGCGATCGCCTCTGTGATCGCGGCGACGTAGGGGAGCGTTCGGCCGACGGACGCTTCCACGGTGGTCATCGGTCCACCTTGCCTGCGCCCGTGTAGACGTCTTCCAGCAACGCCGACACATCTGGAACCGGGCTTCCCTCCGCGAATGCGATCGCCGCCACCATCTCGGCCAGTGCCTCCGCGTGCACGGCCGTCGCCTGGTCTGCGGAGAGGACACCGGCCTCTGCGAGTCTGGTCTCGAGAAGCCCAATGGGGTCACGCTGCCGCCATTCAATCACTTCGTCATCCGTGCGATAGACGACGCCCATGCCGCGGACACCCACGTGATCGAAGAAGCGGTAGGTCTTGCACTCCACCAACGAAGGGCCTTCGCCGCGACGGGCGCGCGCGATCGCCTCGCCTGCTGCTTCGTAGACAGCGATCACGTCCATGCCGTCTACCACCAGGCCCGGCATGCCGTACCCGGAAGCACGGTCCGCGACGTCGTGGATCGCCTGGTGGCGCGCCTGACTCGTGAACTCCCCGTAGCCGTTGTTTTCGCATACAAAGACAAGGGGAAGCTTCATGAGCGACGCCATGTTGGCGGCCTCGTGGAACGTGCCCTCGTTGCTCGCGCCGTCGCCGAAGAAGCAACAGGTCACGTTGGAAGTCCCCCGGTACTTGTTCGAGAACGCCGCCCCGATGGCGATCGGAGGCCCGGCACCCACAATGCCATTCGCGCCCAGCATACCCAGCTCTACGTCCGAAATGTGCATGCTGCCGCCCTTGCCCTTGCAGTAGCCTGTCGAACGAGCGAACAACTCGGCGAACATCTTGCCCAGATCGCCTCCCTTGGCGACAAGGTGGCCGTGCCCCCGATGCGTGCTCGTGATCTGGTCGTCCTTGGAGAGGTGCACCATGAATCCGGCCGCAACCGCCTCTTCGCCGACGTAGAGGTGGAGCGCGCCCGGCACCTTGCCCGACTCCGAGAGCTTCCCGGCCTGTTCTTCGAAAGCGCGAATGCGTACCATCCGGCGATGCATGTCGACCAACGTGTCACGGCCGATTTCCATGGCCTCCCCTCCAATCAACGGAAGTAGAACACCGTCTGACGAACCAATTCGCGACTCTACACGCACGTCACTGCCCCGTCATGCCCCGCACATCGAGGATGCGATCGAGTTCGGCCTCGGAAAGGCCCGTCAGTTCACGCGCGACCTCGCGGATGGTTCGGCCCGACCGGTGCGCCTCGTTTGAAATCCCGGCCGCGCGATCGTATCCGACCGCGGTGGCGAGCGGCGTGACGATGCTCAGGCCCCGCTCCACTTGCCGCGGTCCATTCTCGGTCGCCTCGAGTCCCTCTACGCACTTATCGGCTAGCACCTGCGCCGCCGACGCCAGCAGAGAGATAGACTGCAGCAGGTTGTGAGCCGCAACGGGCATCATTGTGTTCAACTCCAAGAAGCCCCACTGACCGGCCACTGCGATGGCCGCATCGTTGCCAATCACCTGCGCCGCCACCTGAACCACTGATTCCGGAATCACCGGGTTCACCTTCCCCGGCATCATCGAACTCCCGGGCTGCAGAGCCGGCAACGCCAACTCGCACAGGCCCGCTCGCGGTCCACTACCCATCAGTCGGATGTCGTTGGCGATCTTCATCAGCGAAATCGCAACCACGCGCAACTGCCCGCTAGCCTCGACGACCGCATCAATCGTGCTCTGGGCCTGGAAGTGGTTCCCGGTCTCCCGCAGCTGGACCCGTTCCGACTGAGATATGTAGGCGAGGGCGCGCGCCGCGAACTCGGGGTGCGTGTTGACGCCCGTACCGACGGCTGTCCCGCCGAGCGCCACTTCGCGGAGGGTCTCGCCCGCAAGGGTGAGCCTGCGACGGGCCCGCTCGATCTGGCCGGCATAGTCTCGAAACTCCTGCCCGAGGCGAATCGGCGTTGCATCCATGAGATGCGTGCGTCCTGTCTTCACAATGCCGTCGAAGTCATTCGCCTTGCCATTGAGAACCGCCTCCAGCCGGTACAGCGGCGGCAGGAGACTCCGCTGCATGCTCACGAGAGAGGCCAGATGGATCGCCGTAGGGATGACGTCGTTGGATGACTGCCCCTTGTTGACGTGGTCGTTGGGATGCACCGGCCGGTAGACGCCTTTCGGGCCGCCCCCTAGCGTCTCATTCGCGCGATTGGCGATGACCTCGTTCGCGTTCATGTTGGTCGACGTACCCGAACCGGTCTGGAAGACATCGACCACGAATTGCTCGTCCCAGCGGCCATCTGCGACCTCTGTTGCGGCCGCCGCGATTCCGTCCGCGATTTCGGGGGCCAGTAGTCCAAGGTCACGGTTGGCGCGGGCGGCCCCTCGCTTGATCGATCCCAGCGCGCGGATGAAGGGGCGACTCAACCGGAAGCCGCTGATCGGGAAGTTTGCCACCGCCCGAGCCGTGTCGATACCGAAGTAGGCCTCCGACGGCACGGCGTACTCGCCGAGCGCGTCGCGTTCTGTTCTGAAGCTGTCGGTCGCTGTCATCGCCGTCCTGCCAGCCGGTTGTTTCGGCACCAGCTTAGGTCATCTTTGCATGCGTGCGTCGTGCTTCTCCGGGCACTCTCGGCAGCGGGCGATCGCTTCCCCGGGATCCTTGCAAGCAACGCCCGCAGCTTCGAGCAGGGAGCGGAGGCGCCACAGTGGAAGTCCGACAACGCCACAGTAGCACCCCTTGAGGCGAGCCACCGTAGGCACGTCTTCGTCCTGGATGGCATACCCACCGGCCTTGTCCAGCGGTCGTCCCGAAGCCACGTACGTCGCGATCTGCTCGTCAGTGAAGCCCGCCAGTTCGACGCCCGCCGCGCTGCAGCCCAACCGCTCGACGCCATCCCGAATCACCGCCACACCCGTGTACACGATGTGCCGCCGGCCCCGCAGCGTGCGAAGCATGTCGGCAGCCTCGCCGGGACTCCCGGGTTTCCCATACGACCGCGAGCCGTCGTGGACGATCGTGTCTGCCCCGATGACGACCGCGCCGGGCAGGTTCGCAGCCACTTCCCGGGCCTTCGTCAGTGCCAGCCGCACAGCGTCCCCGGCAGGGACGCCATGCATCTCCTCCGGCACGTCCGAGGGCACGACGTCGAACACGTCGATCAGAGCTGCCAGGAGTCCGCGGCGGCGTGGCGAGGCCGAAGCGAGAACCACCCGCATGGCGTCAGGCTCCCGGGTCGATGAGGGATAAGCGCGAGACGCATTCCACGTGACCGGTCTGCGGGAACATGTCGAGCGGCGTCACGTGGTCAACCCGGTAGCCGCCATCCACGAGTGTGCGCAGGTCGCGGGCCAGCGTCGCCGGGTTGCAGGAAACGTAGACAACCACCGAAGGCCGGAACTCGACGAGCGAACGGAGCACCTGTGGCGCGCACCCTGGCCGGGGCGGGTCGAGCAGCACCACATCGGGACGAACCTCCAGGAGGGGCAGCGTGTCTTCCACCTTTCCCGTGCGAATGGAAACATTCGGCGTTCCCGCGATGTTGGTGCGCGCGTCACGGGCAGCATTGGCCGACTCCTCGATGGCGATGACGCGCTTGAATCGGCCGGCAAAGACAACGGCAAACGTGCCAACACCCGCGAACGCGTCGACGAGGAGTTCCCCTTGCTCCGGCAGGGGCTCTCCCACGAGCCGCACCATCGCTTCGGCCTGTGCGCTGTTGACCTGAAAAAACGCGTCCGCGCTGACCGCGAAGCGGTGTCCCCCGAGCGTCTCCAGGTAGCTCTTCTGGCCGGACGGGGTGTCGAGACCGGGGATCGCCGGACTGATGAGATAGCTCCCGGTGGCCGAGTTGTGGCGGACCTGCACCTGGTGGAGGCCGCTGCCCTTGCCCTGCAGCCTCGGCAGGAGCTCGTTCACCCACGGGTCGGCGATCGGGCAGTGCTCGACCTTCATGAGCCACTTCTTGCGCCGGCTGATGAAACCGACGTCGCCGAGCTTCTTTCCCGTCGAGAACCGAAGGTGGTTGCGATACCCCCACGGGTCCGCCGCGCCGACAATCGGGCGCACGATCGCGTCGTCGAGGCGGCCGATGCGCCGGAGTTGCTCGCGGACAATGCCCTCCTTCGCCGCCAGTTGCGCAGGGTAGGACATGTGCTGCAGCTGGCAGCCGCCGCATTCGCCAAAGAGCGGGCACACCGGCTCGACCCTTTCGGGCGATGGCTCCAGGACTCGCGTCGTCGCAGACTCCGTGTAGTCAGCATGCGACCGCTCGACCGTGGCCTCGACCAGCTCGCCAGGAGCCGCGTAGTAGGCGAAGACCACCCGACCATCCGGAAGCCGGCCCATTCCGGCGCCGCCGAACACGAGGGATTCGACACGGACCGTCAGCACGTCTCCTGGCTTAGGCGCGCCTTCGGGCGCGGGTTCACGGTTGCGAGCCATAGGCCCAGCGTAGAGTTCGCTGCCTCTTGCGGCGAGTCGGGCAGACATCTGTTTGCCTCTCGAAAGCCTGCCGACTACCATCGTGGCAGGTGTATCCACGCGGCCCCGTGGTGTAGCGGCCTAACATGCCACCCTGTCAAGGTGGAGATCGGCGGTTCGAATCCGCTCGGGGTCGCCA
>CAZCDK010000016.1:0-25286 GCA_964497285.1 uncultured Anaerolineaceae bacterium | reverse complement strand
GCACGGCGCCCTTGCCCGACACGTCGTTCGCTATTACTCCGGCAGGCTCCTAGAGACCGTGTTCGAGGATGCTCCGCGCAATGGCGCGCGGATCCGGGCGATAGTAACCGGCGCGAATCTGGGTCCGAAGGGCATTGATCTTTTCGGCGCGGGCCTCGGGCGATTCGCGCACGGCGAGCCCGGCCCGGGCAAGCTCCCGAGCGCGCGGCGAGAAACCGGCCGAATCCTGTCTGGGAGCCAACGGCGCCGCCGCAACGCGGGCTCGCGCCTCTGCGATATTGGCAACCACGCCACGGGCGGATACTGAACCGGCAAGCCTGCGCACGTCTGACATCGGTTTCCTATCCTCTTTCCATCATAGCTACGTTGCCGTTCCGGACACAACTGCGAAACGCCCTCACTAGACCAACACTCCCACAACGACGAGCCGATTCCTGAGGTCCTTCGTGCAGGTGATCAGCGTGAGACGCGCCCGGTGGTCTGCGCGCAGTACGCGGATGTCATCGGGCGGGACAACCGCGACAGTGGTGATGCGATAGCGATACAGGTCGTCGCCCGCGTAGATCTCGACCAGGTCGCCGGCTTGAAGCCGGTCAAGCGTCCTGAAGGCGGCAAGGTTCCTGGCATCAGACACGGACACGTGTCCGGTCAGTACCATGTTCCCGGGCTGACCCGGCCGTGACGAGTCGATGTGATGGCCCACGGAGCGCCAGGCTGTTTCCCAGACCGGCTTGCCGTTGTCGAGGACGACGCCGACTTCTGTGATGGGGGCGTCGATGCCGGCGGCAACCGCCACCAGCCGCGTGGGGAGCGCCCCCTGGACGGTTGCGAGTCCTGCCCGTGTGTCCCCCGGGAGCGCTTCGGCGGGAAGGGTGATCGTGGCGAGGTTCGTGCGTTCATCGGTCGCTCGCGTGGTCTGGCCGAACCAGGCGACGCATCCCGCCCCGGCCAGGGCGAGCACGGCAAGTGCGGTCACTCGGCGCACGCGGTGCGTTCTGTGTTTGCCCGGCCCTCTCATGCAGCCCGGTCCTCACAATCCGGTCCCCGCTGGTGGGGAGATACCAGCGAAGTGGGACTCTACCCCAAGGATCGGCTGCGGCGGAGCGACGATTGATGACGCGACGGTTACGGCTCGGAGCGATCGGTTGAAAGTTGGGGACGACCGCGAGGGACTTCCGCGGTGCCCATCAGCCCTCGCGCACGCCGGATAGGGCGGATGTGACGCCGGCGAAGTAGGCGCCCGCCGCGTTCCGCCCGCGGCGCATGGCGGCCAGCTTCACAGAGACGCGATTCAGCTCCCTGGCGAGTTCGGCGCGGACGAGGCGATCGATGGCAAGGAGGCGCTCAAGAAGGAGACGAGCCTCCAGATCCGCCTCTGGCGGCGACAGCCCGGCGAGTGAGAGACAGGTGCCTTCGTAGGCATCCAGCCCGGCAAGGAAGCCATCGATGTCACCCACGCGCAAGGCAGCAAGCTGCCGCTCGGCGAGTTCGACAGCGGCGCGAACAGCCGCGATCACGGCGGAATCAGGCCGCGGATTCAAGGCTTCGGGCAGCCGGCGCGGCGGCGGTGCGGACTTCCAAGGTGGCGACCTTCCAGGCTTCGGCCACCCGGCCGATATGCTTCTCAGCCTCCGCAAGCTTCGAGAGGTCGCCGAGGGTGCATTCGACCAGGTTCCGCATGCAGTAGGCATAGACAGAGCTGAGGTTCCGCGCGATTTCGCCCTGGTTGAGATCGAGGGCGGCGAGAAGCTCGCCAACGATCAGGTTGGCGAGCCCGGTTTCGTGGAGGAAGCCCTCGCGGTTGCCGCTCTCGTGGAAGCGGCGGGCCTTGCGCATCGCCTTCAGCGCACCATCGTAGAGCATCGTCGTGAGCGTGACGGGATCAGCCGTCAGGATCGGCGCAGTCCGGTAGGCATCCATGGCGCTGTTGCTCATGTGACCGTTGTCTCCCGAGGAAGTCGTTTCGTCTTCAACAATCATCGACGTGGCCGCCGGATCTCCGTAGTGGCGAATCCCCCATCGGCGATGAGGCTATCCACTCGAGCTCGATAGCTTCGTCATTGCCTGTTGGAGGGCGGACATGATGGCCTGGCTCCGCGCCTGGGCCTGCTCCATGACGATGAACTTGCGGCGAAGGACATCCATTTCGCGGTCGATGCGCTCCTGGAGCGCTTCTTTTCGGGCCTGGATGTCCTTCGAGACCGAATCGTAGGAATCCTCCCTCTTCGCCAGCATCCCCCCCGCGCCGACCTGGTTGTCGAGGAAGGTCTTGATCTGATTGAAGACGCTGTTGCTGGTGGTTGTGACGGAGATTGTGTGGGACCCGGGCTGGAGGACGAGCCCGGCGCTGACGGTCATGCCCGGAATGAGCGCGGTCGTTGAGCCGCCGGCCGCGATCGTCGCCGAGGTCGTCGTGGCGGAGCCGCCATCGGCCGGCGTGAAAACCGCAGTCAGGTTGCCGAGGCCGTCGTCGGTGATTGCGTAGGTCCCGGCCTTCGTGCCGCTGTAGGTACCGGTGAGTCCGGAGATGGAGCCTGTCCCACCCGGGAGGAGAGAGGCCTCGAGTGAAAACGCGCTGAACAGCGACTGGGCTGAGGTGGGGTCGCTTGCCAGGGCCGCGGTGAACTTCGACTCATCGAACAACAGGGTGTTGGTGGTACCAACCGCGGACCCGACCGCTCCGAAGCCAAGTCCCACCTGGCTGAGGTTCGAAAGGCTCCCGGGAACGCTTTGCCCGGTACCGACAAGGAGACTACGGAGCGTCGACTTCAACTGGCGGATCGAAGCATCGCCGCTGAGGAGTCCAGACTGGTTGTCCGTCGTGGAACCGTCCGCCCTGGTGGCCGCATCGATCGCCGTCATGACGCTGTTGAACTCGGCGACAAAGCCCTTGACCGCACTGACCGCGGCGGTGGAGTCCTGGCCGACCGTCACGGTCGCGGGGCTGCCGGCATCGATGAGGGCCTTGAGGGTGAGAGTGACGCCCGGAGCACCCAGCACGGTATTGGAGGTGGCGTATTGCGTTGGCCCGCCGTTGATGGAGAATTCGGCGTTGGCCCCCTTCGCCTGTGTGGCAGCAAGGAGGCCTGTCTTCGCGAGGAAGTCGCCGCCCGCGCCATCGTCCACGAGAGTGATGTCGAGCGAGCCCAGCTTCGTCTGCTGGAGCTGGACGGTGTCGGAGACGGAATCGTAACGGGCGGTGACGCCTGCGCCGCTCCCGTTGATGCGGTTGACGACGTCGTTCAGGGAATCGTTCGCTGTGTTGTAGTTGATCGTCACGCCGTTGATGGCGAACGAGTGGGCGCCCGCCGCGGGCGGACCGCCGAACCAGCTGGCATCGATCATCTTCGCGGCGGGGCTCAGGCGGGCGATCGGCAGGGTGCTTGCCCGCGTCGTGGTGCCCGGCGAAGCGAGGAGATTGGTGGCGGAGAGGAAGTTCGAGGTGTCGCCGCCGGTTCCCAACGTGATGGCGGTCGCGGCTGCGAGGGTGACGATGTTGGCCCGGCCGTTGGCATCGTTCGTGAGCGTCGCAGTCACACCAATCCCCCCGGCGTTGATGTCCGCAAGGATGTCGTTGAGCGACATCTGCCTCGTGAAAGCCGCCGTGCTCGATCGCGTCACCGTTCCGCTGGAGCCGGCAAGATTGGTGGCGGCGAGGAAGTTGGAGGTGTCGCCAGCGTCGCCAAGGGTGATGGCTCCCTGGGTGGAAGTGAGCGTGAGGATGTTCGCGCGGCCGTTGGCGTCGTTCGAGATCGAGGCGGTCACGCCGATCCCGGACGCATTGATCGCGTCCACCTGGTCCTGCAGCGTCTGGGTGGCCGCGTTGAGCGTGAAGATCTGCGAACCGCCGGTTTCGGTAGCCACGGTGTACGTGCCACTGGTTGGTGCCACGGCGAAGTTAGCGGCGTCGAGGAGGGTGCCGGTCTGTGCCGCTGCGGGGCCGACCGTGAACGTCTTCGAGCCGCCGCCCACGCTCGTGACCGTGAAACTGCCGTTTGTCGGCGTGGTCGCGAAGTTAGACGCGCCCACCGGCGATGTCGCGTCGAGGGCTGCGGAGATCGCGGTCCCGGTCGCGCCTGTGCCGGTCGCCAGGCTGGTGACGGCCACCGTGAAGGTACCGGGAGAGGCGGTGGGGCCGGCGGCGACGGTGAGGCCAGTGGCGCTGGAAGTGGCTGACTTCGCGGAGACCGACGTTCCGCTCGCCAGGGCACTGACATTCGAAAGGAGCGACGAGAACATTGTGACAAGGTCAGCGATGGTTGCCTTGCGGGCGTCGGCGCGGGCCTGGTCGACGTCGAGCTTGCGAATCCGAACCTGGCGGACTTCGGTGAGCTGCTTGATCACCGTCTCGGTATCGAAGCTCGAAAAGAATCCGCCGATGCGTACCGGGTCTGCCACGAAGCTATCCTCTTCTCTCGAGGAAGAGCCCGCCCGGGGTACCAGCGGCATCAAGGCGGGCGAGCCGCTCGTTGCTCATGCGGACGAGAACACGGCCGGTGCCCGCATCGCGAACGACGATCCCGATCGGCTCGCCGTCCTTGCCGACGTCGACCGCCAATTCGCAGCTGTCGGGGGCATGCTCCGGGAGGATGTCGGCGAGCAGGCGATCGCGAGCGGACTGCCGCCGCTCCTTTGGCTGCTGGTGCTCGCGGCTTCGCCGTTGCTCCCAGTGCGCGGCTTCGGTGCGGATACGAACAGGCTCCACTCTTGCCAGTCTAATGTCGGGCATGGCGAACCTGCCTCTGGGTTTCTCACCTAATCATCGTGAGTGGATTGCGTATTCTTGAGCCCCGGGAGTGGAGTCCCAGGGCCGGTGCAGTGGATGGTGCGAGGAAGCGGAAGGTCCCCGGCCACCATTGGCCGGGGACCTTACCTCTTCGCCGGTGGGACTGCTACTGGCGCAGGAGCGCGAGGGCGGCCTGCGGGGCCTGGTTCGCCTGCGAGAGGACGGCGATACCGGCCTGCTGGAGGATCTGCTGGCTCACCATCTGGCTCGACAGCTCGGCCACGTCCGCGTCGCGGATCCGGCTCTCTGCGGCCGTCAGGTTCTCGACCGATACGCTCAGGCTCTTGATCACGCTCTCAAGACGGTTCTGCGACGCACCGAGCGTGCCGCGCTGGCTGTTCACGTCCGAGATCGCGCCATCGAGCTCCGAGATGAGCGTGCTGGCCTTCGCCTGGGTGTCGACGTTGCTGTTGTCGGTGATGAGGACCGACAGCGTGCTGCCGGCGCCCAGCTGGCTCGTCTGCATGTCGACGAAGCTGATGCTCAGGCTGTCGCCGCTGTTCGCACCGACCTGGAGGGACGCGGCACCAGAACCGGTGACAACGATGGTGTCGTTCGCGGCCGCGGTCAGGTCGGTGATCATGTCGGCGACCACCTTGCCGCTGGCATTTGCCTGGACGGTCACGGCGACTCCGAGGTTTGCGAAGTTGAGCGTCCGGGTCTCGTTCGCCGCGAGGCTCGTGATGCCGGTCAGCGTCTGGGCGCTCCCGTCTGTGCCCGTCAACGTCAGGCTGCCTGCGCCGCCAGAGGTGAACGTGTACGTCTGCGCTTTCGCACCGGCAACGTCGACCTTGGTGACGGCGGCGACGGCCGTCGTCGTCAACTGGTCGCCGACGATCAAGTCAGAGGCGGTGGCACCGCCGAGGGTGCCCGTGAGCGTGCCTGTCAACAGGTTCTGGCCGTTGAACTTGGTTGCGGCCGCGATGCGGTCGATCTCCTGCTTGAGCTGGTTGATCTCCTGGCCGATCGACGTGCGTTCGGCCGAGAGGTCGGCGTAGGTACCGTTCGCGGCCTGGACCGACAGCTCACGCATGCGCTGGAGGATGCTGTGCACTTCGTCGAGGGCACCTTCACCGGTCTGCAGCATCGAGATGCCGTCCTGGGCGTTCCGGACAGCTTGCTGGCTGCCCCGGATCTGGGCCCGCATCTTCTCGCTGATGGCGAGGCCTGCGGTATCGTCGGCGGCGCGGTTGATGCGATAGCCACTGGAGAGCTTCTCCAGGACCTTCCCCATCTTCACGCCGGTGTTGGCGAGGTTGCGCTGCGCGTTGATGGCAGCAACATTCGTCGCAATCTGGAGACTCATGGTCGCTTCTCCTCCCGTGCCCGTGGCGGACCGCGTGCCGTTCGATCCTGCCGCCCACCACCGGTGTGATTTCGGTGGACATTGGGTACATCCCAGTTATCGCCACGTGAAGACAGTGCATGAGGGGTTGACAGGCGGTGGCAAAGAAAATCGGGGAGTTCACCTCCGGCTGGCTGCCCGATGGCCAGGCTGCCAGTTCCAACAAAGAAAGGAAGGCCCCCGCGTAAGCGGGGGCCTTCCTTGAGTCGTGCCCGGATGCCTATCGGAGGAGCGAAAGGGCGGCTTGCGGCGCCGCGTTCGCCTGCGAGAGGACGGCGATGCCGGCCTGCTGGAGGATCTGCTGGCTCACCATCTGGCTCGACAGCTCGGCCACGTCCGCGTCGCGGATCCGGCTCTCTGCGGCCGTCAGGTTCTCGACCGATACGCTCAGGCTCTTGATCACGCTCTCAAGACGGTTCTGCGACGCACCGAGCGTGCCGCGCTGGCTGTTCACGTCCGAGATCGCGCCATCGAGCTCCGAGATGAGCGTGCTGGCCTTCGCCTGGGTGTCGACGTTGCTGTTGTCGGTGATGAGGACCGACAGCGTGCTGCCGGCGCC
This sequence comes from uncultured Anaerolineaceae bacterium, assembly GCA_964497285.1. GTDB lineage: Bacteria > Chloroflexota > Dehalococcoidia > Tepidiformales > Tepidiformaceae > UCB2. Next base: position 18,596 of record CAZCDK010000016.1, on the reverse strand, counting down.
CAGCTGGCTCGTCTGCATGTCGACGAAGCTGATGCTCAGGCTGTCGCCGCTGTTCGCACCGACCTGGAGGGACGCGGCACCAGAACCGGTGACAACGATGGTGTCGTTCGCGGCCGCGGTCAGGTCGGTGATCATGTCGGCGACCACCTTGCCGCTGGCATTTGCCTGGACGGTCACGGCGACTCCGAGGTTTGCGAAGTTGAGCGTCCGGGTCTCGTTCGCCGCGAGGCTCGTGATGCCGGTCAGCGTCTGGGCGCTCCCGTCTGTGCCCGTCAACGTCAGGCTGCCTGCGCCGCCAGAGGTGAACGTGTACGTCTGCGCTTTCGCACCGGCAACGTCGACCTTGGTGACGGCGGCGACGGCCGTCGTCGTCAACTGGTCGCCGACGATCAAGTCAGAGGCGGTGGCACCGCCGAGGGTGCCCGTGAGCGTGCCTGTCAACAGGTTCTGGCCGTTGAACTTGGTTGCGGCCGCGATGCGGTCGATCTCCTGCTTGAGCTGGTTGATCTCCTGGCCGATCGACGTGCGTTCGGCCGAGAGGTCGGCGTAGGTACCGTTCGCGGCCTGGACCGACAGCTCACGCATGCGCTGGAGGATGCTGTGCACTTCGTCGAGGGCACCTTCACCGGTCTGCAGCATCGAGATGCCGTCCTGGGCGTTCCGGACAGCTTGCTGGCTGCCCCGGATCTGGGCCCGCATCTTCTCGCTGATGGCGAGGCCTGCGGTATCGTCGGCGGCGCGGTTGATGCGATAGCCACTGGAGAGCTTCTCCAGGACCTTCCCCATCTTCACGCCGGTGTTGGCGAGGTTGCGCTGCGCGTTGATGGCAGCAACATTCGTCGCAATCTGGAGACCCATGAATTGACCTTGCCCTTCCTTGGAACACGATCCTCGAAGGATCGACCCGCCACAGAGAATGAGATTATGGCGAGACCTTCGAGTTGGTTATCGAAGCCCAGGGGATGGCACGCGGAAGCGAAGACGCATCCAGCGGGGTGCAGTTGGGTGAACACGGTTTCCGGATGGCGGCCGGATGGTGGCGAGGCGGTGAACGGGAACGGCGCGTTCTCGCGCCTCTGGCAAGGCGGCCGGGCTACCGCATGAAGTCCATGAGGGTCATGTTGGAAGTGCGGCCGATAGCCCCCAGAGCGGCCTGGAACGCGGCCTGCTCGGCGGAGAGGCGCGTCACGGTGGCGGCGATGTCGATCTCCTCGATCCCGGCCCGCAGTTGCTGGAGGTTCGTGTCGGTTAGCTCGGACGTGCGCTGGGTAGCCTCGAAGCGCGTGACCCGGGCGCCGATCTCGGCGCGGGTGGCGAGCAATCGATCGAGTCCGTCGTCGATCGCGCCCATGTGCGAAGAGATGGTGGCGGCGGGAGCCGCCGAGCCCAGGTCGTCCCGGAGGGCGATGAGGTCAGCGAAGATGGATCCGAAGGCGACGGGACCGGCGACGTTCGTGGCCACAGCATCCTGTGCGGAGATTCGGGTGACGCGATTGCCGGTGTCGCCCGCGAAGGTGATGGCGGTCGGCCACGGTGATCCAACGACCTGGTAGGCCGGAGTCCTGGTCATCTGGCCGCTGAAGATGTAGGCGCCACCAAACTGGCTATTGCCGAGCTGGGCAAGGTGTTCGACAAGCTCGTTGATCTCTCGCGATGTGGCCTGGCGTTCGTCGGCCGACTCGGTGTCGGAAGCCGCCTGGACGGTGAGTTCGCGAACGCGCTGGAGGACATTGGTTGCGCCATCGAGAGCGGATTCGGTGACGTTGAGGAACGCGATGCCACTGTCGATGTTGCGCCGCATCTGGGCCTCGAAGGCGATGCCGGCGCGGTGCTCGAGGGCAAGTACCGCGCCGGCCGGATCGTCGCTGGCACGCGCAATGCGGCGCCCGGTGGCGAGTTCCTGCTGCACGCGGTCCATGCGCCGAGAGATGGCGTCGAGGTACCTCTGCTGGCGGTAGAGGCGAGAGATCTCGGAGACCCGCATCGTCTACCTCCCGGCAAGTCCGGTGCGGTTGATGAGCGTGTCGAGCATCTCGTCGATAGAGGTGATGACCCGGGCCGCCGCATCGAAAGCGTGTTGCGAAGCGTTGAGGTTGCTGATCTCCTCGTCGAGGTTCACGCCGGAGACCGACTGGCGGAGGCCATCAAGATGATTGGTCATCATATCGGTCGAGTCGGCAAGGCCCTGGGCACGCGTCAGATCGGCGCCCAGCACGCCCACGAGGTTGGTGTAGAAGTCGTCGAAAGTCCGGTTGCCCAGCACAATGATCTGCTTGCGCTGCAGGTCCGCAATGGCAAGGGCATTGGAGCCATCGCCGGGGGCTGCGGTCACCGCCGGTGGAACGGGAGCACTCGCGGCCGCGATCTGATCAGGGTTCGCGGCAAGCGCGCTGTTGATCGCGATATCCGCCGCCCCGGTGCCCGCGAAGAAGTCCAGGCCGGTTGTCGTGCCATCAAGCCCGTAGCCGGCAGTGTGCAGGAGGTTCACGTCGGTGATCAGGCCGGAGGCGAACGCATCTAGCTTGTCAAGGAGCGCGGGAAGTGCAATGTCGCGGGTGTCGAGGACTCCCTTGAGTTCGCCCGAGGCGGCCTGCACGTCCTCTCCATCAACTGCGAACACGAGCTTCTGCATGCCCGGGTTGCCCGGATCGGGAATTGCCAGGACGGCGCGGGCTTCGTTCCCGGAAACGAGCTCGTGGCTGCCGATATGGATCGTGATGGACCGGTCAGCTTGTTCGGTGTAAGTAATCTGTGCGATCGAGGAGAGCTCGTCGAGCAGGAGGTCGCGACGGTCGCGCAGGTCGTTCGCCTTGTCGCCACTCAGCTCGACTTGCTTGACCTGGAAGTTCAGCTGCGCGATCTCGGACGCGCGCGAGTTGATCTCGCTGGCCAGCCCTTCGACGGTGCGGCTGAGCTCGGTCCTCTGCTGGGCAATGTGCTCGTAGGCCGCCTGTATGCGGGTCGTGAGCGTGCTTGTCGAGTGCACGAGCGTGGTGCGGGCGGCGGCGGACTCCGGTTGGGTAAGGACGTCCTGCCAGGCTGCCCAGAACTTGCCCAGGAGCGAGCCCAGGCCGTCATCGTTGGGGTCGTTGAACACCACTTCGGCCTGTGAGAGTGCCGCCGCGAGTGCGCTGTTCTCAGCGCGAGAGGCCATCGCCTTGCGAACCTGGAAATCGAGGAAGACGTCCCGGACGCGACTGACATCGCGGGCATCGACGCCGAAGCCGGCGCGGCCCAGCAGAGCATCCCGCGTGAAGTGGTCGGATCCATCGAGCCCGATGGGGCGCAACAGGACGCGCTGGCGGGAAAAGCCCGGGGACTGGGCGTTCGCGATGTTGTGGGAGGCAACGTCGACCGCGAGCTGGTGTGCGCGAAGCGCCTTGACGGCAGTGTCGAGCCCGACCGAGAGACCCAAGCGAAGCTCCTATGCCGACTTCGAGACAAAGCGCCGGGCGGGTTGGACGTTCTGGCGGCCGCGTGAGCCGTATGTGGGCGCAATCATTCCGGCGAGGATGTTGAACCAGTGTTCACGCAGGCGGACGGCGCCCAGGATGAGTCCGGCGTTGCGTTCCTGGGCGTGGCGGAGGTCGAGCGCGAGGCGCTCAAGGCGAGACTGGAGGTGGCCGAGCGCGGAGATGCCCAGGCTATCGGCGAGGGCGATGACGGAAGCGAATTGTTGCCGGGACTCGCCGACGCCGACCGCAAGCTGATCGCGCTGATGCTCGAGCCGGTCGAGGTGCTCGGCGGCCTCGCCCATGCCACGGGAGGTGTCGTCTAGAAGGGAGAAGTCGGAAGCGATGAGCGCGCCCCGCATCTGGCCGGCCAGGTCCAGCAGGCCGGAGAGAACCGCTTCTTCCTGTTCGAGCGTGACGACGAGCGTCTCGAGGAGGGGTGCCCGGGGGTCCATGGTGTCGTCACTCCCTGCCGAAGGTGCCGCTGGCGAGCAGCCGGGCAGCGATTTCGCGGGCATTGGAGCGATAGGTGCCGTCGGCGATGGACGCCCGTACTTGAGCGATCTTCTCGGCGCGGACATCGGGAGCCGCAGCAACGGCGCGGACAGCATCGGCCACGATCCGGCCGCGCCGCGAGAGGCTGATCTCATCCTGGGGACCGGCAATGCGCTCGCCGTCCTCGTGCGGCCTGGCGCCTGGGGATTCGATTCCGCCAGCGGCCTGCCCGTGCTGAGTCCGGCTTGTGGCCAGCGGATTGACGCCATCGATGCGCGTCATGGTCTCGTCTCCTATCGGGTCAGGTCTGTGGCGATGGCGAGCATCTCGTCACCGACACTGAAGAGCTTGGCGCAAGCCTGGTAGGTTCGTTGCGCGACGAGGAGGTTTGTGAACTCCTCGGCGAGGTCGACGTTCGAGCCTTCCAGGGCACCGGCGATGAAGGGCTCAAACTCATCGCTGCCCGGAGCCCCATCAATGGTGGCGCCGCTGTTCCCGGTTTCGCGATAGAGACCTTCCCCGATTTCTTCGAGGCCCGCGGGGTTGACGAAGCGAACGACGGCGACCTGGCCGAGGTCTTCGCGGACGCCCTCTGCGTCTAGAGCACTGATGACGCCGGTGGCATCGATGGAGGGCAGGGTGGAACCCTCGGGCAGGGTGATGGGCGGATCGAGCAATCGGCCACCAGGTCCGACGATGTTTCCAGAAACATCGATGCTCAGCGCGCCGAGCCGCGAGAAGACAAACGTGTCGTCGCGGTCTCGGAGGCGGAAGAAGGCGTCGTCCTGAATTGCGAAATGCAGCGGGGCATCGTCCCGGTCCGCGACGCCCACGACAGGGATGAGATCGAGCGTCGTGAGTGCGACGCCCATTCGACCGCTCCCAGGCTCCGTTGCGGCCACCGGAGTACCTTCACCGACGGCGCGAATGCGCTTGAACGAGGGCGTGTCGACATTCGCCAGGTTGTGCCCGATCACATGGACGAGTTGTTGAGCGTGGGCCAGGCCACTGGCGGCTGCGCCGAGGATCGTTGTCATCGCCTATGCTCCGAGCAGGCCGAGGTTGGCCGCTTGATCGAGCGTCGAGTCGAGGCGCGCGAGCAGCGTCTGGTTCGCCTGGAAGGTTCGCTGGACTGCGAGAAGGCTCGTGAGCTCCTCGACGAGGTCGCTGTTGGAGGCTTCGAGGGAACCCTGCCGAACGCCTCCATTGACCAGGGTGCCGGGCTCGGTGCTGCTGAAGTAGGCTTCGCCGGCGCGCGCCAGCAGGGCCGGGGCAAAATCGACGACCTGGAGCGAAGCGATGGTCTCGCCGGCACGGGTGATGGCGCCGTCCTGTGCGACGGCAACAGGTCCTGCCGGGAGGTTGATGTGGGCTCCGTCGACATCGAGGACGTAGTAGCCGTGGCTGGAAACGAGGTCCCCGTTGGCGTCGCGGCCGAAGCGACCGTCCCGCGTGTAGAAGACCTGGCCACCGGGCGCTTCCAGGGCGAAGAAACCGCTCTCGAGTGCAAGGTCGAGTTCGTTGCCGGTGGCCTGGAGCGCACCGGCGCCGAAATCGGTCGAGAACTCGGCGATGAAGTTGCCGGTGCCGATCTGGCCCACAACAGCCTGGATGCGAGCGCCCAACGGTGCGGGTGCGAGTGTCTGCCGCGAGAGAAGCACGTCGGCGAAGGACTGCTGGGCGGCCACCTCGCGTTTGAAGCCCGTGGTGGTGGCGTTGGCGATGTTGTTGGCGAGCATGTCCTGGTACTGCCAGGCCGCCTCCATGGCCGAGAAGGCCGAGTAGAGCCCCTTAATCATCTGTGCCTCCCCGGCGTGCAATGCGAATCATCATGACTGCACCGGTCGCAGCCATCGCTGCCACCAGCAGAGTGACACCAACGCGGCCAACGCTGCGCGGAGGCAGTTGGCCCGTGTCAGGGAGCAGGCCGGGACGTGTGTCCCCGATGCGCGTGGATTCGCCGGCGCCGATGACCACGAAGCGGCCGGCGATCGACTTCTTGTCGGGCATCGCCCCGGCGGATGCGGTTGCCGAACGGGCGGTGACCACGAAGAGGTTGTAGTCGTAGCTGGTCAAGTTGGCGAGCTTGCCTTCGTATGCGCCGGCGCCAACAGCGTTCACCGGCAGATCACCGACGTAGAGCGACTTCCCGCCGGGAGCCACCATCCAACCCTCGTAGGCCAGGCCGCCCTGAGGGACGAGGTTCTTGACATCGACACGGACGTAGGCTTCGGCGAAGCTGAACTCGAGAACACCCTCGGCATCTCTGGGTCCGAAATTCGAGATTCCCTCAAGGTAGGTCAGCTTCACGAGCTGAGGAACGCCATTGGCGCGCGCGGTGGTCCCGCCTGGAGGCAGGCATGCGGCCAGGCTTGCCAACAGCAGTGTGGCCGCGAGGCGATGTATCAACGTGGAACCCCCTGGCGGCGCAACAACAACCGGACTTCCTCTTCGCTCCTGTGCATGCGGCGAGCGAGCGCAGGTATGTCGATCCCGAGTTCGCTGAGTCGCGCACCAACCGGAAGCGCGTCAAGTTGGTCCCTGGCCCGGCCCGCCTCAGCCAAGTAGGCCCGGAGTGCGGGCTGGCCCGGCGAGCGCAAAGGAGCCGCGCCCTGGTCGACATGGCGAACATGCGAGGGCGGCCGGCGGCCCGGGCCGGTTCGGCGGGTCCGGAGCGACTGCAGTTGCAGGAAGAGGTAGGCAAGTCCGCCGATGCACACGAGCTGGGAAACGGCCAGGAGGGCGATCGCGTCGTTCATGGCCGTACCTCAGGCGGCGCGATCGCGCGCGAGCCGGACCCGAAGCCGGTTCAGTGCGCGACCGTGGAGCTGGCAAACGCGCGATTCGGAGATATCGAGAATGCGGGCGATCTCCTTCATGGTCATCTCATCGCGGTAGTAGAGGCTGACGATCAGCCACTCGCGCTCGGGGAGTGCTTTCACGGCTGCCGTGAGCGCGTCGAGGAGCTGACGCGCTTCGAGACGGCGGGTGAAGTCCTCGGCGCCCGGCTCGGCGGGGAACTCGGTCGCTGCCGGGCCGTCGTTGTTTTCGTCGCGGTCAAGCAGGCCATCGAGCGAAACGGTGACCCAGCTGGCATCGACGAGCATGGCGTTGTATTGCTTGCGCGGCATGCCCATGCCCTCCGCGAGTTCGGCTTCAGTGGGGTCACGGCCGAGAGTGGCGGCGAGTTCGAGCGTGACCTGTTCCAGGCGCTTGGCCTTCTGCCGGACCGATCGGGGGAGGCGGTCTAGGGCCCGAAGCGCATCGATGATCGCGCCGCGGATGCGGCTGATCGCGTAGGTCTCGAACTTGACTCCCTTCGTGTCGTCGAAACGGTCGAGGGCTTCGATCAGGCCTATGGTCCCGTAGCTGAGGATGTCCTCGTAGTCGAGGATCGAGGGCAGTCCGATGGCAAGACGGCCGACGACGTACTTCACCAACGGCGCATACATCCGGATGGCGGCCTCGCGCTCGTTCGTCGGGAGGGCTCGAGCTTCACTTGCGGCAGCCATGCGCTAATCTCCCATCTCAGGCCTGGTCTTCAAAGCCGGAATCGCCGGATTGAGGGTTGGGCGCTGGCGGCTCGGGCGGCTGCCAGCCAACGGTGAGGATCGCTTCGGCGCCGAACCCCAGCGCCGCGAAGATCACGAAGACAACCACCCCGCGCAGCAGGGCGTAGTCGAGTGATGCCCCGGCCCTCTGGCCCAGCCATATACTCATGGCCGCCACAGCAAGGGCAACGTGAATCCCGAAGCGGGCGACGGTGAGGGGGCGGAGGCTCACAGCTGGCCTCTCCGGCGCATTTCGAGTTGCCGCATCATGAGGTAGCGGGCGATGAGGTCGCGATCAGAGAGGCGAATGTCGGTGAACATGCAATGCAAGCGGCGGTTGCGGTTCGCGGGCTCCGGCTCGGAAACTCGCAGGACGCGCATGCTGGCGTTGATTCGCCCCACCCGCGGGAGCTGGAATTGCATTCCCAGGCGCTCGCCTTCGCGGACGAGGGCACGCGCGCTGAGGCAAGTGCCTCCTTCGCTGAGGTCGAGGATCGTGCACTCCTGGAAGCGGCCTTCCTCGCCGGTTTCCTGGCCGTCGATGACGAGCCGAAAGACACTGAGCGGGCGCAGGGCGGTCGGCAGGCGGAAGTACTGGCGGTGCTCGACCGTTTCGATGGATTCGGGCAAGGAGAGGAACTCCTCCAGACCGTCGGTGCTGTGCCCGGTGACGCGGGAGACGAACCGGCACCGACGATTGCGGAAGAGGTACTCGGCCCGCACGGTCGTGCCGACCGCGAGGGTTCGGGTCTGCAGGCGCGCCATCGGCACAAGGACGCTCAGCCTGTCGCCATGCAGGTCCTCGACGCGTGTGGCATAGCACTCGACGTGGTCTCCCACCGGGACCTCCAGTCGCAATGGCACGCCCGGGACAAGGCCCTGAGTGCCAAAGCCATCCTTACGCGCTGGCGGCAAGGCGCCCATAGGTTGTCTCCCCGGTCCTGATCGTGAAGATCCCTGATGCGAGCGTGAGCGGGTCAGCCACGCCGATTCCGGAGCCCACATCCCTGTTTGATGACAGAAACGCGATGCCCAGCCGCGACTCGAGAACCGTGGAAAGAACCGGAGCCAGCGTGGTGGCGATGTCCGAGAACGTGATCACGCAGCCAGCGAACGAGGCCATGGCAAAGGGCGCGATGGCAGCTTCGGTAGCGGACGATTGCCAGTGCGCCGGGAGGACGAGGTAGTTGAACGCATCGGTGCTGAACCCCCTGGGAGGTTGCCAGGGACCAGCAGGGAGATCGACGAAGATGCAGGCCCCGGACCGTGCCCGCGTCGCGACTCTGGCGATGTCGTGCCGATCGAAGGCCTCGACAGCCGCGAGACCCGTAGCATCGGCGTAGTCGTGGATTTGAGTGCGCGCCCCTACGTGGGCCGTGTCGGCCGCCACGAGGACCGCCTCCCGGCCGGCATCGAGGCAATCCAGGGCCATGCGCACGAGGGCGGTGGTCTTGCCCGCGCCAACAGGCCCCTGCATGGTGATGACCGCCGTGCGGGACTCGTCCGGGTAGCGCACACGGCGTTGTTCGAGGGTGGCGGCCAGTGCCCGCCGGCGATCACTCTCCCAGGAAGCGGACTGGAACACAATCCGCGCGGCGGCGAGCGAAAGCCCGGCGGCCACCAGATCGTCGACGTACGAAGCGGCCGGCTGGACCGGTGGCCGGGAGGGCGAACCCGAGACCGCGGGCCGGGCCGGGGCGAGACCCGGACGGCGGCGGACAAGCGGGGCCAGAGGCCGCGTCACATCGGCCCCGGCAGGAGCGGCTGTCTCCTCGAGTTGGCCAGCGGGAATGGAGCGCGAATTCGCCCCCGGGCGGGCAGTCACGCCCGGGACGCGCTCGCCGATCGCAATGGCGGGCGCGGGCGGAGCGTTCCCGACGAATCCCTCCAGCCAGTCAGACCCAGGCTCCAGGTCCCGGTCCGGGGAAGGGATCCCTGCCGTTTCTGGTTCGACTGGCGGGAGAGCGTCGCGCGCCACGAGGTCCTCGAGGTCGCCAATGGTCAACGATTGGGGAATGGCCTCGAGCCGCGCCATCAGCCCGGTGGCGATGCTCTGCTGCATGTTGAGCGGAGGCCCGCCGGGACCGTCGCCGGCCGCGGCGAGGATCTCGGTAAGGGGCTCGGCGCCTTCGCGCATGAGGCTGCGCGTGCGGATCACGACGGCATCGGGACCGAATTCGTTGCGGATGCGTTCGAAGAGCCTCTTCAGGTCACTACCGATGAATCGTTTCGGTTCCAACATTCACCTCGACATTCCCCACCGCCTCGACGGAGGTTTGCGGCGTGATTTCGGCGAAGGACAGGACAACGACGTTGGGAAGGCGCCGTTCGAGCAGGCGACGCAGCGCAAGCCGGATGCGCGACGAACAGAGGATGATGGGGTCGCGGCCTGAACTCGCAACGCGCTCAACCTCCGTGCTGACAACTCCCAGCAGCCGCTGAACCTGCCATGGCGGCATCGCCACGGTGCCTCCGCGCTCGGACTGCTGGATTGAGCCGGCGATCTCGTCTTCAGTGCGGGGTCCGACCGTGATCACGAAGACCTGACCCGTGTCGCCGGCGTACTGGCGGCTGATCTGGCGGGCGAGCGAGGCGCGAGCGTACTCCGTGAGGAGATCGACGTCGCGCGTGATGCGGCCGTGGGTAGCGAGGGCCTCGCAGATCGTGACAAGATCGCGGATGGAGACTCGCTCGGCGAGGAGGTTCTGCAGCACCTCCTGCGTTTCGCCGACGGTGAGCGTGCCGGGGACCAGATCGTCGACGAGCGCCGGGTACTCCTGGCGGAGGTTCTCGAGCAGATTCTGAGTATCCTGGCGGCTGAGCAGATCGGCAGCGAAGCGCTTGACAAGCTCGGTGAGATGCGTGGCCAACACGGACTCGGCGTCGACGACGGTGAAGCCGAGCAGTTCGGCGCGTTCCTTGTACGCGGGAGCGATCCAACGGGCGGGGAGGCCGAAGGCGGGCTCGTGTGTTTCCACGCCGGGGACTTCGCCCTCCGCGGTGCCAGAGTCCATGGCCAGGAAGTGGCCGGGCATGAGGGCGCCGCGAGCGACCTCGACGCCGCGGAGCTTGACGACGTACGTGTTAGGGGGGTGCTGGAGGTTGTCGCGAACGCGGACGGTGGGGAGCACCAGTCCGAGGTCGAGGGCGAGCTGACGGCGAATCATTGTGATGCGCCGGAGGAGGCCGCCGCCCGAGGCCTCATCGACGATGGGGATGAGGCCGTAGCCTACCTCCACTTCAAGTGGATCGACCGACATCATCTGGATGACCTGTTGGGGACCAAGCTGTTCTGGTTCGCGAACCTCGACCTGTGCCGGGACGAGGGAGGCAAGCGCATCGGTCTCCTGTTGCCTCCGGATGAGGTAGCCGCCGGCCAGCGTGACGGCCGCAATGGCGAAGAACGGCAGCCGGGGGAGGCCGGGCATGAAGCCGAAGACGGCAAGCATGCATCCGGCGATGTAGAGGGGCCGCGATTGGCCCGTGAGCTGGACGAACATCTGGTGGCCAAGGCCGGAGGTCCCGGCCGCGCGGGTGACGATGATGCCGGTGGCTGTGCTGATGAGCAGGGCCGGGATCTGGGAGACGAGGCCATCCCCCACGGTGAGCTGGGCATAGCGGTGGAGTGCCTCTGCGGGCCCGACGCCCAACTGCAGGACCCCGATCCCGAGCCCTCCGATGATGTTGACCATGATGATGACGATGCCGGCGATGGCGTCGCCCTTCACGAACTTGCTGGCGCCGTCCATGGCCCCATAGAAGTCCGCTTCTTCGCCGATTTGGCGGCGCCGCGTGCGCGCCTGGACTTCGTCGATCAGCCCGGCGTTCAGGTCGGCGTCGATCGCCATCTGCTTGCCCGGCATTGCATCGAGGGTGAACCGGGCGGCAACCTCGGCCACCCGGCCGGCGCCGTTGGTAATCACCACAAACTGGATGACAACGAGAATGAGGAAGACGACGAGCCCCACGACCAGGTTGCCGCCGACCACGAAGTTGCCAAACGAATAGACTACGTCGCCGGCATCGGCCTGCAGGAGGATGAGGCGTGAGGTCGAGACGTTGAGCGCCAGCCGGAAGAGCGTGGTCACCAGCAGTAACGAGGGGAAGACCGAGAAGGACATCGGGTTCTCGGTGTAGATCGCAACCAGCAGGATCGTGACTGCGCCCGCAATGTTGAGTGTGATGAGCAGATCGAGCAGGCCCGTCGGCAGCGGCACGATCATCATGCCGACGATGACGATCAGGCCCACTGCGAGAAGGATGTCGGTCTGGCCCAGGATGCGGGCGAGGCCCGTTGGCCGGGTGGCGATTCGTTGAGCAGCCATGGGCTACACCGTTTCCCGGGCGGGCTGGGCCGGGGTCCGCGCGAACGGCATCCTGGATCGCAGGGCGTAGACCCAGGCGAGCACTTCGGCAACCGCCTGAAAGAGATTGGCCGGGATGTACTGGCCGACGGGAACCGCTGCAAAGAGGGCGCGCGCAAGTGGAGGCTCTTCCAACACGGGCACGCCTGCCTTGCGAGCGGCGTCCCTGATCCGCTGCGCGAGCAGGCGTTCGCCCTTGGCGATCACCATGGGCGCGGCCATGGTCACCGGGTCGTACTTCAGCGCAACGGCATAGGTGGTGGGGTTCGTCACCACAACGTCGGCCCTTGGCACCGCCGCGATCATGCGGTTGAGGAGCGTCTGCCGGTGGCGCCGGATGGCGGCCTTGATCTGGGGGTCGCCTTCCGTTTCGCGCATTTCCTGTTTCAGTTCATCCTTGGTCATGCGCAGTTGCTGCAGATAGCGGCGGCGCTGCCAGGCGAAGTCGGCGAGCGCGATCAGGAACAGCGTGCCAGCAGCGCGAAGGGCCATGTCGAAGGCTAGCCGGGCCAGCCGGCCCGCAGCCAGCGGGATCGGAAGCTGGGCGAGGGATGCGATGCTCGCGAGTTGGCCACTCATAGTCATCCAGACGACGACGCCGACGACAGCGGCCTTGGCGAGCGCCTTTAGCAGGTTGGCCAGTCCATCCTTGCCGAGAATGCGCTTGAGCCCTGTCCCGGGATTCAGCCGGTCGAGCCTCGGCTTGAGGCCGGCGCCGGTCAGCAGGAGGCCGCTCTGGGCGATGTTGAGAGCCACCCCGGCGACGGCCATGAGGCCGAAGAACGGAGCGAGAAGCAGGAGCGCCCGCGTGCCCGAATCGCGGTACATCGCGAGAGCGCTGTCGGCCGTGAACTCGCCCGTCGCCGGGTGGCTCAGGCCGTCGCGGAGGATGGCGGCCAAACCGTTCCAGAGGCCGGGCCCAAGGGCGCGCAGCATGAGTATGGCGACGAGGAGAACGCCGATGGAGACCAGTTCCTGGCTCTTGCTGACGTTGCCGTGCTGGCGAGCCTCACGAAGCTTCCTGGGGGTCGGAGCCTCCGTCCGTTCGCCAGCCACTAGCGCACCCCGAGGAGTTGCATGCTGGACCCTGCGAGACTTGCGCCGACGACACCGTTCATCAGTTGGACGGTCGCCGGGAGAGCGGCGCCGAGAACAACGAACCCGACAACGACCTTCACGGGCATCCCGACAATGAGGACGTTCACCTGGGGCATCGTGCGAGCAACGAAGCCCATGCCGAGATCGGTGAGGAAGAGGGCGACGAGAATCGGCATGGCGACACGGACGGCGGTAACCATGAGCCCGGCCATGAGCGGGGCGATCGCTTCAGACCGGATGCTCAGGGGATCGAACGTGGCTGGCGGCACGGCGCGGATGGTCTCAGCGAGGGCCTGGATGACCATGTGGTGGCCGTTGATGCTGAAGAAGACGAGCGTCACGAGCAGGGCGTAGAACTGGTCGAACGCCCCGAACTCGTGGCCGGTCACGGGGTCGATGACGCTGCCGAGGCCGAAGCCCATCTGGACGCCGATGATGTGCGAAGCCATCTGCAGGCCCACGAACACGAGGTTCATCGCCAGGCCAAGCGCCAGACGAAGGAGAGTCTCCCGGAGCACGCCGTCGGTGAGCTGGCCAAGCGTTTCGGGAGCCGGGGGCAGGTGGTCGCTTTCGATTGGTACCAGGACAAGCGCGGTGAACACAGCGAATCCGATCTTGGTGTAGCTGGGAATGCCCTTGTGGCTGAGCAGTGGCGCAGACACGAACACGGCGCTCGTCCTGATGAGGATGAGCAGGAATCCGTACGTAAACTCCGGCGAAAGCTGCACCACGAGGACTCCTTCACCGGCCGTAGGCGCCCATGTTGGCAAAGAGCCCTGCAGAGAAGCCGAGCAGGGTCTGCATCATCCACGGACCGAAGATGAGCATGGCGACAAAGATGCCGACGAGCTTGGGGACGAAGGTGAGGGTCATCTCGTTCACCTGGGTCACGGCCTGGATGATGCTCACGACAACACCGATCACGAGGCTGACGCCGAGGATGGGCGCCCCGACCAGGAGAGCGACGACAAGGGCCTCTTTGCCCAACCCGAGCACCACTGCTTCGTTCACTGGTGCCTCCTATGCAAAGCTGCCCACAAGGGAGCCGATGATGAGGTACCACCCGTCGACGAGAACAAAGAGAAGGATCTTGAACGGTAGGGAGACGATGACGGGGGGAAGCATCATCATGCCCATGCTGAGAAGAGCGGAAGACACGACCAGGTCGATGATGAGGAACGGGACGAACATCACGAATCCCATCTGGAAGGCGGTCTTCAGCTCAGAGATGGTGAAGGCCGGCACGAGCACGTAGGTCGGGACCTCGTCAACGTCCTTGGGCTTCGGGGAGTCACTGAGCTTGAGGAAGAGCCCGAGGTCCTGTTCGCGGGTTTGCCTGAGCATGAAGGTGCGCAGAGGCTGCTCGCCCCTGGTGAGGGCCTCCTCCTGCGAGATCTGGCCGTTGAGGTAGGGCTGAAGCGCCTCCTGGTTGATCGTCTTAATCGCCGGGGCCATGACGAAGGCTGTGAGGAAGAGGGCCAGCCCGATGAGAACCTGGTTGGGCGGGAGCTGAGGAATGCCGATGGCATTGCGCACCAGCGAGAGGACGACGATCACGCGGGTGAAGGATGTGACCATCACCAGGATGGCCGGCGCAAGGGAGAGCACCGTCACGAAGAGCAGGATCTGGATGGCGGCCGAGACGTTTTGAGGGCTCTGCGTGTCGATGCTACCGGTGGGCGAGGTCGTGGCCTGGCCAGAAGGCGTGGCTGCTTGCGCGCAACCCGTCAGGGTCACCAGCGCCAGGCCAGCGAGCAGGCCCGCGAGGAGAGCGCGCCGCCCGGGGAGGAGTCGCGGCAGCATCAGGCATCCTCCCCGATCACGCTGTCGCGTTGGGTGGGGAGGTGAACGCGCGTGTCGCGCCGCATCGACTGAAGCAGCTCCGCTGCGAAGCCGCCGAGCGACCGCTCTTGACCGCCGTGGAGGAAATCGAGGACCCGCCTGGACTCCTCGCCGGTGAGTTCGTTGAGGTAGGAGAGCTGTTGTGCCGTGGCGCCCACAGCAATGACACGATCACCCAGGGCCACGAGATGAATCGTGCGGCCGTTTCCAACCGCAAGGGTATCGACAACCCGCAGGAAGCCTGTGGAGCTCTTTGGCCCGGTTGTCTTCCGGCCCCACCAGCGGAGTCCGAAGACCGAGCCGGCGATGATGACGGCCAGAAGCCCCAGTCGCAGCGCAAGGGACACGAGGTCGCCACCGCCGAGGCTAAATCCCGATGAAGTCGCATTCTGCCCATCCTTCACCGCCGCTGTTGTCGTCCCGGCCGAAGTGGACTCGCCCGGGGCGTGGATGACGGGCGACTGCGAGACGCTATCCGGCGTGGGAGCGAGTAGCGTGATGAAGAGCAACGAGAGCAGCACCACGCCCCCGATTGCGGCGAGCCAGAGAAGGCGCTTGCGATTGCGCGAATCGTTCACATCGCTTCCTCTGCCGTTTCAGCGCCGCGGCGGACGACTTCGACCACACGAACGCCGAAGTTCTCATCGACAACAACGATTTCGCCGCGCGCGACGATGCGATCGTTGACGAGGATGTCGACAGGTTCGCCGGCTATGCGGTCGAGTTCGATGACGGAACCAGGACCGAGATCAAGCACGTCGGCAACCGTGATCTCGGTTCGCCCGAGTTCTACCGTGACGTTCATCTCGAGGTCGCGGAGGATGTCGATCGGCCGGGTGATCGGAGACGGCCGCGGGTCGGGCAGGGGAGTGAATCGGGCGCGCGACGCCGCAGGGGCCTGGGAGATCGGCGTTGGCTCGCGACGAGGGGCCGCCGCGGCCGGGGTTCCCGGTTCGCGCCGGATTCCCGGGGAGGCTGCAGCGGGCGCGACCACGGGCTCGATCTCGACGATCTCGGCCGCCTCCAGTTCCTCCTGCGAGATCGTGAGCCCGGGCACGCGCGATGGCTGGTTCGCGTCGGGGGCAGAAACGGAGGGGAGCGACCCTGCGACGATGTCGAGGAAAGTCCCGGGCAGGACGAGGGTCATGGGGAGCGACTTCACTCCCTCAACGCTCGCTGCCAGCACAAGCGCAGGCTCATCCAGGGTGGAGAGCACGTTCGGCATGGTATTGGCGGAGAGGTCGTCCAACGAGAGAACGAGGCCGGTGGGCGACGCGCCGAACAGCTGTGTGTTGAGTGCCTGAATCACGGGCCCGAGGACGGTGGAGGCGAGGACAATCGTCTGCTGTTCTTCGTCGCCTGGATCGTCGGCCTGGGAGTTGAAGAACGCGGCGGCGATGGCGGTGGGGAGGACCAGGTAGGCGAAAGCGGTCTGCTCCTGGTCGGTGGAGAGCTCGACCGGCGCGACGAGGTGAGGGGTGGCAAACTCGCCGGCGATCTCGTCGGGCATGACCAGCCGGGCCTCGGCCTCGCTGATCCCCGGCAGCGCCCCAAGGACCGTGCCCAGGGCGGCGGCGCTGGCATCCCAGGCATCCCTGCCACCCTGGCTGAGGGTGCCGGCCTGGGCTGGCGAGAGGAGTTGCGTCAGGATCTCGTGTGGATTCGGCATGGCATGCGCCTTACTGGGTTATGAAGGTGACGAAGAACACGTTCTCGACCTTCTCGCGGTGGAGGTCCTTGTTGATGGCCGCGACCAGTTCGTGCTTGAGCTCATCGCGACCTTCGAGGCTGGAGACCTGATCGATGGACTTGGATCCGACCACGGAGGTGATCGTGTCCCAGATGCGGTGCATTTCCGGCTGCATTTCCTCGGCGTAGGTCTTGTTCTTGGCCTCCAGGCCAGCTCCCGCGAGCCCAATCCACTTGTGATCGGGGTCCTCGAACTCGAGCGCGATGACTGCTTTCACGTAGTTGGGGGCGCTCGCAGGGGCCTTGAGGTTGAGGCCGCGCTCTTCCAGCTGAACAGTCGGGCGCGGGGCCTCGGAAATCTGCTCTTCCGTGTAGACGACCGCTGGCTTCGGCGTCACGTAGTGCGGCTTGATGTAGAACCAGAAGGCGGCCAACAACAGGAGCGCGCCGCCGCCACCGATGAGAATGCGCTTGTCCTTCATCTGGCGTTCCCCTTGCCCGCAGCAGAAAGGGCCTGGTCCAGTTCGGCCTGGCTGGGATAGACGATGACCACGTCGGCCCGGCGATTGAACGCGCGACCCTCGGGGGTCGCGTTGTCGGCCACGGCGCCGTATTCGCCGAAGCCCTCGAACGAGAGGCGATTCGGGTCGAGACCACCGGAATCGACCAGGAACCGGAGCACGGTGGAAGCGCGCACGCCCGACAGCTCCCAGTTCGACGCGAAGTCGGGATTGTTTACCGGTACGTTGTCGGTGTGGCCCTCGATCCGGAGGCGGTTGGGGAGGTGCCTCACCATCGCGGCGACTTGGGTCAAAACGACCTGGCTTCCCGGCTTGAGCGTGGCACTCCCGGAGTCAAAGAGAAGGTTGTCGGAGAGGCTGATGGTGATGGAGTCTGGCTTGCTGAGGACCTGGATCTTCGTCTGGATGTTGCTCCTGGCCGTGAAGTCGTTGACCTCTTTCGAGATGGAGACCAGGTCGTTCGACTTCAAGTCACTGAGACTGGGGGCGAGCCCGCCGCCGGAACTGAACACGGGAGAGCCACCAGTGGAGCCGCTCAGTACGCCTACGCTGAACGCCTTGTCGATGGACGATCGCACCTGTTCCAACTTCGTCGAGTTGGGATCACTCATCGACCAGAGGACGACGAAGAGAGCGAACAGGAGCGTGAGCATATCCGCGTAGGTGACAATCCATCGTTCGTGGTTCTCGGGCTTCTCCGGCTCGGGGGCTTTGCGGCTCATGCGGCTTCCCTCTGGTGGCTGCTACCGGGGCCAGCGTCTGAGCCTTCGCCGCCCTTCTTGCGGGCCGACGGTTGGAGGAAGCCCTCGAGCTTTTCGCGCACGATGCGAGGGTTGTCTCCGGACTGAATGGACATCAGGCCTTCGATCACCACTGCGAGCGCGTGCTGTTCGTGCTTGCTGTTGTTCTTGAGCTTGTTGGCCAGCGGCAAATAGAGGACGTTGGCCGTGAAGACGCCATAAAAGGTGGCGACGAAGGCGGTTGCGATCCCGGGGCCGATTTCCTCGGGCTCGTCGAGGTGGTTCATGACGGACATAAGGCCCATGACCGCGCCAAGTACGCCAATGGTGGGCGAAATGCCGCCCATGAGTTCGAGCACGGAGAAGTTGGCCTCGTGGCGATGCTTGATGGCCTCCATCTCGATCTCCATGATTTCGCGCAGCAACTCGGGGTCGGTGCCGTCGATCATCAACTGCACACCTTTGCGGGTGAACGGGTCGTGTATCTTCTCGACGTCGCCTTCGAGCGCGAGAAGGCCCTCGCGCCGGGCCTTGTCGGCCATGGCCACGAAGAGCTCAACGGTTTCCGAGGAGTTGTGGGCAGCACCGCCGAAGAAGGCCTTCATGACCGCCTTTGGCAGGCCGATCATGGTTGCCAACGGTTGAGCGACCATGGTCGCGCCCATCGTGCCCACGACGACGATCATGAAGCCCGGGATGTTGATGAGGCCGGCGGGATTGCCACCTTCGACGACCATTCCACCGATGATGCCGATGAAGGCGAGGGCAAGACCGATGGTCGTGGCAAGGTCCATCAGGCGACCCTCCGCACCACGCCGATGGTGGAGCGCCGGTAGTCGACGAT
>CAZCDK010000015.1:0-25292 GCA_964497285.1 uncultured Anaerolineaceae bacterium | reverse complement strand
GGGGATTGCGGCCCACGCCGGGAGGATCCAGGGCGATCACTTCGCCAAGCATCGAACGAATGGCGGCGCTGGTTTCAGGCGAGACGGCACGATCGACGACCTCGGGCCTCACCTCGCGCGCAGTCCCGTCGCTGGAGACCCTGGCCCGGACAAAGTGAGGGCGCAGGAGGTTGCCACCGTTGATGGCGGCCGCGACCGCCGTCAGCATCTGGATGGGCGTGACGCTGATCGCCTGACCGAAGGACTGCGTCGCCAGGTCGACCGGCGACCACTCCTTCTCCCACGGCCGGCGGAAGATGCCGGCCGCTTCGCCGGGATAGTCAACCCCCGACGGCCGGCCAAAGCCGAAGGCGTCGAGGTACCTCTGGAACGCCACATCGCCAAGCTTCGCCGCCATGAAGATCGCGCCGGTGTTGATGGAATGCTGGAGCACGCCGGTCATGGTCTGGGTACCCCATACCTCATCGCGCCAGTTGCGGATCGGGACCTCGTAGATGTACGCGATCCCGGTGTCGACGTACGTCGTGTCGGGTGACACCACGCCCGCGTCGATGGCCGCCGAGGCCGTCACGATCTTCATTACTGACCCCGGCTCGTACAGGTCGCTGATTGCCGGGTTCTTCAACAGCTCCATCTGCTTCGCATCGTTCAGGTCGAGCGTGCTGAACTTGAGCGCCGGGCTGGTCGCCAGCGCCAGGATCTCGCCTGTCGCCGGGTCCATCACAATGATGGCCCCGCCCTTGGCCCGGTGCTCCGAGAGCGCCTGGGCGAGGCGCTGTTCGGCCAGCCGCTGCAGGTAGCGGTCAATCGTAAGGATGATGTCCTCGCCGGGTTCGGGGTCCATGGCAATATGCTGGCCGAACGGGATCGGCTCGCCGGTCGTGTCCCGCTCATAGATGGCCTTGCCGGGCTTGCCCCGGAGGATCTCGTTGTACCCGGCTTCGATCCCGGCGAGCCCATCGTTGTCCTGGCCGATGAGGCCAAGAACTGACGCCCCCGTATCGCCTTCCGGGTTGACACGCGCGGTGTTGTGGAGCGCGATGAGACCGGGAATGCCGCTCCCGGTGAGGATCTTGCCGGTCTCGAAGTCCACGTCACGGGCGACGAGAACGTCTACCGACTGACTTTGCTGCACGCGCGCTCGAAGGGAAGCAGCATCGGTTCGGGGACGCGCAACATCGCCCGCAAGGATCCTCGCGATCGCCTCCGAGCCTTCCCTCGCCTTGTCCGCGTCTCTCCAGGCGCGCGCACTGACGTAGATGTCCCAGGTGTCGACGCTGGTGGCAAGGACATTGCCGTTTCGATCGAGAACCGAGCCACGGCGCGCGTAGAGGGTCTCGCCGGCGATCAATTCCGTCTTGGCTCGTGCGGCATAGGTCTCGTGCTCAACGACCTGGACTTGGACCAGGCGGCCCGAAACCAGGAGCGCGAATGCTCCAAAGAAGGCCGCGGGCACCCACACGCGGCGAGTTTCGCGAACCCGTGGTTGCGCCATAACCGAACGCGCCTCCGGCCGTCCCGCAAAGCGGGAGCAGCGATTCCCGTTAGTCCGGCAGCGGCAACCACTTCGCGAGTGATCGCCACCAGGGTTCGGGCTGGCTCGTTTCCGAAGCAAGCCCGGGGAGATACTCTGCCGGCAACTTCGCCGGCGCCGGACCTGGCTCGTCCACCGCCACGAAATACGGGGACGAAGCAGGTGAGAGCCCGATTTCGGCCGCCCGACGCTCGATCCTCACAAGCGATGTGAGCCGCGCAACATCTGACTCGATCAGCCGGATTTCGCCATTGATCCGGATCTGGCGAGCCTCCCAGCGCTGAGCGGCAAAGCCGTCATCAGTGGCTGTGCTGTTTTGCACGACCGGGAGCATGGCGCTCGCACCAACCACGACGACCGCCCCAACAGCCCACCAATTGACTGGACCCGGCCGGGCCGCGAGGAATGCTCTCCGCCGGGGCCAGGCCAGCGGGTGGTTAATCGCAGCCACGTTTGCACCTCAGCAAGCTGAACGCAGCCGAAAGGCAATCGGGTGGGCAAAGCGACGGAACCCGCGTCGCCGCCATGACTACGCGATCCGCTCGGCGGCACGGAGCAAGGCGCTGCGCGCGCGCGGATTGGAGGCGATCTCGTCCGCGCCCGGGCGGACCGCACGTCGTGTGAGGTCGCGGAGCGTGGCCTTGTGACGACAGCGGCACACCGGCAGCGACGGTGGGCAAAGACAACCAGACGCCTCGCGCCGGAGGTAACGCTTGACCATGCGATCCTCAAGCGAGTGGAAGCTGATGACGACGACGCGGCCGCCGTGGCCGCGTTCCGTGTTGAGGCCGAGCAGGCTGTGGGCTTGCGGGAGGGCCACGTCAAGGCTGTCGAGTTCACCATTGACGCGGATCCGGAGCGCAAGGAAGACCTTGGTGGCGGGGTGAATTTGGGTTCGGCCCCTTGCGCCCCCCACAGCCTGCTCGACGACTCGAGCCAGTTCCCACGTCGTCCGCAGCGGACGCGCGGCAACCAGAGTCCGGGCGATGCGGCGCGCCATGGGTTCCTCACCGAAGTCACGAATGAGTCCGGTCAGCGCTGCTTCGTCCCATGTGTTCACGATGTCGGCAGCGGTCTCGCCGCCGGCGGATTGGTCCATGCGCATATCGAGAGGCCCTTCGAGGCCAAAGGCAAAGCCGCGCTCCGCCATCCCGATCTGCATGGACGAGATTCCGAGGTCCATCAGGACGCCGTCGACGGCGTCGAAGCCCTCCCGTGCCGCCACGGCGGCGAGTTCGCGGAAGTTGGCGTGGGCAAAGCTGACCCGCCTCCCAAACGGAGCCAGCTCTGTGCGCGCGAAACCCAGCGCCTCGCCGTCCTGGTCCAGGCAGAGCAGACGCCCTTGGTCACCGATGGCCCGGGCAATGGCCGCGCTGTGACCGCCAAGCCCGGTCGTGCAGTCAATGAACGTTCCGCCCGGCCGGACGGCGAGGTACTGCATCGCCTCCGGGAGGAGGACGGGAACGTGCACAGGCTTTGTCGTCATGACAGCCACGTTAGCTCCCCTGCCTGGCTTCAGCCTGGGCTTGAGCCAGCAGCGCCTGCTTGCGTCGCCCGATATCGGTGAGAACGGACAGGCGCGTGGCGGCGAGGTCGCCCATCTGCGCCTCCCACCGGGGCTTGTCCCAGATCTCGATGCACTCCCGGGCGCCGACGACCACCACATCCTTGGTCAGGCCAGCCCACTCGAGCAGCTTGCCGGGAACCAGAAGCCGGCCCTGCCCGTCCTTCGCGACATCGAACGTGAGGCCCGAGAGCGCCCGCCGGAACATCCGGCCTTCCTCCGATTCCGGCGGTACCTCGTCGAGCACCGCTTCCTCCTGCTCGTAGCCGGCGATGGTCCAGAGCTGGATGCAGTGCTCGACGCCGGGAGTCAACACGGCGCCCGCGTTGAAGTCGTCGCGATACCGCGGAGGTATTGCGACGCGGTTGCGGTCGTCAAGCTGGTATTCGTAGTTCCCCCGGAACGCCATCCGAAGTCCTTCTCCATGGGGCGGTAACTTGCCGGCGCGATTTGGAGTGGGTGAGTGGATACCATATACCCCATATCTCCCCACTTCAATCCATTTGAGGAGTCTAGGCTCCCCCGATCGGCCTGTCAACACGATTTCTTCCTTGCGCCAGGCGATCATGCGGGCCCATGCGCGGCGCGGTGGGCGACCGATGCGTGGCGAGCGTACGATTGCTTTGTGGCGCGCGTAGCGATCCTCACAGCCTCAGACAAGGCCTCGGCGGGCGAGCGCACCGACGCCAGTGGTCCGGCGATCGCGTCTCTTTGCCGTTCAGCCGGGCACGAAGTCGTCGCGCAAGCAGTCCAGCCCGACGATCGGGCGCGGATCGCCTCGACGCTGAGGGAGTGGTGCGATCGGGGCATCGCGGATGTCGTCATCACAACCGGCGGAACGGGACTGACCGCAAGAGATGTGACCCCGGAAGCGACGCGCGACATCGCGGAGCGGGACGTACCGGGCATTCCCCTTGCACTCGTCTTCGAGGGGCTGAGGAAGACACCCTACGCCGCCCTCTCGCGCGGTCTGGCTGTCACCAGGGCACGGACCCTTGTTGTGAATCTCCCGGGGAGCCCCGGGGCCGTGACCGAAGCGATGGGAGTCCTCCTCCCACTCTTCGGTCACGTGGCTGAGCTGCTTGCCGGCCCGGTCGAGCATAAGGATGGCAAGGATCGCAAGTCGCCATGAGGGTGGACGTCCTTACCCTGTTCCCCGAGGCGTTCACCGGGCCGCTCGACGTCTCCATCGTCAAGCGGGCGCGCGACGACGGCCTGCTCGACCTCTATCTGCATGACATCCGGGCGTTCGCGACCGATCGGCACCGGAGCGTCGACGACTACCCGTTCGGCGGCGGCCAGGGAATGGTGATGCGCGTCGACGTGCTTGACCGGGCGCTGCAGCACGTGCAGGACCTGGCGGCCGGACCGGGTTACGTCATCTACATGTCCCCGGCCGGCGAACTCCTGTCCGACTCCATGGTCCGAGCACTTGCCGGCCACGAACGGCTGATCATCGTCTCGGGCCGGTACGAAGGCGTCGACGAGCGGTTCGTCGAGCATCTGGTCGAGCGCGAGATCTCGATCGGCGACTACGTGCTGACAAGCGGCGAGCTGCCCGCCATGGTGTTGATAGACGCCGTCACCCGCCACATCCCCGGGGCTCTGGGCGACGAGGCGTCCCCGGAGGACGAGTCGTTTGCAGACGGGCTGCTCGAGCACCCCCAGTTCACACGCCCCGCGGAGTACCGGGGTTGGACCGTGCCGGAAGTCCTCCTCAGCGGGCACCACAAGCACATAGAAGAGTGGAAGAGGGAACAGCGCGCCCTGCGCACGAAGGAGCGGCGTCCGGACCTGTTGACGGACTGAGCCGGCCACAAAGCCGAGGAACGGCAAGCGACCGAACTAGCGCGTCGCGGTTGGCCCGAATGCCCGCCCGCAAAACCAGTAGCTGGCTCATGTTCCCTCGGGCGTTCGGGATGGTCTTCGCGGATTCCCTTGTTCGGGCAACTGAAGCAAGGGGGAGTTGAACCCGAGCTCCCCTCGCCCGGGTCGGTCACCGGCCAGGGCTGGCGACCGGAGTCGCCTTTTGCGTCGCGCCGGAGCCGGTTTCGCTTCGGATGTCAGTCTGACACGTCGCGAGCAACACACCGGCGGCGACCAAGACAACCGCTGCCGCGACGCCGACCACTGCCCGCCCAGCCGTAAGCTTCACTCCACCACTATACCCCGAGGTCCCGGTCCCAAGCGTCCCATGCCAACACGCCCGATCGTTTGGATCCACCGGTCGCCTTGCTGGATGCAGCGTACGCGCGGGGCGCAGGCGAGGGCAGAGTGGCCATGGCTGGAACCACTCGCATATGGAATCACCCAGCTCCGGTCCCCCGTGGTCATCGAACTCAACCCTGGACGCGGACCCCCAGATCGCTCGAATGCTCCACCAGCCGGCGGAACGCCTGGTTTGAGAGAGCGCCAGGACGGGCAGCGAGGATGCGCGAAACAGTTTCGACGCCGGGCAGACCAAGCTCACGAAGAATCAGTCCGGACACAAGACCGCTGCGGTTCATCCCGTGCTGACAGACGACATAGAGATGCTCCGGTGCCTGGTCCGCGGCAAGCCCGGCGGCAACGCTCGCGGCAAGTTCCCGAATCGCGTCCATCGCTGTGGGAACGGCATCAAGGTCCGGGAAGATCCGGGCGAACCAGCGTCCGGCGCGAGCCCGGTAGTCGCGGGGCATGTCGCCGGCGCAATCGATCACCCACGCCCGTTCGATCGCCGCGAGCGTAATGGGATGACCGAGATGCGTGTGAGCCCCGCCCATCCAGATTCCCGCGGCGGCGATTTCGCCGGGAGGCGCGAGGAGGTTTGCGCGGGGAGGGTCGTGTTGGTGTGAATCGCGGGGTAGAGCCTCAAGCACTGCATCTCACAGGATGAAGGCTCGCGGCCTCAGGAGCCAACGGCCCGGTATCGCCTGATGGTCATTGCAAGCAAGCACTTGCTTCACTACATTCAGAGCGTGGACGACACGCGCGACCGCATTCTCGACGCCGCACATGGGCTCTTCGCCAGGTACGGCTTCAAGGGCGCCACCACACGTCGCATCGCCGCCGAGGCCGGTGTGAACGAGGTCACTCTCTTTCGCCAGTTCGCCTGCAAGGACGACCTCCTCCGGGAAGCCGTGGAGCGGCAATCGCGGCAGGCGGTCCAGGCCCTCGATGAGCACCGCCTGCCGGCGACGCCATGCGATCTGCAAGGCGAACTCGTCCGCTTTCTCATGGGCACGCACTTCGGATTCGTCCAGGCGCGGCAGGCGGTCCGGACATCTATGGCAGAATGGGGACAGCACCCGTCACTTCAGGAACCCCTGCTGCGCACGCTACAGGGCATCTACGACGAGCTGCGGACATACCTGAAGGCGGCCCAGGTGCGGGGTCTCGTCCGGAGCGACCTGGGCGTGGCCGTGATGGCCCATTCGGTGCTCGCCGTCGTACTTGCGGACGCGCTGTTGCGGGACATGATGACGGAGCGGTTTCCGCTCAAACCGGGGGCGAGCCTGGACGCGTACCTCGACGTCGTGTTGGAGGGACTGGCCGTGACCGAAGAAGGACCGGCGGGATGATCGGACTGCTTGAGATGCGACGACGGAAGTTCCAGTTCGCGCTCATCGCGCTCATCGTGGCGCTGATCTCCTACCTGGTGCTCATGATCAACGGCCTCGGAGTGGGACTGAACGAGCAGGCCGGAAGCGCACTGAGGAGTTTCAACGCCGACGCCATCGCCTACTCCGACAGCGCGGGCCTGAGCGTCATCCGCTCTGAGGTCAGCGACGACACGATTCGAAATGCCCGGCAAGCCCCCGGGGTGACCGACGCCGCACCCGTCGGCTACGTGGCGGCCAACTTCCGGAACAGGAACGACAAGATCCGGTCGGCGGCCTTCATCGGCTTCGACCCCGAGACCATCGGCGAGCCCGGTGTCACCAGGGGCCGTCGCCTGGCGATTGGCGACCGCTATGGGCTGCTGGCGGACAGGAGCTTCTTGAAAGCGTCGGGCCTCAAGGTCGGCGACACGGTCGACATCAAGGTGAGGCTGGCGAGCACGGAATTCGCCATCGTCGGCGAGGTGGACCAGGGCGCCTTCTTCTTCCAGCCGACGGTCTACGTGCTTCGCTCCACCTGGCGTGAACTGAAGTACGGCGACATTCCCGGCGGCGCCCAGCCAGCCGCGAGCATCATCCTGCTCAAAGGCAAACACGTGACCGGCCGGACCCTCGGTTACGAGGCCGTCAACAAAGACACAGCCTTTGCCAACATCGAAGGTGTCTCTGGGCAACAGGCAACCGTTGTTTCGTTGCGTGTGTTCGGATACGTCATCGGAGCGCTCATCATCGGCGTGTTCTTCTACGTCCTGACGCTTCAGAAGGTCGCCCAGATCGGCGTGCTCAAAGCCGTGGGGGCAAGCTCGTTCTTCGTGTTCCGCCAGGTCCTGGTCCAGGTGGTGGCGATTTCGGCGGTCGGCCTGGCAGTCGCAGTGCCAATCGCATTCCTCACGGAACAGGGCCTCCGGACGTTACCGGACACCGTCCCGATCGCCTTCACCAACGAGATGCTTGCCACCACGTCGGCTTTGCTCTTCTTCACGGGGCTGGTGGGCGGCCTCTTCTCAGGCCGCCAGGTGGCAAGGATCGACCCGATCATTGCCCTCGGCCAACAGCAGTAGGGCGTGAAATGACAGCCATCCTTCGCGTCACCGATCTCAGCAAGACCTACGGCAGCGGCGAGCAGGCGGTCGAGGCAGTCCAGCACGCTACGTTCGCGGCAATGCCTGGCGAGTTCATTGCCATCGTTGGTCCCAGCGGATCGGGGAAGACGACGCTCCTCGCGATGATCGGCGGACTGCTTGGGCCCACATCGGGAAGTGTCGAGGTGAACGGGCGCGATGTCGCCCGGCTCAGCCGCGGACAGCAAGCCGAGTATCGCCGGAGGCTCGTGGGCTACGTCTTCCAGACCAACAACCTGCTTCCCTTCCTTACGGCGCGCGAAAACCTCACCGTCATCGGCGCAATCGGCGGAATCCCGGGCAAGGATGCCTCCCGGCGAGCGGATCAATTGCTGGAAGAGCTCGGGCTCACCAGGCGGGCGCGGGCGCTGGCGACGCACCTGAGCGGCGGCGAGCGCCAGCGCGTGGCAATCGGCCGTGCGCTCATGAACAACCCGGAGTTGGTGTTGGTGGATGAGCCCACGGCCAGTCTCGACTCCCAGCGGGGCCGGCAGGTGGTCCATTCGCTCATTGGAGAAGTGAAGGGGCGCGGCAAGCTCGGGATCATGGTCACGCATGACAACGAAATGGCGATGCTGGCGGACCGCATCCTGGAGATGCATGACGGCCGGCTGCGCGAGATCTCGAAGAACGGCCAGTAGCCCGGCTCGAGTTGCGGGCCCGGCTGTTGTGGCGGATCCTCCGTGGGTGAAGACGGCGCTGATCACGGGGATCACGGGGCAGGACGGGCGATACCTCGCAGAGTACCTGCTCGGGCTGGGGTACCGCGTTGTCGGCATGGTGCGAGGGCAGGACAACCCACGACGGTCGCTTGTGGAAGCGGAATTGCCCGGCGTGGAGCTGGAGCAGGGCGATCTGCTCGACAACGCCTCGCTCATCTCGCTGGTGCGCCGAGTCGCGCCCGATGAGGTCTACAACCTGGCGGCCGTCTCATTCGTGCCTATCTCGTGGAACCAGCCGGACCTCACAGGCGAGGTGACAGGGCTCGGAGTCCTGCGCATCCTCGATGCCATCCGCCACGCGGGCGGAGAAGGCGGCCGCATCCGCTTCTACCAGGCATCCAGCTCCGAGATGTTTGGCCGGGTGGCCACAAGCCCGCAGAACGAGGACACCCGCTTCCATCCCCGCAGCCCCTATGGCGCGGCGAAGTGCTATGGGCACCACATCACGGTCAACTACCGCGAGTCTTATGACCTTTTCGCCTGCAGCGGGATTCTCTTCAATCACGAGTCTCCGCGCCGGGGCCCCGAATTCGTGACACGGAAAGTCACGAGGGCGGCTGCGAGGATCAAACTTGGGAAGCAACGGGATCTCGTGCTTGGCAACCTCGACTCCAAACGCGACTGGGGCTTTGCGGGCGACTACGTCCGGGCGATGCACGCCATGCTGCAGCAGCCTTCTCCGGACGACTACGTCATTGGCACGGGCGAAGCCCACTCCGTGCGGGAGTTCGTGGAAGCAGCCTTTGGCGTCGTCGCGCTTCCCTGGGAACAGCATGTCCGCGTTGATCCTTCGCTCATTAGGCCGGCGGAGGTTGACCACCTTCGGGCGGACGCTGCGAAGGCCCGCCGGCTGCTGGGATGGGAGCCCACCGTGGGCTTTCCGGAGCTCGTGCGGATGATGGTGGAAGCTGACCTGGCGGCCGAAGCTTCTTGATGGTGGCAATGCGAGAGCGATCGGGTGTATCGTCCTACGGCATGGTGGAACAGCGCTTGCTGAGATTCCCGGGAGCGTGATGATGAGTCTCGAACTCGGGATTGCAGTCGTCGCGTTCGCGATCGCCGCACCTCTCACCCTGCTCCTCAGGCTCCCAACAAAGTCCAGTCGCGGCCTCAACCCGGCGCGTGTGCCGCGCGTGGGCGGGTTCAGCATTGTGACCGCCTTCGTCCTGGCGCCGATGCTCACGGCGCTGGTATCAGAGGATGCGCGGCAGTTCATGCGCGACGACTGGCGGGAGTTCCTCGCTCTCGCCCTGTGCGGCGGGCTGGTGTTCCTGGTCGGCGCCCGCGACGACTTCCGCGACATAGGTTGGAAGACCAAGTTCGGCATCCACTTTGTCGCTGCGATCGCGCTCTACGCGGGTGGCTT
The DNA here is from genome assembly GCA_964497285.1 of uncultured Anaerolineaceae bacterium. Lineage (GTDB taxonomy): Bacteria > Chloroflexota > Dehalococcoidia > Tepidiformales > Tepidiformaceae > UCB2. Next base: position 15,386 of record CAZCDK010000015.1, on the reverse strand, counting down.
CCGCATCGGCGAGATGACCCTCCCTGTGGGCGGCAGGGTCGCCCTCGGCTTCCTCGACCCGTTTGTGACGGTCATCTGGCTGGTGCTGGTGACAAACGCCATGAACCTGATCGACGGCCGGGACGGCGTGGCCGCAGGGGTCTCGGCGCTCGTTTCCGCAACCATGGCCTACGTGGCCTGGGACCTTGGACACGACCTTATCGCCCTGTTGTTCGCGGCCCTGGCCGGGGCGTCGCTCGGATTCGTGCCCTTCAATCTGCCGCGGGCACGCCGGTGGCTGGGCGACTCGGGCGCGTACTTCCTCGGATTCACCATCGCGGCGTTGAGCGTAGCGGGATTCGTCGACTCCACGGGCCGTGTGCCCCTCTACGTCCCGCTGGTCGCCCTCGGGCTGCCAGTGCTCGATGCGGGGATCGCGTTCCTGCGCCGCTACCTGGACGCCCGTCACCCATTCGAAGCTGACCAGGATCATTTCCACGACCGCATCGAGCGTATGTTTGGGTTGGCGCCGCTCCACGTTGCCTTCGCGACCTATGCCATCACCGCCGTGTTCTGTGGCGCGGCGCTCATGTTGCATGCCTGGTACAAGAGCGTCGGTTCAGCGGTCGTTGGCGCGGGCGTGCTGCTCTTTGCGCTCGGACTGATCGCGGTGCTGGGCTACGTCCGGACCATGTGGAACTCCGTCCGCCCAACGAGTTGGAGGGCACGGCGGTCCGCCGCCCGGCAGGAGATCGGGTAGCGCTCCCTGCTCGACAATCAGTCGCCAGTGGCCGGCGGGGACTCAGGGATTCGCGCGATGCAGGAGCCGGTTTCCCCCCGTGCGCAAGGTGTAAGAAAGAGCGTGAACGCCCAGGCGCAGGAGGATGCCCGCAGCCGTGATGGCATCGACCAGCACGTTGCCCCGAAGATGCCGCTGATAGTAGAGCCACATGCCGCGGTGATGTGCCGCCATCGCCCGGTAGACCGCGTGGCGTGAACTCCCTCCAACCCGGTGCTGCAGTCGCGCCATTGGGAAGTACTGCACGTGGAGGCCCGCGTCATGCACCCGCCGGCAGAAGTCAACATCCTCAATCGAGAAGAAGAACGCCGGATCGAGTAGCCCGGCCCTCTCGATCGCCCGCCTGTGAATGAGCATGCACGCCCCCGATAGCCAGTCGACATCGCGAACCTCATCGTGTGGCCAGTCCGTCATCAGGTAGCGCTGCGACCAGCGATTGCGGGGAAGAAGCTTCGTCACCAGCGAGTGCCGGTTGAAAAACGCTGTGAGGTGGCCGGGAAAGGCGCGGCACGAAGGCTGAAGCGAACCGTCCGGGTTCTCGATACGCGCACCAAGCACACCAACGCCGGCCTGTGCATCGAGGTAGGCAGCAGCATCGGCGAGCCCATCGTCGAGGAGGATCGTGTCCGGGTTCAGGAGGCAGATGACGTCGCAGCCTGGCAGGGCAAGGATTCCGGCATTGGCCGCTGCGGCGAATCCCGCGTTGCGGGACTGCTCGATGACAGCAACAGCGGGGAATCGCGCGCGTACCTCCTGGACCGTGCCATCGTGGGACGCGTTGTCGACGACCACGACGGACGCAAGCGAGCCCGGCAGATTGTGGGCAATCGACTCGAGGCAGGCCACCGCGAGGTCGCGGCAGCGAAAGGTCACGATCACCACGCCAAGCGTCACAGGCTGAGCACCTCGTGGTAGAGGGCGGCGGTCTCCTCGGCGGCGCGGGCCCAGCCAAAACGCATTGCGTGCTCGCGCCCGCGTTCGATCCATGTTGCTCGTTCGGCCGGACTTGCCAGCAAACGGGATGCTTCGCGGGCAATCGCCTCGGGGTCGCGGAGGGGAACGTAGACCGCCGCCTGCCCGAGCACCTCGGTCATCGCCGGGGCCTTCGACGCGATGACCGGCGCGCCGCAAGCCATCGCTTCGAGCGGCGGCAGGCCGAATCCCTCGTAGAGCGACGGGAACACCAGCGCGACGGCGCCCGTGTAGAGCGCCGAGAGTTCGGCGTTGCCGACGTATCCGAGAAAACGGACCCGCTCGGCCACCCCGAGCCTCGAGGCCTCCCGGCGCAGGGCTCTGGAGAGCGGGCCTTCGTTCCCCGCCAGCACCAGTTGCGGGGCGGGACCGGGATCCAGCATGCGGGCAACGGCACGCACTGCATCGACGGCACGCTTGCCGGGCTCGGCGGTGCCCACGCACAGGAGGTAAGGACGCTCGACGCGAAGCCGCCGGCAGACGTCATCCACCTCGACGTTGGTCGCAGGCTTCAGGCTCGAGCCTGGCGCTTCAGCGATGACGCGAATGCGTTCCCGCGGGTAGTTGAGGTATCGCACGACGTCGGCCGCGACTGTCTCCGAGGGCGCGATGATGCGCGCAGCACGGCGGGACGGCTGCGCCAGGGCCCGCCAGTACCCGCGCCGCTCGCGGCTGTAGCGGCGGATCAGACGATAGAAGGTGAGGTCGTGGACCGTCGCAATGCAGGGGATACCGGCCCCCACGGGCACGGCGAAGTGAGCTCCGTGGTAGACATCGACTCCTGCCTTTGCCATCAGGCGCGCGAGACGCAGCTGTTCCCACAGTGATCTCTCGATGGCATTGCCCGCGGGCGACACGATGTCGGCATCGTAGTCAGGCGAAGCCACGAGGAGTTCGATGTCGTCGCGCAAGCGCAGGGCAGCAGCGAGTTCGAGCGTGTACACGCCCGCGCCGGCCGGGCGCGAAGGCACGGCGCTCCCGTTCAGAAGGACCGTTGGGCGCGATCCAGTCACTCGCGCGATGCTACGTCCGGGCTTCCCAAGGCGACAGCGGGATATACTTGGCCTTCCATGAAGGGCCTCGTTCTTGCAGGGGGCAAAGGCAGCCGCCTTCGACCGTTCACGTATTCCGGCGCCAAGCAGCTGGTGCCGATCGCGAACACACCGGTTCTGCACTTCCCGATTCGTCAGCTTGTGGAGGCCGGGATCTCGGAGATCGGGATCGTCGTTGGGGACACCGAACAGCAGATCCGCGAGGCGATGGGCGATGGGTCCGGTTTCGCGGCGCGCTTCACTTACATACGGCAGCCCGAGCCCCTGGGCATCGCGCACGCGGTGGGACTGTCACGGCCCTTCCTCGCAGACGACCCCTTCGTCCTGTACCTCGGCGACAATGTCCTGCGCGGCGGGATTGTGGCGTTTGTCGAGCAGTTTCGGCGATCCGGTGCGGCTGCTGCGGTTGTCCTCAAGCGCGTGGCGGACGCCCGTGCTTTCGGCGTCGCCGAGCTGGAAGGCGCTCGGCTGAGACACATCATTGAGAAGCCTGCGATCCCACCCACAGACCTGGCCGTGATCGGCATCTACGCCTTCCGCTCGCAGGTGTTCGAGGTGATAGCCCGCCAGGCGCCGAGCGCGCGGAACGAACTGGAGATCGCCGACAGCATCAATGGCCTCGTGGCGCGCGGGCATACGGTCGACGTGACCGAAACCGGCGAATACTGGATCGACACAGGCAAGATGGAGGACATGCTGCAGGCCAACCAGGTGGTCCTGGATTCGATGCCAGGCGGGCTTGATCCGGGTCTGCGGCTTTCGGACTCGACTGTGGAGGGGCCAGTCGCAATCGAGACCGGAGCAGCGATCGAGCGGTGCACCCTGACCGGACCCGTCGTGATCGGTGCCGACGCGAGCTTGCGCGATTGCCGGATCGGGCCGTATGTGGCGATCGGCGCCCGGTCCGCCCTCTCACGCGTCGGGATCCAGAATTCGATCGTGATGGAGGACACCATGCTCGTTGACTGCCCCGACATCCGCGACTCGATGATCGGACGCTACGTTCGAGTCGCGGGGGCCCCCGCCGGGGCGCGACTGACGCTTGGGGACCACTCCCGAATCGAAGCCGCGGAATGAGGATGCTGGTCACCGGCGGGTGCGGGTTCATCGGCAGCCATGTCGTGCGCGCGCTCATCCGCGACGGCCACAGCGTTACCAACGTCGACCGGCTCACGTACGCGTCAAACCCAAGGAACGTCGACGACGTCGCAAGCCACCCCAGCTACCGGTTCATCCAGGGGGACATCTGCGACACGGCACTGATGCGCCAACTGGTGGCGGACAACGACCTCGTGCTCAACTTCGCCGCCGAAACCCACGTCGACCGCTCGCTCCTCGACCCTGGTGTCTTCGTCAGAACAGACGTTGAGGGCGTCGTGTCGATCCTGGAGGCCGTGCGGACCAATCCCTCGACGCGCCTCTTGCACATGTCGACGGACGAGGTGTTTGGCTCGCTCCCGGAGGGGGTCGAGGCGACGGAGGGGATGCCCTTTGCACCGACCAGCCCCTACTCCGCCAGCAAAGCCGCCGCGGAACTCCAGGTGCGCGCCTACGCCGAGACCTATGCCCTGCCCGTGACCGTGCTCCGCTGCTGCAACGTCTACGGCCCCAACCAGCACATCGAGATGTTCATCCCGCTCTTCGTCACCCGCGCGCTGGGAGGACAACCGCTCCCCCTCTACGGAGACGGGTTGCAGGAGCGCGAGTGGCTTTATGTCGAGGACGCCGTGGCCGCCGTTCGCCTCGTACTTGACCGTCCACCCGCGGACCCGGGCGTGCATGCCGTGCATGTCGGGTCTGGCGAGCGGCTGCCGAATCGGCGCGTGGCGGCCACAATCTGCCGCCTCAGCGGACAGCCGGAATCGCTCGTCCAACTGGTGAACGACCGCCCGGGGCACGACCGGCGGTACGCCCTCGATAGCTCGCGGCTGCGCAGCCGCGGGTGGATGCCCCGGGTACCGTTCGAAGAGGGACTCGCCCGGACCGTGCGCTGGTACGCCGACAACGCCGCCACTTGGGGCGCCACCGAGAACCCCGCGTTCCAGGCGTACATGAAGGAGCAGTACGGCACGCGCTTGCGAACCGTCTGAGCCTCGGCCGCCGACGGCGCGTGGCTGTCAGCGCCGGCCCGGCGCTTGCGGGGCGCGACCGACTCCGGCCACGATGGGTGGCGAAACGATGACTCGACAGGCATTGACCGGGCTGATCCTCGCCGGCGGCAAGAGCACGCGCTTCGGTTCCGACAAGGCGTCCGCGGTCCTCGGGGGCCGAACCATGCTCGAATGGGTTGCATCGGCGTTGGCGCAGGCGTGCGACGAGATCGTCATCGTGCGCGCGGCCGGGCAGGTGCTCCCTGCGATCGAGGTCGCCGTCCCCTTCCGGACTGTTGATGACGCATGGGAGGCAAAGGGGCCGCTCGCCGGCCTCGCGAGCGGCCTCCCGGCTGTGACGACCGAATACTGCTTCGCGACCTCCTGCGATGCGCCCCTGCTCCAGCCGGGACTGGTCCGTTACCTTTCCGGGCGCGCGCACGGCCACGATATCGTCTGCGTCGACGTGGACGGCTACCGGAACCCGCTGGTCGCGGTCTACCGGCCCGCCACCTGCACCGCGCCGTTCCGCAAGGCGGTCGAGCACGACATCCTGAAGATTACAGCAGCGTTCGAAGGTCTCGACGCGCTTGTCGTCACTGAGGACGAGATTCGCACCGTCGACCCGGAACTCCTGAGTTTCCGCAACGCCAACCGTCCCGAGGCCTTGGCGGAGATCGAGGACTACGCGCGGACGCACGCCGGCGAACCGTCCGGCGGGGCATAGACACGACCGGCCTGCGCACCTGGATGAGAGACCCGGGCCGTGGAAGAGCCGGCACTCCGGGGGCTTGCAGGCCACCCGCCCCTTGGTTGACACCCCTACCCCGCCCCCTATGATCGAATGACGGGCCGGACGAAAGCCAGGCACATCGACCGGTGATGATGCAGTTGCACCCCGCTCACCCCCCCGGAGCGGAAGGTGGAGAGGTGGGACACGATGACGACTCTCGAACGGCCGCGCACCGTTGGCGAGCTGCGAGCCTCCGGCTACAGGGTTCTCCCGGTGCGCGAGGAGATGCGCAAGAACCTGATCGAGAAGATGCGCCGGGGCGAGGAGCTGTTCCCCGGCATCTTCGGGTACGAAGAGACGGTCATCCCCCACATCATGAACGCCATCCTCGCCGGGCAGGACATCATCTTCCTCGGCGAACGCGGCCAGGCCAAGTCGCGCATCATCCGCTCGCTCACATCATTACTCGACGAAGCGACGCCCGTGCTCAAGGGCTGCGAAATCCCTGAGAACCCCTTCGCACCGATCACCCGCATGGGGCGCGACACTATCGCCGAAAAGGGCGATGACGCCCCTCTCGACTGGCTTGAGCGCGACGACCGTTATGGCGAGAAGCTCGCGACGCCGGACATCACCATTGCCGACCTGATCGGCGAGGTGGACCCGATCAAGGTGGCCGAAGGGAAGTACCTTTCGGACGAGCTCACGATCCACTACGGGCTCATCCCGCGAACAAACCGCGGCGTGTTCTGCATCAACGAACTCCCGGACCTTGCGGAACGCATCCAGGTTGGCCTGCTCAACATCCTCGAAGAACGCGACGTTCAGATCCGCGGATACCGCATCCGGCTCCCACTCGATGTCGTCGTGGTGGCAAGCGCCAACCCTGAGGACTACACGAACCGGGGGCGCATCATTACGCCGCTCAAGGACCGCTACGGCGCCCAGATCCGGACCCACTATCCGGCGAAGATCGAACACGAAATCGGCATCATGGAGGCAGAGCATCACCCGGTCCCGGCCGATTTCAACGTCGTCGTTCCCGCGTACATGAAGGAAGTCATCGCCGAGGTGAGCCGGCTGGCACGACGGAGCCCGGACGTGAACCAGCGCTCGGGCGTCAGCGTGCGCGCCAGCATCGCCAACTATGAAAGCCTCCTGGCAAACGCCCTCCGCCGCTCGATCCTGAACTTGGAAGACGTCGTCGTCCAAAGGGTGAGCGACCTCGCCTACATCATGCCAACGCTCAGTGGGAAGGTTGAATTCGAGACCGTTGAGGAAGGGCGAGAGGATCAGATCATCGAGAAGCTCATCCAGAGCGCGGTCGTTGCCGTGTTCAACCGGCACTTCAGCCTGGCCGAACTCGAGCCCGTCGTCCATCGGTTCAAGGCCGGTACCGCCGTAGAAGTGGGCGAGACCGTGGCAAGCGACCAGTACTCGCGGCTCGCGCAGCAAATCGATGGGCTCGGATCGGCTGTTCAGAAGGTTGCTCCGGGCGCGTCCGCGGCGGAGACCGCCTCCGCTGTCGAATTCGTCCTCGAGGGGCTGCACCTGAACAAGCGCCTGAACAAGGATAGACTGGGCGGAAAGATCCAGTACCGCGGATGACGTGGCGGATCCTACCGCTGGAGATCGATGGCCCCCTGTTTGAGGGGGCCATCGGTGTCTATTCGCGGGCATTTGCCGAGCCACCGTACAGTGACCCTGATCGCGGCGAGGAGATCCGGACGCGAATGCGCGACGTGCACTGCATGCGCGCCGGCTACGCGGCCTATTGCGCGGTGGCCGCCGGTGGCGAGGTCGCCGGCATGATCTACGGCTACCACGGGGAAACCGGGCAATGGTGGCACGATGCGGTCTCGCGCGCGTTGCGCCCCGCGCTGGAAGTGAAGTGGCTTGCGGACTCGTATGAAGTCGTGGAAGTCGCGGTGGAACCGGCATGCCAGGGACAGGGCGTCGGGACCGAGCTGATCCAGGAACTGCTCGCTGGCAGGCCGGAGGCAACGGCTGTCCTGAGCACACGCACCGACAGCCGGGCGCACGAACTCTACCGGCGGCTCGGCTTCGAGGTGCTAACGAGGATGACCTTTGCCCCACGAGGGGCGCCTTTCTACGTGATGGGCAAGAACCTCGCCGCGACGTTGTAGAGAGCGCACGGGAGGCCCCGGATGGCGGCAAGCACATGGAACCCGGCTCAGTACGAGCGCTTCCGTGACGAACGGAGCCAGCCCTTCTTCGATCTGCTTTCGATGGTGCAACCCTGCCCTGGAGGCCGCGTGGTCGACCTCGGGTGCGGCACCGGCGAACTCACCCGCGAGCTCCACCGTGCGACGGGGGCAGCGGAAACCGCGGGCATCGACAACTCCGGGACGATGCTAGCACGGAGCGCGGCCTTCGCCGGGGGCGGTCTGCGCTTCGAAGCGGGCGACATCGCGGACTTCGGTGACGACCTGCGATTCGACGTTGTGTTCTCGAACGCCGCCCTGCAGTGGGTCCCCGGCCACGAGTCTCTCTTCCCCAGGCTCTCGGGGTTCCTCAACCCCGGCAGCCAGCTTGCTGTCCAGGTGCCCGCCAACCACGACCACATCTCGCACCTTGCCGCCCACGACGTGGCCCGGGAGGAGCCGTTCCGCACGGCCCTCGATGGCTACGTGCGCGAGGTGCCGGTGCGAGAACCCGAGTGGTACGCGCACGAACTCGACCGGCTGGGCTTTGCCGAGCAGAGCGTGCGACTGCAGGTGTACGTCCATCACCTCGCCTCGCGCGACGACGTGGTGGAGTGGGTGAAGGGCACGCTCCTGACCGACTACCAGAAACGCATGCCCGCGGAGCTCTACGACCGATTCCTCGCCCGTTACCGGGAGGTTCTCCTGCCGCAACTCAGCGACGCCCGCCCCTGCTTCTACCCCTTCAAGCGCATCCTGATGTGGAGCAGAAAGCAACCCCGGCCGGCTGGCACGGGGCACGGTGCAGCCGGACACCGTTGACCTGGAAGCCGAGCGGCGAGTGGTCGTGACATTGCGGCTAGTGAGGCCGGGTCAGCACCTTCGACTGGTCTCCGCGGCGGCTGGCTAGTACGCCCGGTTCTGCTCGAAGATCCGGCGCGGGTTCGCGACGGTCATCTGGGTGATGGCCGCGTCGCTCACACCGCGCTCGCGCAGCATCGGAATGACGTCGAGCGGGATGTGCGTGTAGTTCCATTGCGGCAAGAATCGCTCCGGCACCCCCGGGGGGATCATGTCGATGAAGCAGGATGCGTCGTGCGAGAGCGTGACCCGGTCGGCATACCCCTTCTCGACGAGTCTTGCGACCATGCCGGCACGCTGCTCCGAAGTCCTCGGCTGCTGGAGGCCGATTCGGTCCATGCCGCAGAAGCTGCCGTTCTGGATGAGCCGCTCCAGGTAGTCGAAGTCGTCCGAATCGTCCGAGTGGCCGATGACCACGCGGCCGAGATCGACGCCCTCCTCCTTGAAGACCCGCTGCTGGTCGAGGCCGGTCTTGTTCGCCGCGTGGGTGTGCGTGCAGATCGGAACGCCCGTCGCCCGGTGGGCCTTTGCCGAAGCGCGCATCACCCGCTCGTTCATGGGATGCATCTCCGGTTCCGTCGCGCACTTGATGACGTTCGCGCGCACGCCCGATTGGCCGATGCCTGTCGTGATGTCCCGGACGAAGAGGTCGATCATCTCCTGGTCGGACCGGTGGTTGAAGTAGAACGGGATCGTGTAGTAGAGCCCGGTGGCGACGATGATCTGCATCCCGGAGCGGCGCGCGGCTTCGGCGATGAACGACGGGTCGCGCCCAAGGTCGATTGGCGTGAGGTCGACCATGGTCTTCACGCCCGCGTCCAGTGCCTTCTTGAGCCGCGTCACCGCGTTCTCCAGCTGAGCCGCCCGATCGAACAGCTCCGGATACTGCTGGTACATAGGGGGCCAGAGCACGATTACGTGCTCGTGCATGAGCGTGAAGCCCATGTCCGCCGTTTCCACGGGTCCGGTTGCCGACTGGATCGTTGCCATCTGCTTGCCCTCGCTTCAAACTCGCGCCCAACAATAGCCGTTGAGAGGACTCCAAACGACAGGGGGATTGGCCAATGTCGAATCCGAGCGAGCTTCCCCCCGGAGCAACCGAAACCAGTCGCGATCGATTGAGACTCGCGGGCGAGCTGGCCGATGGCTGCCCGGCGGAGCTTGGAACGGAGATCGCGGTCACCGGCTCCGTGTCGCGCGGTGTCGCCGACCAGGACTCCGATGTCGAGCTCAACTTCTGGACCCCGATGTTGCCCTCGCGCGATACGGTGGTCCGGTTCCTCAAAGCAAAGGGCGCCACCGACATCCGGTTCGAGCCTCAAAAGGAAGGGGACGAAGGCTGTTGGTCCTCGTTTCGCTATCGATCAACCTGGTTCGAGGGCGGTTGGGAGACCTTCGGTCAACTGGAGCGCAACCTCGACGGTGTCCTTGCCGGGAAGCGGACACGGCCGGGCGAGATGATGATCGCTGAGACAGTGTCGCGCGCGGTCGTCATCAGGAGTGACGGGCGCCTCGACGAATGGCAGGAGCAGCTGCGCCACTACCCCGATGGTCTCCAGGAACGGCTTATTGATGAGGCCTGCTGGGGGTGGACCTACCCTCAGTGGGTCGACGTGCCCTGGGCTCTGCTCCGGCGCGACCAGCGAATGGCTCTCGCAAAGACACTGTATGACGACTTGCAGAGAGTGCTGCGCATCGTGTTCGCGCTCAACCGGAGTTGGGAACCGAACTGGAAGTGGCTGGCCGAGGACACCGCGGGCTTCAATCTGATGCCCGGGCGGCTGGTCGAGCGAATCGACGCCGTGGTGATGCAACCGGCGACGCCGGGTGCGATCGCAGGCTGCCACAGGCTGGGACTGGACGCTCTGGAGCCGGCGGCGCCAACCGAAACCGTGCTTGCCGCGCGCCGCGCCCTCGGCGAGAGCCTTTCGCGAAACGCGCCGGCCGGCTAGGAGCCCCCACCCACCGCCCCAAACGGCTCGGCGCCCGATTCCGGGAGGGCAGGAAGCGCATGCGGAGCCCCCACCCGCCGGCTGCCCTTCTCGGCGACCCGGTAGATGAGACCCTTGCCGCTGGCGAGCTTCCACTGCGCGTGGAGCGCCGGCATGCTGGCGAAAAAGAACGTGATCACGGCCATGAGCGGCCACATCGTGTACTGGGCCGCTGCGGCCGTCCGGGAAACATAGGCGGGACGCTTCGGCCGCGTGAGCGTCTCAATCACGATCATCGTGATGAGCGGGACGATACAGAGCGCCACGAGGATGCCCACGGCGTTGACATACATGGTGGGCTGCACGAGCCCGGTCTCGTCGAAGTTGAACCAGGAGCCGGGGGCGACAATCTTCTCGGGGTGCCACCCGGTGCCGGGAATCATGATGCGATGCGTCCACCAGCCGGGCAGCGGGGCGCCGAAGCTCCCGGCAAGCTTGGAGGGCAGGAACACGCCCAGGGTCACGAGGTACCACTGGGACATCCACATCACGTGGACTTTTGTGACGGCCCCGGCAAGCAGGAAGCGGCGCAGGCGGCGAAGCGGCCCGGGGTTGGTGGTGGAAGCGCGCCAGGCGTAGGGGATGTCTGTGGCGCCCCACGCGTGTCGAACGCTCTGGTTGTAGTGCGCCCTCAGCGTCTTGAAGTAGCTCTCCGTGAGGACGCAATCGTTTCCGAGCGGGAGATACAGCGCCTCAACGTGCACACGGTCGCCCAGCGTGTAGCAGCACTTCAGGTAGACGTGCCAATCCTCGGGAATGACCTCTTCGTCCCAGTAGTCGACCTCGTCAAGCATCTTCCAGCTGACGGAATAGCAAGAGGTTGGGAACTTGACGCTTCCCGGCATGACAAGATTCGAAAGGCGATTGATGCCGGAGAGGCCGTCGGGAATCCGCAGGGGAGCGGGGATATCCCAGATGTTGTTGGAGTTGAAGATCGTCGGCTGCCAGAAGGTGCGGTAGCGGTCCCGCGCGGTGAGAAACAGGTAGTTCAACGCCGCGAAGTGGCGGGCATGGAAGACCGCGTCGGCGTCGCAGCTGGTGATCGAATAGCGGCCAATGTCGTCGCCGCCGCGCTCGATGAGGTGGAGGTAGGCTTCGCGAGCCGCCCAGGCTTCGTTGGACCCCTTGCCCGGCGTCTCACCAGGGAGCCCCGCCGGATGGAAGGTCGCGAACATCTCGGCGAAGCGGTGGCGGTATCGGCCTACGAGCCGGGCAGCCTTGGCATCAGCGCCCTTCTCGCGGGCCTCCATGGCCATCACCACGACGAGCTGGCCGCGATTGGTCTGGGCCGCGAGCGAGTCAATCGTGCGGGCGAGGCCCTCCTCGCTTTCGTTGTAGTTGGGGATGATCACCATGTGCCGTGCCCAGTCCCACGCAGGAGCGGCTGGATGGCCGGGCAGCCACTCACAGTACGTGGCCAGCCAGTCGGTACGCTCCCAGCGGCGGATCCGGCGCAGCCCCACCAGGCACGAGACCGCGACACCATAGGAGCGCAAGAGCCAGTAGCTGAAGAAGGCGACACTCCCGATCGCGAACGCCCATGGCGCAAGATAGGGCCCCCAGAAGACGGTCGAGACGATGGTGAGGGAAATGGAGAGCGGCATCAGGTTCCACAGTCGCTCGCGGAGGTGGCTGGAGGCCGTCAACCGGGGGATGGAGGGATTCGGGGCGAAGTCCATCGCCGACGATGCGCGCTGGGCCATGATGGCCATGAAAGAAGGCCCTCTAGTCGAGGTCTTCCTACGCCGCCGAGGTTAGCTGCCGGGCTACGACCGGAGATAGCCGTTCCGCCGTCGCCGTGCCCGTGAAGGCTGCGGCCCTTGCGGACTCGCCCCGAGAACTGGGTCCCCCGTTCCGCCAATGCGGACTAGGCGCGCGATCGTGTCGCTCCGAGCATCGTTGGTCCACACGCGGTCAGTGTCAAGCGTTTCCGGCGTGAAACGCCTGCCAGCCGCCATCGTCCACCCTCGTCAGAGCTGTCAATCGTCCTTCGAAAGCGCCGGGATCACCGCATGGAACGGGAGGACGGGAGCCGGAAGGCCGATTGTGACCGTGTGGATCACGATGTCGCCGAGACGCGCATTCGTAGGCGTCAGGATGGTGATTGTTAACGTCTCCCCGGGGTCTTCCGCCGAGTCAGCGAGCGTGCTGACCGGGATGGAACGCGTTTCGCCGTTGGCCGAGCCTCCGAGGAACGCAACGGTCCCGGACTTCGCCGTGTAGTCGACCCCTGCCAGGGCCGTGCCGTTTGCCGTCGCATATTGCACGACAACGCCGATGCTCGAGGGGAGCCCGTCCGAAGTCGTGAGCCTCACTTGAACCTGAGCGGTCTCACCTTCGGACACCGTGCTCGATGGGACGAAGAACTCGACCGTCCGAACCTGCGTGATGGCTGTCACCGGCGCCAACTCCGACGTGGCGCTGCCCGGGCCACATGCCGCTGTGCAGGCCACCGCCGAGATGCTCGTCAAGGGCACGCCAACAGGTATGGCTGCAGACCACGCGCCCGCCCCATTCGCGGCCACCTGAGTGAGGAATTCGGCCTTTCCGCCGGTCGCGGCCGGGTTCGCGTATGAGACGTAGACAAGCACGGAACACGAGCCGCATGCGGTGCCGCTGACGGTGCCTCCCGCGCGGGTAGTGATGACCGGGTAGTTGAGCAGCCCGTTCGGGCCACTGTCAGAGTCGCCGGTGTCGTTCGCAGTCGCTCCGTTGTTGCCGAGATCCACGGGCAAACCGCCGTTGGCGCCGCTTTCGTAGGGCGCCAGGATGTCGTTGTTGGAGGCCGCGCCGGTAAGTGCCATCCCCGCAAGACCGTTCCCCGCCACGAGGCCGGGCCGGGCAACGACGTTGGATGAGTTGCTGATGAGCACCCCTTCCCGCGTATTGCCGATGGCACTCGAAAGGTTCCATCCCGTGCCGATGGCGTTGCTGCGGCCGATCACCGTGCCGTTCGCGATTTCGAGGTAGACCCCTTCCCGGGCGTTTCCAGTGATGAACTGGCTGATCGTGTCGGAGTCGCTCCCGACCCGGTTCTCGGAACCGTCGAAGATGGCCACCCCCGCCTGGCCGTTGCCGAGACGAATCGAGCCACTCACATCGATACCGATGTTGTTTCCGTCGACGACGTTGTGCTTCGTCCCCGAGTCGCGAATGACGATGCCCGCGTTGCTGTTGCCGCTGATGATGTTGCGGTCCGCCGCCCCGGGGCCGCCGATCGTCGAATTCGTCGCCCCGGACTGGAGCACGATCCCCTCCATGCCGTTCGGGATCGCCGCAATGCCCGGAGCATTGGTGCCCACCCGGTTGCCAGCGATGACCGTGTTGGCGACGCCATCGACGACGACGCCTTCACGCGCGTTGCCGGAGATCGTGTTGCCTCGGACGGCGTTTCCGGAGGCGCCCCCACCCACGTGGACTCCGGCACCACCGTTGGCGGTGGCGACAAGCCCACCCGCCCTGAGACCGACCAGGTTGCCGTTCACCGAGTTCCCGGCAGTCCCCGTTCCCACTACGTAGACGCCGGTATTCGTGTTCCCGCCGATCACATTCGGGCCGCCGGCGCTCAACGAACCAATCACATTGCCGGTCGCTGCACCGAAGAGGGCCACACCGTAGCCATTGGCGAGCTTCGCCCCGGAGGGCGCAACGCCGATCGAATTGCCCAGCACCTGGCTGAGTTTCGCGCCGTCGATCGTGATGCCATCGCCTGCGTTGCAGCCCACCAGATTCCCCGAGACCACGGTGTTCTGGGCGCTACCGGCGATGTAGATGCCGCTCCCGCCGTTGCCGGCAACACAGGCAACGTCGCCCGCGACGGCGCCGATGCTCCCATCCTGGACCTGGTTCGCGAGGCCACCGGCGACGAGGACAGCATGGCGGCCACTGCCACGAATCACCACGTTGCTGAGCACGTTCCCCGAGCCCGACACCGAAACTCCGTCGCGGGGGGAGTTCACGACGCCGATGCCAGAGACGGTGTTTCCGCCAGAGGTGATGACGAGGGCGTCGTAGGAGGCGCCGGCGCCAGCAGCATCGACGATCGGCGCCACTCCGGTCCCGTCGATGGTGATGCTCGCGGAATCATCCAATGCGGGGAGGGGAGCGGTGAGGCGAATGACCGGGAAGATGCCGAGCGAAGGCGCGAAACGGATGGTCTCGGCAATCCCGGCCCCGCAGCCACCGGTGATGTCGCCGGCCCCATTGAACGTGCAGGTCTGCGTCTGAGCTTGTTCGCCAGGCGTGAGTCCGCCCACAAGGTTGCCCGTAGCAATGAGCAGGGCCTCGCGGAGGGTCAGGACGTTGTCCGGATTGTTGGTGTCCTCGAGGCTATCGACGGTGAGAATCGCGTCTGGCCCCACCGCGAGGGCGGGCATCCCGGCCTGTCCCGAAGAAAGCAGCACAAGCAGGCTGGCGGCCAGGACGACGAAGCCGGTTCGAGTGTGATTGAAGTAGTTGGGCATCTAGCGCTCGCGGGTGCGAAAGGATGAGCCGCTCTCAGCGCGGCTAAGCAGCGCCCGACCGACCTCTACACAATACAGGACGGACGCAACAGCCATCGACACCACCGGCCTGGAGTGACGCGTGGGGAACGGGTGCGGGCCTGTCCTCCTCACGTCCGCACCGGGAGTGCCCGCACGTGCGGCACACAGTCGCGGCCTCGAAGCGCGACGCAGACCCCGAGGGCGCGTAGGCTACGCGCGGTGGAAGGGGAACTGGCCCGGACAGAGCGGCTATACGGCGA
>CAZCDK010000014.1:931-25518 GCA_964497285.1 uncultured Anaerolineaceae bacterium | reverse complement strand
GCTGCATGTTCGAACCCATGAGCGCGCGGTTGGCGTCGTCGTGTTCGAGGAACGGAATGAGCGCGGTCGCCACGGATACCATCTGCTTGGGTGAAACGTCCAGGAAGTCAATGCCTTCGGGAGCGACCATCTTGAAGTCGTCGTGGACGCGAACCTCGATCCGGTCTTCAAGGAAGTGCCCATCACGATCGACGAGCGCATTCGCCTGGCCGACGGTGAACTTGTCTTCCTTGTCTGCCGTGAGATAGGCGATATCGTTGGTGACGACCGGGCGGATGGGAAGGCGGCGCCCGAGCTTGAGGAACCTGTCGGCCATGGCCTTGTCGATGGTGCTTCCCGCGCCCGCGAGGACGGTCCCCTTCGTGTCAATCACATCCTCGCGAAGAACCTGGCCTATGACGTTGGGATCATCGCCGGTCATCTCCTTCACGACGCTCCGGTAGGGAGTCTCGATGAACCCGAAGTCGTTGAGGCGGCCATAGGTCGCGAGCGAACCGATGAGGCCGATGTTGGGGCCTTCCGGGGTTTCGATCGGGCAGATGCGGCCGTAGTGACTGTGGTGGACGTCGCGGACATCGAACCCCGCCCGATCGCGCGATAGGCCGCCGGGGCCAAGGGCGCTCAACCGGCGCTTGTGAGTGAGCTCGGCGAGCGGATTCGTCTGGTCCATGAACTGGGAGAGCTGGCTGCCGCCAAAGAACTCCTTCATCGCCGCGACCACGGGCCGGATGTTTATGAGGGCACTCGGAGTGGCCTCTTCCGGGTCGGTGATCGTCATGCGCTCGCGCACAACCCGCTCCATCCGAAGCAAGCCCACCCTGAACTGCTGCTGGATCAGCTCACCCACGACGCGAACGCGACGATTGCCAAGGTGATCGATGTCGTCATCATGGCCGCGACCGTTGTTGATGTTGATCAGCTCTTTGATGATGCCAATGAGGTCGTACGGCCTCAGCCAGCGCTGGGTGGTGACATCCGCCAGCTCGAGGCGGCTGGTCAGTTTGTGGCGCCCCACGCGACCAAGATCATAGCGGCGAGGGTTGAAGAAAAGCTGGTTGACGAGGGCACGGGCGTTCTCGAGGGTTGGCGGATCGCCCGGGCGGATGCGGCGGTAGAACTCAAGCAGGGCTTCGTGCTTGTTCTTGCCGGGCTCCTTCGACATCGTCGTGGTCGTGAACTGGTGGATGTCGTTCGTGTCGACATCGGCGAATATGGCGATGATGCGATCATCGGTTCCGAGTTCGGTTTCAAGTTGACGGAGTTCAGAGTCGCGTGCCTTCTCGAGTTCTCGCACGCGTTCTGCGCTGCGTTCCCTTTCCTGCTTTCGCTCTTCCGCATCGAGGAGCGCCTGGCAGTCGAAGAACTTCTTAAACCGCGGGTTGTCCCGGTCGCCGGGCAGAAGTCCGGGCACGTCAATGGCGCGGGCAAGGTTCGTGACGGGGATCTTGCGCTTCCGGTCGACCTTGACGGAGACGACGTCGCGATTGGAGGTCTCGAACTCGAGCCAGGCCCCGCGATTGGGGATGAGCTTGCCGTAGCACAGCCGCCGGCCGCTGGCAGGGTCGGTCTCGAGGGTGTAGTAGACGCCGGGAGAGCGGACGAGCTGACTCACAACCACACGTTCAGCGCCGTTGATGATGAACGTGCCCTTCTCGGTCATGAGCGGGAAGTCGCCGAAGAAGAGGCGCTGCTCCTTGATCTCGCCGGACTCCTTGATGCGAAGCTCAACGTCGACAAAGAGGGGCGCGGAGAATGTCATGTCCCGTTCGCGGCACTCGTCCTGCGAGTGTTTGGGCTCGCGGAACTCGTAGTCGCCGAACACAAGATCCATCTTGGATCCGGTGAAGTCCTGAATCGGAGAGATTTCGCTTAGGAGCTCCCTGAGCCCCTCGTTCTTGAACCAGTCGAAGTTATCGAGCTGGATCTTAATCAGGCTCGGGATTTCGAGGACGTTGGGGATACGGCCGTACGTCTGGATCGCGAGGGGGACAGAAGTACCCCCCCGCACCACGTCGCGCGCAGTGGTCATCCTGCAGCTACTCCTTCAGGACCTATGGGGCGAATGACGCTAAGAACTTGTGTAAATGCCGGAAATATGTTGGGGAGACGATGGGCATAGCAAGCCGCCTACAAACGTACAGCCAGACAGCCGGTCACGTCAACACGAACGCGCGTCAGGGCGGGAGCCCCAAGGGCCTCCACTCGTGTCGACGCCCGGCGCCGCTCAGGCGACCGGGGCTGGCTCCCGCGCGGTCTGGATCGAGAGGCCGCCATCGCTGTCGGGTGGCCGGTCAACCACGACTTTGTCGCCCGCAACGAAGTCGCCCGCAAGGAGCATTTCACTCAGGCGGTCCTCGATGCTGTCGGAGATCAACCGCTTGAGCGGGCGAGCCCCGAACATCTGGTCATAGCCCTTCTCACCAAGCCAGTCCATGGCCGCTTCGGTTACTTCGAGCGTGATCCCCTTGCCGGCGAGCTGCCTCGTCACGCCGACCAGTTCGAGGACTACGACCTTGCGGATGTCCGCGCTGCTCAGCGGGCGGAAGACGACGGTACTATCGATCCGGTTCAGGAACTCCGGCCGGAACACGACCTTCAGCTCGGTCAGCACCTTGTCTTTCATCCGCTGGTACTTGTCTTCGAGGCTCTTTGCCTCGTCTCCGCCACGTGCGAAGCCAAGGCCAGAATCACGCTTGATGAGGTCGGACGCGACGTTCGAGGTCATGATCAGAATCGTGTTGCGGAAGTCGACCTTGCGGCCCTTCGCGTCGGCCAGACGGCCTTCGTCGAAGATCTGGAGCAGGAGGTTGAACACCTCCGGGTGGGCCTTTTCGATCTCGTCTAGCAGGATGAGGCAATAGGACTTCCGCCGGACGGTGTCGGTGAGCTGCCCGCCGTCGTCGTAGCCGACATAGCCCGGAGGCGCCCCAACAAGCCGCGAGACGGTGTGCTTCTCGCTGAACTCGCTCATGTCGAGCTTCACCATGTTGTCCTGGCTATCGAACATGAACTCGGCAAGCTGGCGCGCGAGATGCGTCTTTCCGGAGCCCGTGGGCCCAACAAAGAGGAACACCCCGATCGGGCGGCGCGGGTCCTTCAGTCCGGCCCGGGCGCGGCGCACCGCGCGGGCGATGGATTCGATCGCCTCATCCTGCCCGATGACCTTGCTGCGCAGGTTCTCCTCCATCTTCAGCAAGCGCGCGCTCTCTTCGCTCGCGATGCGGGAAACCGGGATGCCGGTCCACATTGAGACCACTTCGGAGATGTCCTCATCGGAGACGATGGGCGTGGCGATGCCCTCCTCCCCTTCCTCCCACTCGCCCATCTCGCCGATCTTCTCCTGGAGTTTCGCTTCGCGATCGCGAAGCTCGGCGGCATACTCGAACTGCTGCGCCGCGATCGCCTGCTCTTTCTCGCGCCGCAGGCTTTCGAGCCCCTTCATCGCTTCCTTGAGGGAGGGTGGTGTCGCCGCCCGGCGGATCCGCACGCGGCTGGAGGCTTCGTCGATCAGATCGATCGCCTTGTCGGGCAAGAACCGATCAATGACGTAGCGGGCCGAAAGCTCCGCGGCGGCGGAAAGCGCAGCGTCGCTGATCTTCAGTTTGTGGTGGTCTTCATAGCGCTGCCGAATGCCCCTCAGGATCTCGACCGTTTCCTCGACCGAGGGCTCTTCCACGACAATTGGCTGGAACCGGCGCTCCAGCGCGGCGTCGCGTTCAATGTGCTTGCGGTACTCGTCGAGCGTTGTTGCGCCGATGCACTGCAGTTCGCCGCGGGCGAGCGATGGCTTGAGGATGTTGGCGGCATCCACTGCCCCCTCGGCGGCGCCCGCTCCAACGAGCATGTGCAGCTCATCGATGAAGAGAATGCAATTGCCTGCGCCCTTGATCTCCTCGACGACCTTCTTCAGTCGCTCTTCGAATTCGCCGCGGTATTTGGTGCCCGCGACGAGCGAGCCAATATCAAGCGTGAGAAGGCGCTTGCCCTGGAGTGTGTCAGGAACGTCGCCGCCCACGATGCGCTGCGCGAGGAGTTCGGCAATCGCGGTCTTCCCGACGCCAGGCTCACCAATGAGCACCGGGTTGTTCTTGGTCCGCCGCGAGAGGATCTGAACGACGCGTTCAAGTTCGTTGGATCGCCCGATGACCGGATCGAGCTGGTTGTTGCGCGCAGCCTGTGTCAGGTCGATCCCGAGCTGATCGACGGTCGGGGTGCGCGTCGCCTGGCGGGCGCCCGTGCCCGCCGCGGCCGCCTGCGGCGCCGACTGGCTGAGGATGCGCGTTGTCTCGGCGCGGACACGTTCGAGGTTGACACCAAGGCTCTCGAGCACGCCAGCGGCGATGCCTTCGCCTTCGCGGACGAGGCCAAGCAGCAGGTGTTCGGTGCCGATGTAACTGTGGTTTAGCCTGCGAGCCTCGTCCACGGCGAGCTCGATGACCTTCTTCGCCCGGGGCGTGAGGCCGATCTCGCCGAGCACAGTGCGGTCTCCGCGGCCGATGATGAACTCGACAGCCGAGCGCACTTTGTTGAGTTCGACCCCAAGATTCGCAAGCACCTTGGCAGCAACGACGTCGCCCTCGCGGACGAGGCCCAGGAGAATGTGCTCGGTGCCAATGTAGTTGTGGTTGAAGCGGTGCGCTTCTTCCTGCGCGAGCGTCAGGACTCTCCGGGCGCGCTCGGTGAACTTGTCGAATCTATCGGCCATTAGCTTCTCCCAGCGTCGTTGCGACCATCGAAGGCTACTGTGACCCTTCGACGGTTGCATCCTCCTGAATCGCGCCCACGATTGGTGGCGATTGCTCGCCCTCGTCCATGTCATCTTCCGCCGGGATTGGTGCGCCTGTCGTGTCGGTGGATTCCGCGGTTTCGAGGGCGGAAGTCCCGACTTCATCCGGTGCTTCCGCGACCTCGATGGCTTCCCCGGTCTCCTCAGCCACGGAGGCATCGCCAGAGGCGAGCGCGCCCGTGGCTTCTGTGGTCTCTGTGGCTTCTTCGGCGAAGGGGGTGGCCACCTCGGCGTTTTCAAGAGCCTGGGCGAACGCGTGGGCGAACGCGGAAACGGGCTCCGGGTCGCGCGCAACCGCGCGTTCGATCGCCTCCTGCGCCGTGCGAGGCTCGCTGCGTTGCGACGAGATCGCTGTCGTGCGCGCGGGGATTCCGAACTGCTCCCGGACGTCGTCGGGGAAGTCCACCACGTGGCCTTCGTGATCGAAGACGAAGCCCATCGCCTCCGAATCGGCCCGGGCCTGGCGAAGGCTCAACCCGAGCCGGTGGCGATCCTTCTCTATCCGCACGAGCTTGACCGGCACGACATCGCCTTCCTTCACAACGTCCTTCGGGTGCTGGATACGACGGTTGGACAGCTCGGAGATGTGTATGAGGCCTTCAACGGGCCCGTCCAACCGCACGAACGCCCCAAACGCCATGAGCTTCGTCACGCGGCCGATCAGGATCTGGCCGATCACGTAGCGATTGACGGTGCTGTCCCAACGTTCCGGCTGAGCACGCTTCAGCGACAGCGAGATCTTCTTCGTCTCGCGATCTACCTTCAGGATGAAGGCCTGAACCTCGTCGCCGATGCTGTACAGGTCCTTCGCCTTCTTGCCGCGCTCCCAGGTCAGCTCGGTCATGTGCGCCAGGCCGTCGGCGCCTCCGAGATCGACGAACACGCCGAAATCGGTGATCGAAGAGACAGTACCGACGCGGATTTCGCCTTCCTGCAACTCATCGAGGATGCGGTCCTTCTGAGCCTTGCGCCATTCCGCCATCGCCGCTCGCTCGGAGAGGATGACCCGGTTCCGCTTGCGGTTGAGCTCGATCACTTTCAACTGGATCGGGTTCCCGACCAGGTTGGCAAGCTGCGCCGCCGCGTCCGGGTCGTCGCGCCTCACGCTGTCGATCTGCGAAAGGGGAACGAAGGCGTTGACGCCATCCACGTTGACAAGGATGCCGCCTCGGTTGTGACCGGTGACCTGCGCATCGAAGACCGCACCGCTTTCGTAGCGTTCAGCGAGAAGCTCCCATCCCTCCTCACCGCGCGCACGATCCAGGGAGACGATCGCGTGTCCTTCGGACGAGGACGGCTGGAGCACCATGACTCGGACGGTGTCACCCGCCTTCAGCCTGGAAGCGCCGTCTGCACCGAGAGAGAGCATTTCTCCCTGGGGGATGACGGCTTCAGTCTTCGTGCCCACATCGACGATGAGGCCGTCGGGCGATGCGCCCATGACCATGCCTTCTACAATCTCGCCGCGGCGGAGATGGCCGGGCTGAGCGGCTTCCGAATCGAGAAGCGCTCCCATGTCCATCTCAGGAGATGGCTCGGGCTCGGCTTGGGCGACGGGCGCGATGGCGGGTGCGGTTGACTGAGCGGCTTCTGTGGACAACTTGGGGCTCCGTTTTGAGGGCAGACTCCCGGTAAAAGGAAGTGGCCCGGGGGGATAGTGACACTAACGCATTCTCGATTGTATCAGCGGCCGATCCTTGAGTGGAAGCAACGCGAGGGTGTTGCACGACCAGGAAATGCCGAACGGCCAAAGAGGGCGCCTGGACGGCGCCCTCTTCACCAATCCTCTCTCGGTGGCCCGGTCAGGCCTTGCTTGCGAGATAGGTCGCGAGCGGCGTGTTCGCGTTCCACATCGGGGCGGCGCCTTCCAGGCTTGTGATCTTGCCCCAGTTGGCCTGAATCCACTCGGCGTCCTTGATCTCGGCCATGCCGGCCTCAACCACTGGACCCTTCACGATTGCCGCGCGATTGAAGCGGCCCGCGCCCGCCTCGATGATGAGGCCGCTGTCCGTGCATTCCTTCGAAACCAGGTACGTCACGGCTGGGACGACGAATTCGGGCTTCAGTCGATCGACCATCTCTTGCGGCATCACGGTCTGGGTCAGGCGCGTGCCTGCGACGGGCGCGACCGTGTTGACGGTGACGTTGTACTTGGCGCCCTCCTGCTTGAGGACATTCATCAGTCCGAGCATGGCCGTCTTCGCAGCACCGTAGTTGGCCTGCCCGAATTGACCCCAGACGCCCGACGACGACGCCGTGACGACGACGCGTCCGTAGGCCTGCTGGCGGAACACCGGCCATGCTGCGCGCAGCACGGTGAACGTCCCCTTGATGTGTACGGCGAAGACCTTGTCCCAGTCCTCTTCGCTCATGTTGTGAAAGGCAACGTCGCGGAGGATGCCAGCGTTGCAGATGACGATGTCGAGCCGGCCGAAGGTGTCGATCGCCGTCTTCACCATGTTGAAGCCGCCGTCGTAGCTGGCAACGCTGTCGTAGTTCGGCGCGGCTTCGCCGCCCGCTGCCTTGATCTCGTCGACGACCTTCTGGGCCGCCGACCGGTTCTCGCCCTGGCCGTGCGGGTCGCCGCCGAGGTCGTTGACCACGACCTTGGCGCCGCGCTTCGCGAGGTCGAGCGCATAGGCGCGGCCGAGGCCCCCGCCTGAGCCGGTGACGAGGGCAACCTGCCCATCAAAGGAAATGGCCATTGTCTCCTGTGTTCCTCTCCGTGTTTCTTGATGCGTGCGCGAACAGCGGCGGGGTCGCGGACCACCATCGAACCTGGCCGCCGACGTGCGAGCAGTCCTGCGTCGGCAAGGGTAACAGCTTGGCGAGCAACATTCTGCCCACACGCACGCCACCCGCCGCGCGCACCCATAACCGGCGAACAGGGCACTCCGCGACGTCTCCGCGTCTCCCCGGCTGGTCGACTTCCGCGGGACGATGGGCTAATATTCGCCGACGTGTTGCCTCCCATAAGAGACCGGGCTGCACATCACGCGTCGGAGGGCGCCGCTTGAGCCACGGGCCGAGTTTGCCATCGAAGACCACAATCGCTCTTGCGGCCGGCGCCATCCTCCTCCTCCTGGCCGCGGGCTGGGAATTCGCCTTCGCCTCCCACTGGACGCAGCGGCTGCCGCCGGGTTGGACGTGGAGCGCCCACTACATCGGCGTTGGCACCAATCCGGACCCGGTGACGGGCGAATTCCCTGCCGAAGACACGCCGAGCATCTACCAGCGGTCGATGCGCATCCTTTCCCGGGGCGGGAACTCCGTGCAGGTCGCGGACACCTACGAGACCCGTGACATCGAATCCGGCAAGACCACCTTCGAATACAACGTCAAGTGGGACATCGACTCCGCAACCGGCGAGCATCGAGCCGCCGAGTTTCAAGGCCAGCAGCTCGTCTTCCCGCGCCACGTCCAGAAGAAGACCTACGCGCTTCGCGCGAACTACGTCAAGGGCATCCAGCTGGCCTACGAGGCCGAGGTGGAGATCGAGGGCCTCACAACCTACCGCTTCGTCTACCGGGGCCGCGGCGAATACACCGAATCCTACGCCGGGACCGCCCAGTACCCCGGTGTCGCCGTCGCCGCCGGCCAGGAGATCCGCTGCGCCGACGACCGGTTCGTCTTCAGTGTCTGGGTGGAACCGCTCTCCGGCGAGATCCTGCAACTCGAAGAGAGCTGCCTGACGGGCGACTACGTCTACGACATCGCCACCGGCAAGAAGGTCGCCGCCGTGATGCGCTGGTCGGGCGCAACCGCCGGCGACGACGTCCTGGTCCGGGCCGGCGAGATCCGCGATGAGCGCGCCCGCCTCCTCTGGCACGAACGCTACGGACCGGGGCTGGCCGCCCTCGCCGGCCTTGCCCTGCTCGCGGGGGCAGGGACGAAGAATGCCGTCCAAAGGCTGCGCCGGCCGCCTGCCCGATCTGCAGACTGATGAAGCGACTCTTCTCCTCCCTCGCAGTGCAGACGCTGGCCGGCCAGGCCCTGGGCCTGGCGGTTGTCGCCACGGCGGGTTTGGTCCTGCTCTACCTATCCAGCGCCGCCACGGTGCGCGATGAGCGGAACTCCACCGGCAGCGCCGCGCTGGAAATGCTCACCAGCCTCGTTCAGCAGGACCCGGAAACGCTGACAAGCCAATCCACCACGAGCGACCATTCCAGACTCCAGGCAGCGGTCCAGGACTTCGTCACCGACTTCAACGAGATCAGCAGGGTCAGTATCGTAGACTATCGCCTGCGGGTGGTAGCAGACTCCGACCGGACGAAGCGCGGCTCCGTGACCGACCAGAACGCGCTGATCGGGGTCATGCAGGCTCAGACCGAACACGGCGAGGTCCTCGACTTCAGCCGTGGCGGTCAACGCTTCATTCGCCTCTCACATGTCATCCGGGGCCCCTATGACCCGGCCCGGAAGACCGACGTCGTTGGCGCCGTGTCCCTGGATATCCCCCTTGCGCAGTCCCAGGCTCAACTCCGGTCGACGTTCGCGACGGCCAGCGGCGTGGTCGTCCTCGCGGGCATAGTCCTCCTTGGCTTTCAGTTCTACTGGTTCCGCCGGTCGGTGCTGGTTCCCGTCCACGGGCTGACAGGCGCTGCCCGGGTGATCGCCGCCGGGGACCTTGGCGGGCGAACCCCGGGCAGCAGTTCCAACGAACTGGGCGAGGTGGGGCGCGCCTTCAACGCCATGGCCGAGGAGATCGAGCGAACAAGCACCGCCCTGCGCGAGAGCAGTGCGACCCTCGGAGCCGTCTTCGAATCCTCGCCGCTCGCCATGATCGAGACGGACAAGAGCGGCACCGTAAGGCTCTGGAACCGCGCCGCCGAACGCACCTTCGGCTGGACAGCGGAAGAGGCCGTCGGCGGCCCCATACCGGCCATCCCCGCGGAACTGCGTGAAGAATCACGCACCATATTCGAATCCCTGTCCCAGGGCCGGCCAACCAGCAACTACGCAACGGAGGGCCAGCGCCGGGACGGGAGCCGCGTCGATCTGAGCCTGTCAGGCGCGCCCGTACGCGACGCCGCCGGCCGGATCACCGGCCTCGTCTTCGCCATCGCCGACGTGTCCAACCTTAAACATGCCGAGTTCGCGATGAGGGAGTCGAACATCGCCCTCTCGCAATCGGTTGCCCGGCTTGAGCAGCACACCCGGGAACTTGTTCTGCTGCGCGACATGGGGGACCTTTTACAGGCCTGCACGACGCCGGAAGAGGCCCACCGCGTGGTGGCGCGGTCAGTCGAAGGAATCTTCCCCGGCACACCGGGCACGCTTTTCGAAATCCCGCCCTCGCGCGACAAAATGGACCCGAAAGTCAGCTGGGGCATGCCCGCCTCCGAAGTCCGCACCTTTCCCCTGGATGGGTGCTGGGCCCTGCGCCGGGGGCGTACCCACCGCGTGGAGGACCCCACCACGAGCCTCGTCTGCGACCATGTCGCCGCCGATCAACCGGCGCACGCGTACCCCTACATCTGCGTGCCGATGATGGCACTCGGCGAGGGGCTCGGGGCGCTCTACCTGCGAGGCACGGCCGGCTCGCTCTTCATTCCCCCGGAGAGCCAGCAGCTGGCTGAGACCGTCGCCGACCAAACCGCGCTCGCGCTCTCCACCCTTCGCCTTCGCGAGGCTCTGCGCCAGCAATCCATTCGCGACGCTCTAACCGGGCTCTTCAACCGGCGCTACCTGGACGAGACGCTTGTGCGCGAGGTCGACCGGGCCCGGCGCGCCGGCATCCCCCTGAGCGTGATCATGCTCGATCTCGACCACTTCAAGCGGTTCAATGACGAATACGGCCACCGCGCGGGTGACTTCGCCCTCAAGGCCTTGGGCGAATGCCTCGGGGTGCAGGTGCGGGGCGACGACATCGCCAGCCGCTACGGTGGCGAGGAGTTTACCCTCACCCTCCCCGGCGCGACCTTCGCGGTCGCCAAAGACCGGGCCGAGCAAGTGCGCCGGGCGGTTCGCGCGCTCAGGCTGAGCTTCGACGGCCAGTCGCTGGGGACACTCACCGTTTCGATTGGCATCGCCGTCTTTCCCGAGCACGGCTCGACGGGACCGTCTATCCTTCAGGCTGCCGATGCCGCGCTCTACCGTGCCAAGGCGAACGGGCGCGACCGGGTCGAGGTGGCAGAGTAGGCAATGCAAGATTCCCTTCCGGGACCGGCCTTCTGGGGCGAGGGTAGCGACGGGGAGGGGCCGGGCGAGGACCTCACCCTGAAGCTGCTCCGCGTCGCCGGCCGCGAGAGCGATGAGCCCGGCAACTTCAGCCTCCAGCTGGAAACGACACGCGGCCCGATCGAGGGAATCCTTTGCCCGGTAGAGGGCGGGTCGGATGCCGTCATCTGCGTTGGCGGCGCCATGGGCGGGCTCGACGGCCCCGCCGCCGGGCTCTATCAGGACCGCGGCGTGCTGCTCACCGGCGCGGGCATTTCCGTTCTGCGGCTGGCCTACCGGATGCCCAACAACTTCGAGGAGAGCGTCCTCGACGTGCTCGCCGGGTGCTCTTTCCTCAAGGGCATCGGCGCCTCGGGGGCGGTCCTCGTTGGCCACAGCTTCGGCGGTGCCGTGGTGATCAAGGCGGGACAGCTGAGCCCGATGGTGCGGGCGGTCGCGTCGCTCTCGCCCCAGCTCTTCGGCACGCGCCAGGTGGAGGAACTCGGGAGACCGCTCCTCCTCGTCCACGGCATGTCCGATTCCGTGCTCAGCCACGAGGCAAGCGAGGACATTTACCGGCGGGCCCTGGAACCCAAGCGCCTTGTCCTCTATGCCGGCGCCGGCCACCTGCTCATCCAGGCGCAGGACGATCTCCGGAAGCTGCTCGCGGAGTGGATCCCGGCTCAGTTCCGTGGATCGCCGCCGGAAGCGCACGCAGCACCGGCGCCCGGGAGTTGACGTTGGCGACCGCGGGGGGTGGGGGTAGAATCGGCCGCCATGGAGCCGGGTGAGGTCTTCCGCGAAGCGACCCTTGCCGACGGGCCAGTGCTCGTGGCCATCGAGCGCGATTCGCCCCTCGTATTTGAGGACGGCAGCTCCCTCGCAATCGACCGCGGCGACGACTACTTTGCGGCCTCCCGCCTGATGGGCGGGGCAACCGTCATGCTGGCGGAAGTGAATGGAGAGCCGGCGGGAGCAGCCTGCGGAGCGATCCACGCCGTGCTCCTGGGGGGCGTCGAGCGCCGGATGCTCTACGTCCACCATGTTCGCATTCTGCCGCGATTCCAGAAGACCGGGCTCGCACGCCGGGTATCACCCGCACTGATGGAGTGCCTCAGATCGCAAGGCTACGACTCGCCTTACTGGTACGTTTCCCCCGCCAACACCCGCTCGCAATCGTTCAACCGGACCTCTCCGGGGAAGTGGAGCTTCGGCCCAACCTGGATCGCAATGCCGTGCGCCGAGAACGCCGGCCCTGCTGCCGGCCGGCCGGCAACACCGGACGATGCTGGCGAGATTGCGCACATCCTGAACGCGTGCCACGAAGGTGAGGAGATGTTCCGGCCCTACACGGCGGAGTCGTTGTCCGAGCGCATGGCGCGCGACCCCCTGCAGTACGGTTGGCAGAGCATCTGGCTCGCAAAGGGCGCCGTCGCGGGCGTCTGGCCCGAAGGGAACTGGATCTCGTTGCGTCAGACAGATGCCGCGGGCAACGCGAGCGTGAGCCGCGGCGCAGCAGTATTGGACTACGGCTTCCTCCCGGGGGCCGGTGCCGAGCTTCGCGCGCTGTTCCGCGCCTGGTGCTCGTGGCTGGCCGAACGGGGAATGGTGGAGCTGACGGCGTTCACGGCGCCTGGCACCCGTTCGTGGCCTGTGTTCGAAGGCATGCAAGGCGAGCTTTCGAGCTTCGACCTCTGGACCCCCACGCTTCCCGAACCCGAAGGCGCCAGCTCCCACGGCCTCTACGTCGACCACCTGTACTTCTGAGGCACCCAGCCTGGTCCCCCGGTCGCCCGGATCCAGCCCCCAAACCACGGCTCTCGCCCTGCCCGTGCTGGCCAGGCCAAGCAAACAGGCGAACGCACCAAACCGGGTGACGTCACCGGAGTGGCAAGGCGAGATCCGGCGAAGGCGTGAGGGCCGACGGGGAGCGAGACCCGCCGGATGAATTCGCGGTCTGTCTGAGGATTTCACGAAACGGTGGCGTTTTGTGCAGAAGCTGTGGTAGCTTACTGGTCCGGCTGATCGGGGGTAGCTGTCGGCGGGGTGGCCGAAGCGTTCGAAGAAGTGGGGCTTGGCGCCATCTCCCAATGCACCAAGCCCCGAGTAACGCGCTCGGCTAGATAGCTACCTCCTTTCAGCCAGCTTCGCCACTGCCCCATTGCCACCGGCATTCAGCGCATTGAGCGACCGGATGTTCCGGCGAAGGAACGCGGGCAGTTCTGCGTCTTCAGCATTCGAGACACCGCGAAGGCCGATCTCCGTGTAGCGGCGCGCCTCGCGCGGGTCCTCGAGTTCCCGGGCCTTGGGCGGGAACCCGGTCGCAATCACGGTCATGTGGACGGCTTCGCCGACCTTGGGATCCACGACCGTTCCGAAGATGACGTTGGCCGATGGATCGACGACCTCCGCGACGACGCGGGCCGCCATGTCGAGCTCGCTCAGCTTCAGGTTGCCGCTGTGGGTGATGTTGAAGAGCACGCTGAGCGCCCCGTCGATCGACTGATCGAGGAGCGGGCTGCTCGTCGCGGCGCGGGCTGCATCCACAGCGCGGGTTTCGCCGGATCCCTGGCCGACTGCCAGGAGGGCCGGGCCAGCCTCGCTCATCGTTGTGCGAACGTCGTTGAAGTCCAGGTTGATGGAGCCGTTCTGGCTGATGATGTTGGAGATGGACTGGATGGCCTGGCGAAGCACGTCGTCTGCGGTCTCGAAGGCCTGGTCGACCGTGCTGTCGGCCGGACAGATCTCCATCAGTCGCTCGTTCGGGATGGCGATGAGCGTGTCGACCTTGTCCTTGAGGCGGGCAAGGCCCTCGTCGGCCTGCTTGCGGCGGCGAGCCCCTTCCCAGGCAAACGGGCGTGTGACCACGCCGATCGTGAGTGCGCCACAGTCCTTGGCGATCTCCGCGACGATGGGGGCTGCGCCCGTGCCGGTGCCACCGCCCATGCCGGCGGTGACGAAGACCATCTCCGTGCCGCGCAGGAGTTCATAGAGCTCATCACGGCTCTCATCAGCGGCGCGTTCGCCGCGCGCGGGATCGCCTCCGACGCCGAGGCCCTTCGTGAGCTTCTCACCGATGCGGATGCGGGTGGCGGCCTCGGAAGACATCAGCGCCTGGGCGTCGGTATTGCAGGCAACAAACGTGACGCCGGGGATCTTGGCGTGAATCATGCGGTTGACGGCGTTGCAGCCACCGCCGCCAACGCCAATGACCTTGATATCGGGAAGCATGTCGGTGTCGTAGCGAAGACTCATGGTGCGGTCCTTTCGTGTCCTGAATGGCTCTTCGTGGCGGGCGAAATCGATGAGACTCATTCGGGGTTCCCTCCCTGTCGGTTCATTACTGGGGCATAAGCGCCCGTCCCAAGGCGGCAAGCCGCCTGAAGAGGCCTCCCGCCGGCATTTGGAATCCCGGCGATGGCGCCTCGGCCGGCCGCTCGCGCCCGAGGAGGGCGTATTCGACCAGCCCAATGGATGTTGCATACGCGGAACTGCCGATCAGATCGGTCATCCCGGAGTAGCCGTGTGGACGGCCGAGGAGTGCCGGAATCCCCAGGCGCGCTTCGGCCACTTCGGGCAGGCCGCGCAGTTGCGCCGTCCCCCCCGTGAGCACGAGACCAGCGGCAAGCTTGTCGAGGTAGCCGGCCCGCTTGAGTTCGAGGCCAACCATCTCGAGGATCTCCTCGCTGCGGGCCTGGAGGATCTCGCAGATGTGCATGAGTGGCACGACCTTCTGCGTGTGCGTGCCGAAAGCCTGGATCTCGACTGTCTCTGTGTTCATCCCGGGGTCGGCATAGGCTGCACCGTACTGGCACTTCACGGCCTCGGCGCTCTCCCAGGGGCAACGGAGCACGCGCGCAAGGTCGTGGGTAAGGTGGGAACCGGCGATCGGGAGACAGGCGGTGTGGGCGATGGTTCCCTCGTCAAAGACGGCAACCGATGTGGTCGCGCCGCCGATGTCGACCACGGCGACGCCCTGCAACCGCTCCTGTTCCTGGACGACGCTCGTGGCAGAGGCGAGAGACTCAAGGATGATGTCGTCGACCTGCACGCCTGCGCCCTCGACGCACTTGGTCAGGTTTAGCACCGCGGAAACGGCAGCGGTGACGATGTGGGTCTCGGCGTCGAGGCGGCCGCCAAACATCCCCACGGGATCGGAGACCTGGTCGGTGCCTTCCACCCAGTAGCCCCGGGGCAGAACGTGGATCACCTGCCGATTGGTGGGGATGCTGATCTGGCTGGCCGCTTCGAGGACGCGGGCGCGATCATCGGCGCTGATCGGGCGTGAGCGATCGGGCACGGCGATGATCCCGCGGTTGTTCTGCGACTGGATGTGGTTGCCAGAGAGGCCCACGACTGCGCTGAGGATGCGCATTCCGCAGGACTGCTCCGCCTTTTCGACAGCCATGGCGACGGCATCGCGAGCCGACTGGATGTTGTCGATCACACCGCGAGAAAGGCCGGACGCCGGGGCGACGCCAAGGCCCAGGATCCGGGTTTCACCCTGCTCCCCTACATCCCCGACGATGACGGCGACCTTCGTCGAGCCGACGTCGATGGCCGCAACGGTGCTTCGTCTCCGCGAGCTCATGCCTCGATTGCCCCCTTTTACTGCAAGACCGGCCGGTTGCCATACCGAAGGTCGATGGACACGTAGTTGATTCCGCGAACCTGGGCTTCGCGACGGAGCGCTGCCCAAACCGCGAGCTTGTAGGCGATGGAGCTCGAATCGCCAAGGAGAGCCGTCTCGCCGGAGCTGATGGTGACCTGGACTCCCTTTCCGGCCAGATAGGCAACCTCTGTGACCGTGGCACCGAGTTGACGCGGAAGCCGGTCGTAGATCTCTGAAGCGGCGTCGACGGCCTGGTAGTCGACACGATCGCCCTGGCGTTTGCTGCCGGCCGCCGAACTGCGGACGAGCGGCGAACCTTCGGCCGGTGGCACCGTGCCCAGGACAACGCCCTCGCGGTCGATGGTGTAACGGACGCCGCCCTGTTCCCAGGTTCCCCAGGCCCTCCGCTCCTCAACGACGATGCGCACCGTTTCCGGCCACCGGCGCTCAATCGTCACCGTGTGGATCAGTGGCTGCTGGAAGACCTCTTTCTGCGCTATCGCCAGGTCGGCCGTGAACATGCTCTGGCCGAGAAGGCCCGCCCGCTCGACGATCGTGTCCGTGCCCACCAGCTCGTTTCCCACGACTTCTATGTTGTTCACCTTGAAGAACGGAGAACTCCACACCCAGAACCCGGCGCCGATGAGGGCAAGCACCCCGCCAAAGGCCCCGGCGGCCCAGAACCAGCGGCGCCCTGGCCGCGGGAATCGCGGTCCGCGCGGGCGGCGGTCGCGCGGCGGCTCTACTCCCCCCCGCGAGCGCCTGACGATCATGCGTGGAGCCCTCTGTCCGACCGCCTGTTTGCCCCGGCGCACGATCACGCGGGGAAGCTTCGGTGCAGACGGCGGACGATTGCGTCGCACGATCATCGCTGCGACCTCCGCGTGTGGCGCGCCAGAGCGAGTTCAAGAATGCGCGTCAGGAGGTCAGGGTAGGCGAGACCGGAGGCTGCCCACAGCTTGGGATACATGCTGATGCTTGTGAATCCGGGGATGGTGTTCACTTCGTTGGCAATCACCTCGCGCCCGGCGCGCACGAAGAAGTCGACGCGCGCATAGCCTTCACAGCCCATGACGCGGTACATCCGAACGGCAAGTTCGCGGACTGCGGCTGCGGTCTCGACCGAGATCCGCGCGGGGATATGGAGACGGGTTTTCGAGTCGGGGTCGTACTTGCTTTCGTAGCTGTAAAACTCCCGGTCGGGCTCGATTTCGCCGACGACGCTCGCTTCCGGGTGTTCGTTGCCCAGCACCGAGCACTCCACCTCTTGCCCGGCCACGGCCTCTTCGACAACGGCCTTGTCGTCGTAGTTGAAGGCCGCGCGGAACGCATCCGCCAGGTCCTCGCGGGAGCGGACCCGCGTGACACCCACGCTGGAGCCGCCATTGGCAGGCTTGATGAAGCAGGGGTAGCCGAACTCGGATTCGACATACTGTTCGGCGTGCGAGGATCCGGGGCTCTGCTCCCACGCCCGGACAACCCCGTAGCGGGCGACAGGGATGCCGGCTTCGTGAAACAGCGCTTTCATGAGCGCCTTGTCCATGCCGATTGCGCTCGCCGCCACCCCGGCCCCGGCATACGGCACGTCTGCGATCTCAAAGAAGCCCTGGAGAGTGCCGTCCTCACCATAGGTGCCGTGGACCAGGGGGAAGGCGACGTCGCACCGGGCCAGCTCCGCAAGCGTGGTGGGGCTGTTGAGCAGGTGCTGCCCCCGCCGAAGGCCAAACAGCCCCCGGCAAGGCCAGCGGCAGTCTCCCCGGAGGCAAGCCAATCCCCGTTCTTCCCGATGGCGAAAGGGACAACCTCCCACAGCGTGGCATCGAGAGCCGCCATGACGCTCCGGGCGCTGACCACGCTGACCTCGTGTTCCCCCGAGCGCCCGCCAAAGATGACTGCGACACGTTGCCTCGCCATCACCACGCCCCCACGAATGCGACTTCGCGCTCGAGTGCAACGCCAAACTGCTCCTTCACGCGGCGCTCCGCTTCCTCCACGAGGCTGGAAACGTCGGCGGCCGACGCAGCCCCCTCGTTGACGAAGAAGTTACAGTGCCGGTCGCTGATGGCCGCGTCGCCCCGGCGGGCGCCGCGCAGGCCGACCGCCTCAACGAGCTTCCAGGCGGGGCTCTCAGGCGGGTTCTTGAACATCGAACCAGCGTTCCGGCCTCTTGGCTGAGCGGCGAGCCGCCTCTGATCGAGGGCAGCGACGCGGTTCATGATCTCGGCTGTAGCCCCGGGCGCCAGGACCACCTCGCACTCGAGCACGGTCTGCCGGGCCAGTTGGCCCCGGGTCAGGACGCTTCCGCGGTACACGAGACCGAGATCCTTCGCATCCAGCCAGTGGTCGCGACCCGCCGCATCGAGGAGCCGCACGCGCGTGAGGATGTCGGCGAGACAGCCACCGTATGCACCCGCGTTGTAGACAACAGCGCCCCCGAACGTGCCGGGGATGCCGACCGCCCACGTGAGGCCGTCGAGTCCGCGGCGGCACATCCTGCGCGAGAAGGCCGCAAGGCTGGCACCACTCGCGACGCGGAACCCTGCCTCCCCTGACACAGCCTCGGCCCGCGCGCGGTTGTCGAGCACGACGCCGCGGATTCCCCCGTCGGCGACCAGGATGTTGCTGCCGCTCCCCAGGACGAAGACCTCTACCTCGGCCTGGCGGGTCGCGTTCGAGGCCCCGGCGAGCCCCTCGACGTCGCGAAGCGTGACAAACACGTCGGCGGGACCACCGATGCCGAAGGTCGTGTGCCGGTGCATTGGCTCGTGGAGGCGGACATCGCCGAATGCCGCCAATTCCGCTGCCAGCCGATCGAGGGCGCTCATCGCAGCAGCTCCAGGATCTTCGGACCCAGCTCGGTCACATCCCCGGCGCCAATAGTGAAGATGACGTCGCCTGGGCGTGCCAGCGCAACCGCCATGCGCGCGGCAGTGTCGAAGTCGGCCGCATACGACGCGGCAGGCTCCGTGATGGCGCTGGCCAGATCCCTGGCACCACGGCCGGAGACGGGCTTCTCGCGGGCAGCGTAGGTTTCCAGCACGACGAGCGCGGCGAGCCCGTCCCAGCAGCGGGTCCAGTCATCCCAGAGATAGGAGATCCGGCTGTACGTATGGGGCTGGTAGACGCCGATGAGGCGCCGGCCCGCGAACCGCGCCCGGGCAGCCTCGATTGTGGCGCGCACCTCGGTGGGATGATGCGCATAGTCGTCCATCACGGTCACGCCCGCCGCTTCGCCGACGAGTTCGAACCGGCGGCGTGCGCCGCGGAATCGGGCCATTGCTGCTCGGATGTCGCCAAAGCCAACCCCGAGATGGACACAGACAGCGGCAGCGGCGAGCGCGTCAAGCACGAAGTGCCGGCCGGGAACGCGGACTTCGAGCTGGCCCAGGTCCTCATCCCCGCGGTGGAGTTCGAACGTGTTCCCGGCAGTCCCCGTGCCAAGGGGATCGGCCCACCACGTTCCGGCTTCGCGGGCGCCAAAGGTCTCGACGGTGACCCCTGCCCGCGCCCCCCGCGCCGCTCGCAGAGCCCCCGCATCATCGGCGCCGACGAGGAGGAGACCACCCGGAACGACCTTGCCCGCGAACTCCGCAAACGCCTCGTGGTAGGCCTCGGGCGTCTGGTAGTAGTCGAGATGGTCCGGCTCGGCATTGATGATGACCGCGACCTCGGGGGCGTATTCGTGAAACGCGCGCCGGTACTCATCCGCCTCGACGACGCACAGGTCCCCGTTCCCCCAGGCCGCGTTGCCGCCAAGGTCGATGCAATCGCCACCAAGGAGGTACATCGGCTTCCGGCGCGCTTCCGAGAGGATGAAGGCGATCAGGCTCGACGTGGTGGTCTTGCCGTGCGTCCCGGCCACCGCCACGACGCGCTTGCCTTCCATCAGCCGGGCGACCATCTCCGCGCGCAGGATGACCGGAATCCCCCGCCCGCGCGCCTCGCTGATCTCGGGGTTGTCGTCTGATGCGGCGGCAGTAGTCACGACGAGGGCGGCATCCCCGACGTTGGCGGCGCTGTGCCCGATGACGACCTCCGCGCCCAGGAGCCTCACGCGCTCGGTCAGGCCGGACGCACGCATATCGCTGCCACTGACCCTGACGCCGCGCTGGAGCAAGAGCTGAGCGATCGCCGACATGTGCATGCCGCCGATGCCAACCAGGTGGACAGGGCCGCCGATCTCGCTCATCGCCTGGCCACCTCCACGATGAGGTCGGCGATGGCATCCGCAGCGTCGGGCCGGGCGAGAGCGCGGGCTGCCCTACTCATGCGTTCGAGCCGGTCCCTGTCGGCGAGAAGCCTCAGGATGCGGTCGCCGAGGCTGGCAAGCGCCTCCTCTTCGATCACCTCGGCGGCGCCTGCTTCGACGAGCCAACGGGCGTTGTCACGCTGGTGCCCGCCTGCGTACAGCCCGGGCACCAGGATCGCCGGGAGGGCAGCCGCCGGGAGTTCGCCGAGGACGCTGGCACCGGCCCGGAAGACGCCCAGGTCGGCGGCCACCATGATCGTCGGCAGGTCCTCGCGGAACGGCGCCACGAAGCACTTCTCCTGCGCAGCCGCAGGGAGTCGCGCCCGCGCGGCGCGGGCCTCTTCGAGGCCGGCGCCGCCGGTGACGTGGTAGACCCTGGCAGCCGCGGAGATCGAGGGGAGGGCGGCCAGGATGGCCCGGTTGATGGCCCGGGCGCCTTGCGTCGCCCCGGCCACCACGACCACGCGCTCATCCGTCGCAATGCCCAGGGACGCGCGCGCATCCTGTCGCGTCTGCTCGAAGAAGGCGCGCCGCACGGGGTAGCCGGTGACACGGGTCTTCGCAGCCGGCAAGTGAGCCAGCGCAGCGCCGGTTGTGGTCGCCATTCTCGTGGCGAGCCGCGTCTCGGCGCGCACCGCCCAACCGGGAGTGACGTCGGGCAGGAACACGACAAGGGGGCGCCGGACCAGCCTGGCGCCCACGCTGCACGGGAAGCTCGCATAGCCGCCCGTGCTGAACACCGCGTCCGGGCCAAACGCCCGCAAGCGGCGCGCGGCCACGAGCGTGCCCCATGCCAGCCGGGCGGCACTCCGGGCGAGACGCGGGAGGCCGCGCCCACGCAGCGCGGCGGCCGGAACGGCTTCGAACCGAACGCCCCGGGCTTCGACGATCGTGCGCTCGCCGCGATCGTCCGGGCCGAAGAACCGAACCTCCGTGAGCAGTCCATCGCGGGCCTGGAGAGCATCGAGCACGGCGAGGGCCGGGATGATGTGGCCGCCCGTGCCGCCGGCGGTCAGCGCGAGTCTCATTGCTGTTGCCTCCGCACGATCCTGCGGCGAGGCGCCGCCCTGCGGTCGCGATCCGTGTAGCCACCGCGGTCCGACCCAAAGCGGGAAACGCTGACCAGGACACCGACGGCGAGCAGTTCGGCCGCGAGGGCATTGCCCCCGTAGCTCAGGAACGGGAGCGGCACGCCGGTCAGCGGGATGACGCGCGTGATTCCGCCCATGTTCAGGAGGGCCTGGATCACCAGCCAGGTGGTGATGCCTGTCGCAACCAGCTTTCCAAACTCGTCGCGAGAGCGGCGGGCGACCTGAAAGCCACGAACCATTAGCGCCATGAAGAGCACGATGACGGTGAGGGTTGCGATGATCCCGAGTTCTTCCCCGAGAATGGCGAACACCCCGTCCGTGTGGCTTTCCGGAAGGTAGAAGAACTTGGCCCGGCTGGCTCCCAGGCCCAGTCCGGAGATGCCGCCATTGCCCATCGCGATGAGCGCCTGGAGGGTCTGGAAGCCATTGCCGAGAGGATCGCCTTCGGCGTCGAAGTAGGCTGTCATGCGTTCCAGCCGGTAGCCCTGGACGGTCGCCAGGGCAAGGATGGCAAGGAAGCCGGAGACCCCCAGTGCGCACATCTGGAGGAACGAGGCTCCCGCCACCCAGAACATTGTCACTGTGATGAGCAGCATGATGATCGTCGTTCCGAGATTCGGTTCCAGGATGATGAGGACGGCCACGGAGCTGATGATCAGGACGAAGGGCGCGAGGCCGTGTTCGAAGCTGCGAATCGAATCACCCTTCCCCTCCAGCCACGCGGCCAGGTAGATGATCACGGTCAGCTTGGCGAACTCGGCGGGCTGGACCGTGAACTCGCCCACGCCAATCCAGCGCCGGGCCCCGCCCCCGGAGACACCGATGGCGAGCACCGCGACGAGCGCCGCGATCGTGGCGAGCATGATCGGCACGGCGAACGCCTCGTAGCGGCGATAGTCAGTGCGGATCGCTGTGACCATGAGGACACCGCCGAGGCCGGCCCAGATCGCCTGCCGGATGATGTAGTAGTGCGGCTCCTGGAATCGCGCCAGCGAGATGACGAAGCTGGCGCTGTAGACCGCCACCAGGCCTGTGATGGTGAGCGCTGCTGCCAGGGTGAGCAGCGTGAAGTCCGGACGTCCGGGGGCCCACTCGCCAGTGCGTGAAGCAGCTATGATGCCACCTCCATTTCGAACTCCGGCAGCGCGCCGGCCAGGTCTCGAAAGGCCTGGCCGCGCACTTCGAAGCCCGGATAGGCATCGAAGCTTGTGGCGGACGGCGAGAGCAGAACGACATCACCGGGAAGCGCGAGGCGTGCGGCTTCGTCCACCGCCTCGGCAAGCGACGACACCAGCCGGGATTCGATACCCGCAGCACGCATGGCGTCGCAAAACAGAGAGCCCGCCTCGCCGAAGCAGACCACTGCGCGGCAACGGCTCCGGGCAACATCCTGCAGGGCTTCGAGGGGAAGGTTCTTGGCGCGGCCGCCCAGCAGGAGGACCACAGGCTCGGTGAAGGCTCGCAGCCCGGCGATGGTACGTTCCGGCGCCGTCGCGATGCTGTCGTTGATCCACATGACCCCCCGCACTCGCCCGACAACCTCAAGTCGGTGGGGGATGCCGCGGAACGAGGACGCAGCGCCGGCCATCGCCTCAAGCGGGATGCCGGCCGCATCCCCGATTGCACACGCCATGACGACGTTGGCGAGATTGTGACGGCCCCTGAGCAGGACCTGGTTGGCCTTGAGGACTTCGCGCGGACGGCGCCCGCTGCGGACGACGATCCCCCCATTCTCGAGCCAGGCGCCATCGCCGGCGACCTCGCCCAGAAGCGACGTCCAGCGCAAATGACCGCGTACCGAAGTGGCAAGGGCGCGACTGGTATGGTCGTCGGCGTTGAGGACAGCGACTTCCTCCCGGATCTGGTGTGCGAGGATGTTTCGCTTGAGGCCGACGTATTCGTCCCAATTGAACTGGTCGAGGTGATTGGGTGTGACATTCGTGACCGCGGCGATGGCCGGGGAGCGCTCTGTGTACTGGAGCTGCGTGTGGCTGATCTCCAGGATCACCGTCGTGCTGGCGGTGATCTCACCGGTGCGGCCCAGGAGCGGCTCGCCGATGTTGCCGCCGACGATAGCATCCATGCCCGCCCGGACGGCCATGGCGCCGACAAGCGCCGTCGTCGTCGACTTGCCGCTGGAGCCAGTGATCCCAACCACGCCGACGGGACAAAGCTGCAGAAACAGGCGCATCTGTGATGTCACCGGGATGCCGAGCGACCGTGCCCGCACGAGCGCGGGGTCGTGCCGGAGCACGGACTGAGACACGGCTACGAGGTCGAACCCCTCCGGATTGAGGAACGCCTGACCGGTTACGAGAGCCTCGATTCCGGGCGGCGCCACGGCCCCGGCAGCGGCAAGCTGACTGCTGTCTCGGGTGTCTGAAACGACCACCGCCGCGCCGTTCCGGACCAACCATCGCGCCAGGTCGCGGCCCTCGATCCCGAGCGAATAGACGAGGGCTCGCTTCCCGCGCACGTCAGGGATGCCGTTTCCGAGCATGTTGCCCGCCGCGGGAGCGTTCATTCGGGCACCGCTAACGCGAGTGCCACGCCGAGCATCGCCGCGCCAATCGCGACCACCCATGCGCGAGTCACAACCTGGGTCTCAGCCCAGCCCGATTCCTCCAGGTGATGGTGGAACGGAGCGCGCTTGAACACGCGCCTGCCTCCGCTCATCCGGAAGTAGCCAATCTGGATGACGTTGCCGATGGCCTCGATCACGAACACGACCCCGATCACCGGCAGCAGCAGCCAGTGGCCGGTCATCAGCGAGACGACAGCGAGGCTTGACCCGAGCGCAAGGGCGCCCGTGTCACCCATGATCACCTGTGCAGGATGGCTGTTGTACCAGAGGAAACCGAGGTTCGCCCCCGCGATGATGAGGGCGAAGGTCGCGACGAATTCCTGGCCCTGAATGAACGCGATGATGCCGTAGGCGATGAACGCGAAGAGCGTCGTCCCGCCCGCCAGGCCATCGAGGCCGTCCGTGATCGCGACCGCGCTTGTCGTCGCAACGATCGTGGCGATGGCGATCGGCACGTAGAGCAGCCCCATCTCGTAGTGGCCCGTCCAGGGAACGTTGACCGACTGCACTTCGATCCGGTCGTAGAGAATCCAGGCGGCGGCGATGCCGAGCAGGGTCATGAAGGAGAGCTTGAAGCGCCACGACAGGCCGCCAGTCCGCCGGTGCTGGAGGGTACCCAGGTCGTCGATGAAGCCCGCGAACCCGGTGACCCCGATCATCGCGAGGGGGAGGAGGATTGATCGGTGCTGCCACCAGTCGACGGCCACCGCTGTCACGAGGAAGGTCGGGACCCAGATCATGAAGCCGCCGAAGGTCGGCGTCCCGGCTTTCTTCTGGTGGGAGGCGGGCTGGTACTCGCTGATGCTCTTGCCGGCCTTCTGGGTGCGAAGGTAGCGGAGGATCGGCTGCCCAAGAGCCACGGCGTGAAGGAACGCGATCACGCCGGAGATGAGGGCGTGGATCATTCGCGCCCCTCCAGGAGCGGGAGGATGGACTCGAACTCCTGGCTCCGCGACGCCTTTACGAGGACGAAGTCGCCCGGCTGGAGCTCGCCCGCTACCGCTGACGCGGCCTCTTCCTTCCCGGCAAACCACCGGGCGTCGCCAAGACCGGCGGCCCTGGCGGCTTCGACCATCACCCGGCACGAGTCTCCGACACCAACGAGG
>CAZCDK010000014.1:0-921 GCA_964497285.1 uncultured Anaerolineaceae bacterium | reverse complement strand
GCCAAGGAAGGCGATCCGGCGGCCCCGAAGCCGGCCGAGCATCTCGAGTGCGCCGGCGAGAGAAGCCGGGCTCGAGTTGTAGCGATCGTCGATGATCGTTGCTCCCGACCTGCCCCTCCGGGGGCGGATGCGGCCTTCGACATCCGCGCCGCTCACAGCGTCCCTCGCCTCCGCGAAGGGGAGACCAAGCGCAAGGCACCCGCCAAGGGCAGCCAGGGCGCCGGGAACGACGTGCGCTCCCGGGAGGCGACAGTTCACCCTGCCGGACTCACCTGCAAACACGACATCAAAGGCGGTGCCGTCGAGCCCAAGCTCGACGATCGGCCCCCTGCGAATCGTCGCCGCCGAGGACTCGCCAAACGTGATCACGCGGCAGGCGAGGCGGGGGACAGCCGCCGCAAGCCTCCCATCGTCAGCGTTCAGAATCGCTGTGCCAGTCGCGGGAAGGGACCGGGGAAGTGAAAGCTTCTCCTGAAGAATCGCTTCGGGACTGCCAAGCTTGGAGACGTGGGTGAGTCCGGCGTTGAGCACGATGCCGATTTCCGGCTCGGCAATAGCACAGAGTTCCGCGATCTCGCCCGGGCTGTCCATGCCCATCTCGAGGACCGAGACCTCGTCATCGCGCGAGAGGCTGAGGCGAGCGAGGTGGAGACCCTCTCGGGAGTTCAGGTTGCCCTCGCTTCGATGGGTCCGGAAGCGCTGGGAGAGGGCGGCGGCCGTGAGGTCCTTGCAGGTCGTCTTCCCGACAGTCCCGGTGATAGCGACGATCCTTGGCCCACATGCGAGTCGCCAGGCGTGGGCCAACTCGCCAACCGCGCGGGTTGCGTTTGGCGCGACGACGACGGTCTTCCCGGCCGGCATGGGTTCGGGAGGACGCTCGCAGATCGCGGCCACGGCGCCGTTCGCGAGTGCCTCGGCGAC
>CAZCDK010000013.1:24676-25979 GCA_964497285.1 uncultured Anaerolineaceae bacterium | reverse complement strand
TCTGCAGGGCGGTGATCCCGTCACGCGTGCCCGCGACCTTGAAGTCCATGTCGCCCATGAAGTCTTCCTGGCCCGCGATGTCCGTCAGGACCTTGTACTGCCCGTCGTCGCCCATGATCAGGCCCATCGCGATGCCCGCCACCGGCGCCGAGATGGGCACGCCCGCATCCATCAGCGCCAGCGTGCTGCCGCAGACGCTTGCCATCGACGTCGAGCCATTCGACGACATGACTTCCGAAACCAGGCGCAGAGAGTACGGGAACGCGTCCTGGTCCGGCACCACCGGTTCGAGCGCCCGTTCCGCAAGCGCACCGTGACCGATCTCGCGCCGCCCCGCCCCTCGCAACGGCCGCACTTCGCCCACCGAATAAGGCGGGAAGTTGTAGTGGTGCATGTAGCGCTTCGACGCGTCAGGCGAAAGCGTGTCCAGCTTCTGCGCCATGCTGAGCCCCGCCAGCGTCGCGATCGTGAGTACCTGTGTCTGGCCTCGCTTGAAGAGCCCCGTGCCGTGCGTCCGTGGCAGCACGCCCACGTGGATGTCGAGCTCGCGAATCTGCGTCGTCGCCCGGCCGTCGGCCCGCAGGCCCTCTTCCAGGATCCGCTTCCGCATCGCCTTCTTGATCACGTTAAACAGCGCATCCCCGATCTCCGCCGGCTTGAGCCGCTCTCCGAAGTGGGCCACAAGCTCCTGCCGGATCGCCTTGTTCGCGTCGCTGCGCTCGCTCGCCGCTGTCGCGACGAGTTCGTCGATCCGATCCCTCAGGTACTCACTGACTGCGTCGATGGCTTCGGAGTTGTCCGCTGCCGGCGTAAACGCCTTCTTCTCCAGGCCGATCTCCCTCGCCATCTGCTCCTGGAGCTGGTTGATGGCGCGGTTCGCCTCCATCGCGACTTCTATCGCCTCGAGAATGGCTTCCTCCGGGGCCTCCTTCGCGCCCGCCTCCACCATCACCACCGCTTCGTTCGTCCCTGCGACAATGATGTCGAGGTCGCCTGCTTCCGCCTCTTCGAAAGTCGGGTTGACGATGAACTTCCCGTCGATACGCGTCACGCGCACGGAGCTCACCGGCCCCTTGAAGGGGATATCGCTGATCATCAACGCCGCGCTTGCACCGACCGTGATGAGCGTATCGGGCTGGTGCTCGCGGTCCGCCGATAGAGTCGTCGCGATCACCTGGACTTCGTTCCGGAAACCCTTCGGAAACAGCGGCCGCAGAGGCCGGTCCGTTAGGCGCATCGCAAGCACTCCGTCCGTGCTCGCCCGCCCCTCGCGTCGCGGGAACCCGCCGGGAATCTTCCCCAC
>CAZCDK010000013.1:374-24666 GCA_964497285.1 uncultured Anaerolineaceae bacterium | reverse complement strand
CATTGCTTGGGCAGCAGGGGGCGGATGGGACGGTCGGTCAGACGGCAAGCCAGAATCGCATCCGTGCTGGGCCGTCCTTCCCTGTGGATGAAGCCGCCGGGGATTTTGCCCACCGCGTACATTCTCTCTTCGTAGTCCACCGTCAGTGGGAAGAAGTCTATGCCTTCCCGTGGGTCGGCCATGCACGCCGTGACCAGGACCACCGTGTCCCCTTGCCGGACGGTGACGGCACCGTTCGCCAGCTCGGCGAGAACGCCGTGCTGGATCGTGAGGGGCTTGCCCCCGATCTCAAGTTCGTATGTGTTCATTCTCTTCTTTTCTTGCTTCCTGCTCTGCTTCAGAGCCCCGTGCGTTCTTTCAACGCCTTACGGTCAGTTCACGTCCCGCTGAATGGGGGACGGGGGCAAGGGGGTGGCCAGGGTCTGTGCGTGCCGGCCGGCTGCAGCGTGCGGACGTACGAAGGCCCCCGCTATTTGCGGAGGCCGAGGCGCGCGATTAGCTCGCGATAGCGGTTGACATCGCGGTTGTTCAGGTACCGCAGATGACGGCGTCGCTGACCCACCAGCATGAGCAGGCCGCGGCGCGTGTGGAAGTCGTGCTTGTTTGCCTTCAGATGGGTGGTCAGGTACTTGATCCGTTCGGTCAGGACGGCCACTTGCACTTCGGGCGATCCCGTGTCGCCAGCGTGAACCGCATACTCCCGAACCAGGTCGTCTTTGCGCTCTTTGGTCAGCAACCTTGCTCTTGCGTCTTCCTTTGCCCTTTGTGTGAACTATTAGAGACTAACATGGCTCATGACCAGCGGCAATTGGCCCCCTTCCCGGCCGGCGCTCGTCCTCCTTTCCGGCTACCCCGGCAGCGGGAAGACCACCTTCGCCCACGCCCTCGCGGAGGCTTTGCCGGTCGATCACCACGAGAGTGACGCCGTCCGCCGCGCGCTTTTCCCCAGCCCAGACTACACCCCCGCCGAGAGCGCCCGCGTATTCGCAACCATCGAATCCCGCGCCGCCGCCAGCCTGCGGGCCGGGCGCAACGCCCTCGTCGATGCCACCAACCTCGCCCGCGGCGACCGCCGCCGCTTCGAACGCCTCGCCGAGCGCGTCGAAGCATCATTCGTCGCCGTTCGCCTCACCGCCCCCGACCAGGAAATCCGGCGCCGCCTGGCCGCCCCCCGCGAAGGCCACTCACAGGCCGGACTTGCTGTCTACGAGGCCATGCTGGGACGGGCTCGACCGTTTACCGGGCCCGCCGTCGTGGTCGACACCCGGTTCGATCTCGCCCCGGCCGTCGCGCTCGTTCTCCGGCTCGTGCAACAGTATTCCTCGTGATCGGGAACTCCGCTCCCTTCCTGCTCCTCCGCGCCCGGCCACACGCGGCCTCTCACGAGCGATTCGAACGCTGGTTTCGCGAAGCGCACCTCCGCGACGTCTCCCGCATTCCGGGCATCGTCCACGTCCAGAGTGCCACCACCGCCGCCGGCACGAAACTCGGGTTCTATTCGTTCGCCAGCGCCGATGTTGTCCAGGCCGCACTCTCCAGCCCCGAAGCAGCCTACGCCCGCGGCGCCTGGGATCCATGGGCTGCCGAACTCGAAGAACTCAGCCTCGAGCTCTTCGCCCCCCTCTTCCCCCTCCCCATCTACCGCGCCGCCAGCTAGCGTCCCCCGTCTAACGACTCGCCCGTCCCTTCGTCTACAATCGCCACATCTTCTCCGGAGCCCGCCCATGCCCACGGTCATCCACTGCGGCCAGCTCATCGACGGAACGGGGGCCGACCCCGTGCGCAACGCCACCGTCGTCATCGAAGGCGACACCATCACCGCCGTGAACCCCGGCGGCGACATTCCCCGTGGAGCGGAGGTCATCGACGCCTCCGGCCTGACCGTCATGCCCGGAATGATCGACTGCCACGTCCACCTCATGTCGACACCGCGGCCGCTCCAAGACCGTCTGCTCACCCCCCACAGCCTCGCCATCGCCGAGGGGTTGACCAACGCCCGCACGACGCTCGAATCCGGCTTCACCAGTGTCCGCGATGCCGGTGGCACACCGCGCGGGGTGAAGATGGCCATCGACCGTGGCCTCTTCCCCGGCCCGAGGCTGCGCATCGCCGTCGCCGCCCTCTCCCAAACCGGCGGCCACGGCGACTCCACCATGCCCAGCGGCGTCAACATCCGCATCAACGACCCCGAGCGCCCCTTCTCCGTTGTCGATGGCCCCGAAGAGGCTCGCCGCGTCACCCGCGAGATCATTCGGTCAGGCGCCGACCAGATCAAGGTCATGACCAGCGGCGGCGTCCTCTCGCCCAACGACGAACCCGGCGCCACCGGCTTCACGCCCGAGGAGATCGCCGCAATCGTCTACGAGGCTCACGCCGCCGGGAAGACGGTCATGTCCCACGCCCAGGCCACCCAGGGCATCAAGAACGCCGTCCTCGGCGGCATAGAGTCGATCGAGCATGGCATCTACCTCGACGACGAGGTGATCGAAGAGATGAAGCGGCGGGGAACCTATCTTGTGGCGACGCTCGTGGCGCCGGTCTGGGTGCTGCGCCGCGCCGAG
Source organism: uncultured Anaerolineaceae bacterium (assembly GCA_964497285.1). Lineage (GTDB taxonomy): Bacteria > Chloroflexota > Dehalococcoidia > Tepidiformales > Tepidiformaceae > UCB2. Next base: position 22,105 of record CAZCDK010000013.1, on the reverse strand, counting down.
AAGGACCCCTCTGCCGTCCCGCCCTACGCCGTCCGCAAGTCGAAAGAGGTCAAAGAAGCCCACTTCGCCAGCTTCCAGGAGGCCGTTCGCCGGGGCGTGCGCATCGCCATGGGCACCGACATGGGCGTCGGCCCCCACGGCCCGAACGCCGAGGAGCTCGCGTTCATGGTCGAAGCCGGCATGACCCCCATGCAGGCAATCGTCGCCACCACGAAGACTGCGGCCGAATGCGCCCGTTTCGACAACATCACCGGGACCCTCGTCCCCGGGAAGCGCGCCGACATCCTCGCCGTCGACGGCGATCCCCTTGCCGACATCGCCGTCCTCCAACAGTCCGCCCGCCTCGCCCTGATCATGAAGGACGGTCAGCTCTTCAGGGACGCGCTCGGCGGCCGGGTGCCTGCGGGGCATGGCGCCGCGATGCGATGACGGCGACCGCCATCGGGGCGGCGCCAGATGTGCACAGCCGGACGCCGGCAGACGTTGCAGGTCGCTGACGGTGGGCCGTTGGCGGCCGAGGACCGTTGCCTCCACGTGACGTTCCGATGAGGGACGAAGTCCGTGAGCAGCTGCACGTGGACGGTGAACCCACGTCCTCACCGATGGCTATCTCTTGGAACCCCACCACAAGGGATTTCGTTGAAGTACACCTGGCTCTCCGGCGCAAACCCCCGTCCCGTCACGATCCACGCGTCGGTGGGTCGACCCGGTACCGCCGAAACAACTGGTCGCGGCCTGGGCGAACCCGCGGGTCGCCATCGAACCAAGCGCGATAAGGATCACAAGCAACAACAACGGTATTCGCGTCAGTCGACTCCTGGCCCGGGCGGCCACAACGCCTGGCGCGCTGCCGTTAGCCGGTCCCTCTGGTACCATCGACTTCCGCATCAGCGTGGTGGGCGTAGCGTAGCGGTTAACGCGTCAGGTTGTGGCCCTGAAGATCGAGGGTTCGATCCCCTCCGCCCACCCCATCCCCCTTTCCTCCATTCGGGTTTTCACGGTTTGACGAACGTCCGCACCGGGCGTAGCGTACAAGTTTGGCCCAGTCTGCGCGGATTTGCGCAGCCAGGTTGCAATCGAACTGTATGTGTACCAACGAAGGCGGGGATAGAACCCGCCACAGGCAAGACGCCGGGGGGACTGGCCGCCCCGGCGAGACCGCCCAAAGTGCGTAAGCGCTAACGGCCGCGGCCTCGCCGCGGCCCGCCCGCCTCCCCACCACACCACCAGGGAGGCGACACGATGCCATTCGTCAGCCAGGTTCGTGGCCGTCCCGTGTTCGATGTCGATGGCGCCCGCGTCGGCACCCTCCGCGACTTCGTCATCATGACGAACGTTCCGTATCCCCCAATCCATTCCATCGTCGTGAGCGCCCCGGCTGGCAAGCTTTCCGTCCCCTGGGTCGACGTCGCCTCTGTCACCCCAAAGGGCGCCGCCCTTCGCCGCCGCTTTGCCGCCGGCGTCTACCGCCCGCCGTCCGACGATGACAGCCTCGTCTGGCTTGCCCGCGACGTCCTCGATCGCCAGATCGTCGATACGGAAGGTGCCAGGCTCGTGCGCGTCAACGACGTCGCGCTCACACCGCTCAACGAAGAGATGCGCGTTGCCGGCGTCGATGCCTCCACGAGTGGGCTCCTTCGCCGCTCGGGCCTCGAACGCATCGCCACCGCCTTCGGCCGAAGCCCGGGCCGCCTCATCGATTGGGAGCAGGTCGACATCGGCCCCGCCCTCAGCGAGCTCCACCTCCGTGTGCCCTACGACCGGCTGCGACGCATGCACCCGGCCGACATCGCCAGTGTCGTCAGCCAGATGTCCCCCGGCGAAGCCGCCGACGTCCTCGAAGCCCTCGACGACGAGACCGCCGCCCGCGCCATGGCCGAACTCCCCGACGAACGCCAGGCCGTCGTCCTCTCCGCCATGGAACCCGAAGAAGCGGCCGACGTTCTCGAAGAGATGGAACCCGATGAAGCCGCCGATGTTCTCGGCGACCTCACCGAAGAGCGCGCCCACGAACTCATGGAACTCATGGAGCCCGAAGCCGCAAGCGAGGTCCGCGTGCTCCTCTCCTACGACGAAGATACCGCCGGCGGCCTCATGAGCAGCACCGCCGTCGCCATCGACGAGAACCAGGCTATCAGCGAAGCCGTCGACGCGGTCCGCGCCGCCGTCGCCGAAGGCGATGAGGTCGCCGAGGTCTATGTCTTGCGCAACGGGCGTATCATCGGCGTCCTCTCCCTGGCCATGCTCCTCGCCGCCCCGGCCAACGCCTCCGCGGGCTCCGTCATGGAACGCGATGTCCACCACGTCCACACAGCCGATTCCGACGAGGAAGTAGCCAGGACCATGGTCCACTACGGCCTCCTCTCCGTGCCCGTCGTCGACGACGAGGGCCATCTCAAAGGGGCGGTGAGCATTGGCGATGTGATCGACCTGTTCGCGCCAAGAGTGTGGCACAGCCGCCCGCGGCGGGCCCGGGTGTAGCCGGTGGCGGGCGAAGACCAGCTCACCACTCAGGCTGTTCGCCCTGCGCCCCGCGTCGCCGTCCGGCGGCGGCTGGCGCTCTTTCTGGCCATCATGGGGCCCGGGGTCATCACCGGTATCGTCGACAACGACGCGACCGGGATTGCGGGCTATTCCCTCGCCGGGGCCAGGTTCGGCTACTCCATGATGTGGGCCCTTGTCCTCGCCGGGCTTTCCCTGGCCGTTGTCCAGGAGATGGTCGCCCGCATGGGGGCGGTCACCGGCAAGGGCCTCGCCGACCTCATCCGCGAGCAATTCGGCGTCCGCATTGCCCTCCTGGCGATGCTCACCCTGCTGGTCGCGAATTCCACCACCATCGTGGCCGAATTCGCGGGCGTTGCCGGAGCATCGGAGATCTTCGGCGTCTCACGCTTCGCGACGGTGCCGATCGCGGCCATCGTGATCTTCGCCTCCGTTGCCTATGGCACCTACCGCAAGGTCGAGCTGGGCCTTCTGGTGGTCTCGCTCATCTACCTCTCCTACGTCGCCACAGGCTTCCTCGCTCACCCCGAATGGCCCCGCGTCGTGCGCGGCCTGATCCCCGGCTTCCAGCTAAATATCGAATTTCTGACGATCCTCATCGCCCTTGTCGGCACCACCGTCACCCCCTGGGGCATGTTCTATAACCAGGCCACAGTCGTCGACAAAGGCCACGGCGAGCGCGAGGCTCGCTACGTGTCTGCCGATGCCCATGCCGGTGCAGCCATCACGGCGTCTGTCGCCTTCTTCGTCATGCTCACCACGGCCGCCACGCTCTGGGCCGGCGACAAGCCCGCGGGCACCGTCGAAGACGTGGCCCAGTCGCTCCGTCCCCTCGCCGGAAACTTCGCCGCCGAGCTCTTCGCCATCGGCCTCCTCAACGCCGCCCTCATGGCGATGGCGGTTCTGCCCCTCACCACCGCCTATGCCATCTGCGAGGCCTTCGGCTGGGAGCGAAGCGTCAACAAGGGTCCGCGTGAGGCCCCCGTGTTCTTCGGGCTGTTTGGCGGGCTGCTCGCCTTCGGCGCCGCCGCCGTCCTTGTCCCCGGCGTGCCTCTCCTCCTCCTCCTCCTCCTGCCCAATGTCGTTGGGGGTATGCTCCTGCCCATCATCCTCGTCCTCGCGCTGAAGCTGGTAAACGATCGCCGCCTCATGGGCCATTGGGCCAACTCGCGCCGGCAAAACCTCTTCGGCGGCGCGGCTGCCGCGCTGATGATCGCCCTCACTGTCCTCTACATAACAGTGGTCGCGCTTACAGGCCTCGGCGTCATCGGATAGCCCTGCCGCACCGATCGGCGGCCTGCCAGACGGCCGGAGGGATGGATGGACCGGCAGCGCCGGAGGGAAAGGGTTGGCGCTGCCGGCCGGACGCCCGGGCCCGCACAGGGCAGACCCCACTGGCGTTGTGGCCACTACGTTAGACCTGCTCGAACCAACTCGGCATGATCGCGGTCATAGGGCGCTCGCCCGGACAGCCCTGCTCCTTCCAGGGCCGGCTCAGGTCTTGAGCTTCTTGGCCACCAGCACCGCCACAATCGCCGTCACAACGATTGGCAGCCCAAGCACGATCCCCGTGATGATCCCTTGCTCCGTCATGTCTCACCCCCAGGCGGTGGAGCGATCGGCTCCGCCCGCTTTGGATCCTCTACCCGTCGACCGTCCGCAGCAAGATCCAGGCATCCCCCGGAGACCCGGCTATGCCCGTTCTGCGGCCGCGACTCTCCCCGTCGCCGAACTCCCGACTTCGCGACTGCGCCATTCACTGGTCCGCCCCGGTACGCCGGGTCGTCGTGGATGCACCGCGCCGGGCAAACCGCGACCCGGCGTACCGGGGCGGACCAGTGAATGGCGCAGTCGAGACAACCCTCTGGCCGCACCACATGGGTTCGCCTGCTGGAGGCCACGTAGAGAATCGCGTCGGTCGGGCACACGCGGCGGCAGCGGTGGCAGTTGATGCACCAGTCCATATCGATGCGGACTGCCATGGCTGGCTCCCGAACCGTTCTGCTCTTGGACCCAGTATATGGCGCGCGACCTCGGCCCACACGGGTTTGCTCAGTTGGGGCTGGCTCAAATGAGGTGAGACGAATGCGTCGCGATAGGCTTGACATGCTTCAGGAATTAGGCAAGACTAATTCCATCACGCACCCGGTGCCTCACCATGGCGTTCTCCTTCCTTGTCACTCTCCGCGAAGGCATCGAAATGGCGCTCATCATCGCCATCCTCCTCGGCTACCTTCGCTCCATCGGCCAGAAGCGCCAGTTCCGCAATGTCTGGCTCGGCGTCGCTACCGCGGCCGTGGCCTGTATCGCCATTGGCCTCGGCCTCGAAGTTGCCTCTCGCGAACTCGATAAGCGGGCCGTTGAAGCGTTCGAAGGCTTCGCCATGATCTTCGCCGTGGCAGTGCTCACCGGGATGGCCTTCTGGATGAAACGCCAGGCCAGTGGTCTCTCCGCCGGACTTCGCGCCCAGGTCGATCGCGCACTCGGTGGCGGTTCCGTCGCCGCCGTCGTTCTGCTTGCCGCCACATCGGTCGGGCGCGAAGGTCTGGAAACCACCCTCTTCCTCTTTGCCGGCTCAACCGGCGCAGCTTCGGGCGTCGACTTCATTCTCGGGGGCGCACTCGGCTTCTTCATCGCCGCTGTTGTCGGGCTGGTCATCTACCAGGGCTCCGCCAGGCTCCCGATCAAGCAGTTCTTCACCGTCAGCAGCGTTGTCATCCTGATCATCGCCGCTGGCTTGCTTTCCGGCTCCCTCGCCAAGCTCCACGAGGCCGCGCTGATCGACAACCTCGGCGTCCGGCCCTGGGACACTGACCATCTGGTTTCCGTCACCTCCACGTTCGGGAAGTTTCTCAACACCCTTCTCGGCTACGACTCCGCGCCCGCCATCAGCCAGATCACCCTCTATTGGGGCTATCTGACCGCCACCGTCGCCGCCTACCTCTTCTGGCCGATCTCTCGCCGGCCGGCCCGGTCAGAAGCCCTGCCGGCCCCGGCGAGCGCCATCCCGCCCCGCCGCTAGCCGGACCCCAAACCGACACAGAAACGGAGATTATCCATGCCCAGGTTGCCCCTCATCGCCCCTGCGGTCGCCTTGCTAGCCGTTCTTGCCGCAGCCCTCGCCGCTTGTGGAGACAGCGGCGGTGAACGCCGGGTCATCCAGATCACTCAGAACGACGATGCCTGCACCCCCCAGACCATCGATGTCAAAGGGGGCGAGAAGATCCGCTTCGAGATCAAGAACGAAGGCCGAAAAGACCACGAAGTCGAAGGCATCGAAGGCACGAAGCTCGAGGAGTTGTTGGTCCCCGCCGGCCGCACGCGCAACCTGGACTACACCGCCCCCAAGCAAGAGGGCACCCAGAAGATCAAGTGCTACATTCCCGCCGGCAGCGCGACCATCATCGAAGTCAAGGTCTCCGGCCTCATCGGCTCCGCCACCACCAGCGGACCCAGGGTCACCAGTAAGCCCGCGAACGACATCGTCAAAGTCGAACTCAACAGTATGGTCGTGACGGCCGACAAGCCTCTCGCAGCCGCCGGCCCGACGAAGTTCATCGCCGCCAACCTGAGCAACACCGACGTGCATGAGCTTGCCGTTCTCCGCGTCCTCCCGGACGACGAATACGAGAATGCCGGCGAGATCGAGGATCTGCGGCCCGGCACCTCCGGCGAAGTCACGCTTGATCTTCCTGCCGGCGAGTACCTTCTCGCCTGCCTGATCGCGCCGGGCGAGTACGGAAGCAAGGTGGGCCACTTCCCCGCCGGGATGAAGTTGGCCTTCGAAGTCCGCTAGTTAGCGGCGCCAGCCTCCGGCGGCCAGCTTCCGCGAAGAGCCGCGGAGGCGATCCCATGGCCGATCGGTCCGCTATTTGGGTCCGGTGGGCCAATCCTGACTCCGGCGGCATCAACTAAGCTAGGGCTAAGGCGCGCCATTAGGCGGCACTAACCAACCCCGCCCTTGGGAGTTCTCACGATGGCGTCCCTGTCCTCTCCCTTGCGCGTAGCCCTCGTTGGCAACCCCAACGTCGGCAAGACCACCTTGTTCAATCGCCTCACCGGGCTTCACCAGTCCGTGGCGAACTGGCCCGGAACGACGGTTGAGTACGCCACGGGCAGCCTCGAACATGGCGGCCATCGCCTCCTCCTGACTGACTTGCCTGGCATCTATGGGCTCGCGGCGCACGTCGAAGACGAGCGCGTCACGCGCCGCTTCCTTCTGCACGACGCTCCGGACGCGGTCGTGATTCTGGTTGATGCCACCAGTCCGGAGCGCAGTCTCTTTGTCGCGCTTGAGATGCTGGAGCTGTACCCGCAGAGTGTCATCGCGCTCAACAAGGTCGATCTCGGCCAGAAGCACGGCATCGTCGTCGAGACTTCGGTGCTCGCCAGGCGATTGGGCGTGCCCGTCGTTCCAGTCGTGGCCCACAACGGCCAGGGATTGACCCACCTGCTCGATGCTGTCGTCGCTGTCGGAAGCGGCGGGCTGCCAACCACGCCCGCCGTCGTTCCGTATGCTCCCGAGTTCGAACGCGCTGTCGAACAGGTGGCTGCCCAGCTTGAGAGCGAAGAGGCTCTCGCCACCCCCGCGCGCTGGACTGCGCTCCGGCTCCTCCAGGGCGATGTCGAAGTTCTCGATCACGTGCGAGCCCGCCCGAACGGACATCGGACGTTGGCAGCCGCGGCCTCGTGCTGTGCACCCGGCACAGTGAGCTTCGAGACCATCCCCGCCTCCTCGCCCGCCGCCTCCCGCAACCTGGGCGATCCAGGCCCCCGGCAGGTCGAGTATGCGCTCGAAGTTGCCGATGCCAAGTACGCCCTGATCCGCGATGTGGCTGCCGAGTGTGTGCAGGAACAACGGCCCGCCCGGCCATCCTGGACGCCGAGGCTCGACGCCCTGGCGCTCCACCCGCTTTGGGGCCCCCTCCTCATCGCCGCCGTCTTCGGCGCGATGTTCTGGACTTCCTTTGAGGCCAGCGCGCCCGCATCGAGTGCCGTCGCCGCCGCCGTCGAATGGCTGGGCAACGTCGTCGCGGTGCAGCTCGCTGCAGCGCATGCCCCGGCGTGGTTCTCGAGCCTCCTTGTCGATGGGCTGATCGGTGGCGTTGGGGCGGTGCTGTCATTCGTGCCCTATATGGCCGTGTTCTTCGCGTGCATGGCACTGGTCGAATCGTCGCGCTACATGGCCAGGGCGGCATTGGTCGCCGACAGCGTGATGCAGGCGCTCGGGCTGCACGGCAAGAGCCTCTTCCCCTTGGTGAGTGCCTTTGGCTGCAACGTGCCCGCCCTCGCCGCCACGCGCGGAATCGAGAGCCGTCGCGACCGGCTGGCCACGGGCCTCGTCATCCCCTTCCTGCCCTGCAACGCACGCCTCGGCGTGATGGCAATCATGGCCGCCGCCTTCTTTCCCGGAGGTACCGCCGGGCTCGTCATCCTCGGGCTGGTGGCGATCAGCTTTGCGGTCGTAGCCGTCACCGCCCTTCTCTACAGGCAGACGGTGCTGCCGTCCGACCCGGCCCCCCTCCTGCTCGAACTGCCGTCCTACACAATGCCTCGCTGGCAGGATGTGCTCATTCCAGCCTTCCACCATTGCTACATGTTCGTTCGCCGCATCTGGCGCTTCCTCGTGCCCGCCACCATTCTCGTCTGGCTGCTGAGCACCTTCCCCACCGGCGCCCAGCCAGCCGACTCCTATGCCGGCCAGCTGGGCAGCTGGCTCGCGCCTCTCGGACAGCCGCTTGGTTTCGACTGGCGCCTCATGGTGGCGATCCTCTTCGGCTTTGTCGCCAAGGAGACCACCCTGGGCACCCTCGGCGTTCTCTATGGCCTCACCGATGGCGGGACGCTCGCCCAGAGCCTGACAACGACGATCACGCCACTCGTCGGCTTCGCGTTCCTGCTGGTCTACATGCTCTACGTCCCCTGCCTGGCGACGGTCGTGCAGATGCGGAGAGAACTCGGGAGCTGGCGCTGGGCAGGATCCGGGCTCGTTCTCAACGTCGGCGTCGCTTTTGGACTCGGCCTGCTCGTCGAGCGCCTTGGTCACGCCCTCGGGGTGGCCTGATGAACGCACCCAGAACCGGTCGTAGCCAATGCTGAAGGAGCTGCTGACCCTGTTGACCGACGGCCGGCGCGGCTATTCCGTGGCCCAGCTTGCCGCTCAGCTGCATGCCAACCCGGAGACTGTCTACCTGGCGATTCGTCAGCTCGAAGCGATGGGATTGATCAGGCGCCCCCCCTGCCAGGCCGTCGACCACAAACGCGACGCCTGCCGCGGCTGCCCTGTCGTGGACGCCTGCCAGCCGCCCCGTGCGCAGATTCAACAACCCCGCGGTGTACACATCGGCGCAGGACGGGGCACGCCCGGCAACAGCAGAGGTGCGGCATGACTGGGCACCCCTCCGGCTTCGCCCGAGACATCACTCTCCGCGAGGTGCCGCCTGGCGCCACGCTCGTCATCGCCGACGTGGGCGGGCCGGAGGAATTCCGCCACCGCCTCTATCAGCGCGGCTTTCTGCCGGGCGCGATTGTCCGCGTTGTTCGGCGTCTGCCCTTCGGCGGGCCGATCGAGGTCGAGGTCCGCGGCGTCCGCGTGGGCCTCCGCCAGCGCGACGCCCTGCTGGTCACCGGCCGCGCCCAGGCGGCACCGGGCCCTGCTCCCGTCGTGTAGCATGATCTGCAGACGACCGTCGTCCTCGTATCTCCCGGCGGCCAAGGGGGCTTGATGCTGATCAGCACAGGTTTGGAAAGCGCCATCAACGAGCAAGTCGGGCACGAATTCGGTGCCAGCCTGCAATACGTCAACATCGCTGCCTTCTTCGAATCGAGAAACCTCCACCAACTCAGCACCCTCTTCTTCAAGCAGTCGGAGGAGGAGCGTGAGCATGCACTGAAGCTGGTGGACTACCTCCTGAAGACAGGAGCGCAGGTCCGCATCCCCGCCCTCCCGGCGCCCACAAGCGGATTCGCCTCTGAGGAAGAAGCGGTTAGCCTCGCCTGCCAATGGGAAATGAACGTCACTGACCAGTTCAACACCCTGATGCGGCAGGCAGTCGCCGAGCAGGACTTCCTCAGCCAGGCCTTCCTCGCCTGGTTTGTCACCGAGCAGCTGGAAGAAGTGTCGAGCATGACGAGACTGCTGGACCTGGTTCGTCGGGCCGGCAACAACATCCTCATGGTCGAGGCCTACTTGGTCCACGGCGAGTAGGCGGCCTCGCTGTCGCCGCGGATCACCGCCCGGCAGCCAGCTTCCGCGACGCTGCGAACACATCCTCCAGGATCTTCGCCCGCTCTTCTCCACTCACCAGCGTCGGCCTCAGCTGGCCGGCGATCCGGTATGGCAACATGCGCACGTTCACCAGCCGTTTCCCTCGGAAGGTCGCCTCCAGCAGGTAGCCCTGCTCGTGTTCAGGCGTGTGCTGCTGGTCAAAGATGAGATTCCCGAGCGCGTACGCGATGAAGGCGTCGTCGCGCACCTCGATCGCTTGTACCCGGTGGGCCTGGTTCCCCACCACGAGGTCCGCCCCGGCGTCCGCCGCGGCCCGCAGCGCCTTCACGCTGCGCTCGCTCGGGTCGTGCGTGTCCTCCGTCCCCGATTGCACCTGCACGATCACCGCGTCCACCTGGCTCGTCAGTCTGCGAATCCGGTCCTCAAACTGCGTCAACCGCAACTCCGCGGCAGGGCGGAAGAACGCCGGTTCGCCGGCCGCGCGCTCCTCCCGGTAGTCGTCGTCCAGCGGCGCTGTGCCTGGTTCCGTCGCAGTTGCCTCCAGGTCCATCGCCGCCACATCGTCGAAGCCAAGCACTCCGAATCGCACCCCGTGCACTTCGAAGCTCGCGGGGGCCAGGGCCTCTTCGAGATTCAACCCGCCCCCAACTCGCTTGATTCCCGCCTGGTCCAGCAACTCGATGGTCCGCAAGAACGCCCGGTTCCCGCAATACCCCACGCCGCAGTCAAACACGTGGTTCGTTGCCACCGTCACTTCGTCGAAGCCGGCCAGAGTCAGAGCCGCCATCACCGGTGGCGGCGAGCTCAAGTTCGTCGTGGCCGTACACCCATACGCCCGGTTGATGTCCTGGATGCTCCCGTCCAGCGACCCCAACGTCAGGTCGGCCGCGGCCAGGTACTCGCCTGTAGGGCCCCGTAGCGCAGCCGCCCAGTCGCCCGACGCCTCGATCCTCGCGAGCGTGCATCGGGACTGGAGGATGTCGCCCGTGACCACGATCGTGGTTGCTGCTGGCAGCTCCACGGCCATCGCGTCAACGATCCCCGGTGCGGCTTCCTCTCCCGCCCTCGTTCCCGCCGTGACCGCAATGCGCTCCGCGAACGGCCAGTTCGCGGGCTCGCCTCGCCCGCGCACGATGTCCGCGCCGTCCACGGCGATCGCCGTCATCCCCGGCCGCACTTCGTCGAAAGGCACCATCGCCACCATTCCCGAGTCCATGGTCATCGCTGCCCGCAGCTCATCGTAGGTCGGAAGCGTGCGCGCCGGTGCCGCCCCGCCTGCCATCTGCATCTCCAGTCTCTGGTCGGCTTCTGGTCCCGCTGTCGCGAAGACCGGCCTCCCCTTGACCCCGCCCACCTCTCTCCAGCTGGTGACCGCCCCGCCGGCGGCCGCCCGGAGCTGATCCCCGGAGAGCGCGTCCACGCCCGCGCCTATCGCAGCGACCGGCACGAAATAGCGCACGACAATTCCGCCTGATTCGACGTGGGTGAATGTGATGTCGGCGACCTTCCCGTCGTCCGCGCGCAACAGGCCTCGCGCAGCGAGCTTCGCCGGCAGTTCGCCTCGATAGGTCAAGAGCGATACCGGCCCGCCGGAATCAAGCGCCGTCGGCCCGTCTCCGCCGTCCGATTTGGTGACGGCCGCCAGCGTCACCATAGCCAGCAGGCCCACGCTCGCCGCGAATGCAACGATGGCCACGACGAACGGCGCGAGCCACGGATCCCGGCGGCGCACACCGTGATCGGTCATGGCCGCCATCTTCGGGTGGCCTCGATCGGGCGTCAAACGTCTTCCGTCGCAAGCAGTCCGGATGTGCCCCCGTATCCCGCGTCCCCGTCACCGCCCCTGGCCCGCCGCGGCGTGCCACCTGTCCGGGCTTCCCGATGCACTCTCGATGAAGGCCAGCGCTCGTTCGAGCACCCGGTCGATGCTCCCCGCCTTCTGCTCAATTGCCGCCAGGTCCGCCGGCATCGGCCCCACGCTTCCGTGCTCGTCGTCGTAGCCGCAATACAGCCCGTAGTGCAGCGCCAGGCGGTTAGCCTGTGCGATCACTCCCCCCAGCCCGTCGGCAGGCTGCAGCGACTCGTCGTGATGCGTCGCAATCGCCTCCGCGAGGTGCCACGGGAACCGCCACCGTTCGCCCAGCGCTCGCCCCACTTCGGCGTGGTCGTATCCCGTGAGCTCGCGTTCCGTCTCGTGCAGGCTCGTATGGCTCTGCTTCGCCCGGGAAACGGCGCTCGCGAACTCCGTCGGCATCACCTGGCAAATCACAAGCCGGCCGATGTCGTGCAGGATCCCGGCCGTGAAGGCGTCCTCCGGCCGGGCGGTATGCGTCGCCTTCGCGATCGCTTCTGCCCCAACGGCTGTGGCCACGCTGTGGCCCCAGAAGAGATCAAGGTCGAAGGCACCATCATCGAGCGCCCAGTTCCGCTTGAATCCATTCATCACGCTCGCCCCAACCACGAGTTGCCGCACCTGCTTGAACCCCAGCACCAGCACCGCCTCCCGTACCGTGCTGACCCGTCGCGCAAATCCGTAGTAGGCGGAGTTGCTCACCCGGATAAGCTTCGCCGTCAGCGCCTGGTCCGTGCTGATCACCTGCGCCAGATCGAGCGCGCTCGTCCTCTCTTCGTCGGCCATGCTCATGATCCGGGCCGCAACAGCCGGCAGCGGCGGCAACTCGTCCACCCGGTCCAGGATTTCGTTGGCGTCCCGTCCTATCACGGCAGAATAATCGACTCTCGGGTGCGCCTGCTGAACGGTCGTCCCCGCGAACCGAACACCTTCGCCCTCCCCCTTCCATCTTTCCGTTCCGCTCCCTACGCTTCGCCCATTCCCTCCTGGAGTGGTCACATGCGGTTGCAGGGTAAGGTCGCCGCCATCACGGGCGGCGCAAGCGGCATCGGCAAGGGCATCGCCTACCAGTTCGCCCGCGAAGGCGCGGCCGTCGCCATCGGTGACGTCGATGAGGCCGGCGCCAGCGCCACCGCCACCGAGATCGCCGAAGAAACCGGCGCCCGCACGCTCGGCATGCGCTGCGACGTCGTCTCCCGCGCCGACGTCGACAGCCTTGTGGCCGCCGCCGTCGCGAAGTTCGGCCGCTTCGACATCATGGTCGCGAATGCTGGCATCGGCATCTTCAAGAACCCCCTCGATACCACCGAGGACGACTGGGATCGCACGATGAACATAAACCTCAAGGGGGTGTTCCTCAGCGATCAGGCCGCCGCCCGCCAGATGATCGCCGAAGGCCACGGCGGCGCCATCGTCAACATCGCCAGCGTCGCCGCCCTCAACCCGGCGCCCAGCCTCACCGCCTACTGCGCCTCCAAGGCCGCCGTCATGCACATGACCAAGTGCTTCGCCCTCGACCTTGCGAAGGATGGCATTCGCGTCACCTCGATCGCGCCTGGCCTCGTCGAGACCGCCATCTGGGGCAAGGGCCTCGGAGACCCGGACATCCTCGACCACGGTCTGCGCGAACGGCACGCGGCCGCCGTTCCGCTTGGCCGCATGGCGACCCCCGGCGACGTCGCCAACACCGTGACCTTCCTCGTGAGCGAAGAGGGCGCCTACCTCACCGGCCACATCTTCGTCGTCGATGGCGGCAGCGCCCTTGGGCCGGGGGCCGGCCGGTAGCCAGGTCCTCGCGATCCCGCAGCTGTCACCTCATCGCTTGCGGGCGACGAACATCGCCACGCCGGTCTTCCCGCTCCGCACAAGCGAAGCCCACGTGTCGCCGGGCTCTTTCTGGCGCGCCAGTTCCGCCTCGCCCCAGCGCCGCGCAAACGCGACCTCGAACAGATCCTGGTCGTCGGTCACCGCTGCCCGGTGCATCGCCGCCAATGCGAACGTTCGGTCTTCCGCCAGCAGGAGGTCGAACCCGCTTGCGGCCAGCAGCGTCACGTACTCGTCGGGCTTCAGCAACGAGGGGAATCCCCAGAGCCGGGCGAGCGACTCCCAGTCCTCGCGGGCAAGCTCCCCTCGCGCGATCCAGTCCGAGAACGCGAACACGCCACCGGGCTTCAGGACTCGTGCCACTTCCACCACCACCGCCGCCTTGTCCATGTGGCACATCGCATCCTGGCTCCATGCGCCATCGAGCGATTCGTTGCGAATCGGCAGACGCTCCGTGCGCGATAGGATCGGCTGGCACCGCATCCCGATGCCTTCGTGCCACGCCGCCGCCCGCAATGCCTTCTGCATCATGGGGTTCAGGTCCGCGCAGATCACGGTGGCCGAGAAGTGGCGTGCAATGAGTCTCGCCGGTCCGCCCAGTGCCGACGCCACCTCGAGCACCCTTCCGCCCGAAGGAAACCCAAACTGGGCCGCTCGCTCCGCAAGGTGCACTGTTGCGAGTTCGCGGCCCGGGTGCAGGTGCGTCCCCGCGGTTCGCAGCGTCCATGCTGTCCATGGCTCGTCGTAGATGTCCCGAACCGGCCGCAGCTCCAGGCCCTGCGGACTCTCCATGGCAGCTTCTCCTCGCGGTGGGAAGGCGCGTTTCCCGGGGATCACTGCGCAGTCTACTCCGGGCGTGCTCCTCCCCGTTCGGCCCCCGTCCGAAGTGCCCCGGGAATCCACCCTCTACCCGGCGCCGGGTCCAGCGGGCACCCGGGCGCCGCCTACCGGAAGTCCGCCCTCACCAGCAGCTGCAGCTCGGCCTTCGCACCGGCGCCGTTCTGCACCGGCACCGTCACCCTGAACAGGTGCGGGCCTTCCATGCCCTTGTGCATCATCATCGACACTACCACCGTGGTCTCCGCTCCGGGTTCGATGGTCGTGGTACCCACGACCGGCTGCGGTGGTCAGCACCCCTCCAGCGTCTCGATCTTCGGCCTCCCGAGTTGCGCCTTCCCGCCACCCTCGTTCCGTAGCGTCCAGGTTTGGGTCACCATCCGGTCAAGGGGCACCTTGCCAAGGTCCACCGACGCCTGGTCCACCACAACGCCGCCAGCGCTTCCGACCACCGACGGTGGCACGCTCGGGCCCTTCCCCGCGTCGTCTCCCCCGCAACCGGCGAGGAGCGTACCGGCTCCAAGGGCTGTCGCCATTAGAAGTGCGAGCGCGGCTGTCCTCATGGCGTGTTCGTCGCCGGGCCATATGGCCGGTACAGCTCGTCGATGCGGGCGCGGATGGCCTTCACGTCGCCGGTCCGGGTTGCCAGCAGCTCCACGTCCTCGGCGATGTCGAGGCAGATGATGCACCCGGCCGCGTGTTCTTCCCGCTTCCCGCCCGATGCGATGAAGCAGTCCTTCAGGCTCGTGTGGCCATCGGACTTGCCGCACCCGCAGTAGCAGGGGATGCGGGCGGCCAGCATTGGGTTCGCGACCACGTAGCGGTACCGGGCTTCGATGTCGCGCGGGGCGTCCGTCGGCCCCGGACCCCGGCCAGCGTCGAGGCCCGGCGCTTCGGCACCCCTGCTGTTCCACCAGAAGGCGGCTCCCGCCGCCACGCCTGCACCCAGGATTCCGCCCAGGAAATCACGCCGGCTGAGTCGTACGGCCATCCACTCCCCCCTCCACAGGCGGACTGCTCCTCTGCTCTGTGCCTATACTCTACGTTTGCCCCGCGCCCGCAAGATTCGTTCGACCCCAAAACCCGGGCCGACCGACCTCATGTGTCCGGCCTATGCGCTGCGTCATACCGCGCCGCGTGCCGAGGCGACATCTTCCGATTCCCTCGTGATGGTGACCAGGCTCAACACGGAGTCCCGCAATGCCCTATAGCGACGACCTCACCGATCTCACCCCCGACCAGGTCCTGCTCAAGCAGGAAGCTCACCGCTTCGCCGCCGAGGTCCTTCGGCCCACCGGGGCCGCCCTCGATGACCCTTCCCCCGGCCAGGTGATAGCCTCCGGGTCGCCCCTCTGGGGCGCCTTCAAGAAGGCCTACCAGGCCGGCCACCATCTGCGCGGTTTTCCCCCTGAGCTCGGCGGAGCCACCCTTGGCCCCCTCGAATCGCATCTCGTCGGCGAAGAGTTCGGGTGGGGCAACTCCGGCCTCTCCATCAGCCTCGGCGTCACCTCGATGCCCTTCCGCTTCGCCGCCATGAACGGCAACCCCGACCTCATGCGCGAGATCGTCATGCCCTTCGTCGAAGACACCGAGGGCAAGTACATCGGCTGCTGGGGCGCCACCGAGCCCAACCACGGGTCCGACATCATCCTCGCCGGCAACGACCCCAACGTGCACTTCGACTGCACCGCCCGCAAAGACGGCGACGAATGGGTCATCAGCGGCCAGAAATCGTCCTGGGTCTCGAATGGCACCGTCGCTACCCACACGCTCGCATTCCTCAACGTCCGCCCGGAACTGGGCATGATGGGGACCGGCATCGCCGTCATCCCCTTGAACCTGCCCGGCGTGAGCAAGGGCCCTCCCCTCAATAAGCTCGGCCAGCGCCCGCTCAACCAGGGCGAAATCTTCTTCGACGACGTCCACATTCCCGCGCACTACATGCTCGTCGAACCACCGCACGCCATGTCCGGGATAGAGACCATCCTCGCCGGCGCCAACGCGGGCATGTCGACCACCTTCAGTGGCGTCGCTCGCGCCGCGTTCGAAGAAGCGCTCGCCTACACCCAGACCCGCATCCAGGGCGGCGTGCCCATCTCCAGCCATCAGCTCGTCCAGAAGCGCCTCTTCGATATGTTCATGCGCGTCCAGGCTGCCCGCGCCCTTTCTCGCAAGGCCAATCTCCGTCTTGCGAGCGGCCAGCCCACGGCTCACTATTCAATGGCTGCCAAGGTCTTCGCCACCCGCACCGCGTTCGACGTCGCCAGCGACGCCAGCGAGCTCTTTGGGGGCATGGGCATGGTGAAGGGCGTGCTCGTCGAGGCGCTCATGCGCGATGCCCGCGCTTCGCTCATCGAGGACGGCGCGAACGATACGCTTTCCATCGCTGCGGCCCAGCGCCTGCTCGGCTAGCACGGAGGCAACCATGGAACTGAAAGAAATCATCGGCCGCCGCCGCACCATTCGTTTCTTCCTGCCCCACCGCCCCGTGGAGCGCGCGAAGATCCAGAAGATGCTCGAAGCCGCCCGCCACGCATCCTGCGTCGGCAACGTGATGAACGTGCGTGGCATCGTCATCTGGCGCGAACAGGCCCCCGAGAACCTGCTCAAGGCACTCACACCCCCGCTCGGGTACCAGCAGATGCAGACCGCTCCCGTGTTCATCTTCTGGTACAACGAGCGCGCCGCCTACCAGATCGACGCGTGGATGGAGCGCCTGCGCGGCCTCGTCCGCAGCCGCCGCATCGGCGTCACCATCGACGGAACCCTGGCCGAACTCGACAAGCGCCTCAAGCCCGTCTTCACCGCCGGCTGGGAGATGTCCTCCGTTTCGCCCCTCGCCTTCATGGACGTCGGCCAGGCGATCGCCCAGGCCACGCTCGTCGCCTACGACGAAGGCCTCTCCACCTGCCTGATGAGCAGTCCCCGCATCGACCGCATCGGCAAGCTGCTCGACCTGCCAGACACGGCTGTCCCCGTCGCCATCCAGGCCGTCGGCTACTCCGCCGAATCCTGGGAAGCCGGCGGCCAGACTCCCAAACCGCCGCTGGGCGAGCTGTTCTTCGAGAACAGCTGCGGCACGCCCTTCAAGGCCGACCCGGCCGTCGATGAGGAGCTCAAGCGCGACAAGCTCATCCAGGAGGAAGCCCCGCTGCCCTGGCGCGAAGCCGAGCTCCAGTACCTGATGAAGGCCCTCGACCTCGAAGACCGCGTCCTTGCCGTCCCCTTCGAAGGCGCTCCGCCGCCCGCCCAGGGCTGAACTCGCCACCCTCGCTGTCCAATCGCTCTCCCGCGTGAAGGATCCGCCGATGACATCCACAGCAGAAGTCCAACCCGAATCCGGCGAACGCCTCATCGAGGAGGGTCTGTTCCGCCTTGACGAGACGGGCACTCCCCGCCTCCGGGGGAGCATGTGCTCCGCGTGTCGCGCCGTGTTCCTCGGCCGGCGCGCCGTTTGCCTCGCCTGCTTCCGCCTCGGCCTCGATGAGTGCGATCTCAGCGCCGAAGGCGAGGTCTACTCTTTCACCACCGTCCGCCAGCAGTCTCCGGACTCACTCATCACCCCGCCCTACACGGTCGTCCAGGTGAAGCTGCCGGAGCGTATTATCGTCACGGCGCCGCTGCTCGAAATCGCGCCCGAGGCCGTCGCCGTTGGCCTCCCCGTGCGAACGAAGGCGTTCCGCTTCACGGAGCCATCCGGCCAGATCGTCGTCTCGTACGCCTTCGTCCCGGCGAAGTCCTGGGCATAGGGAGGGAATCATGAGCCGTCGCGTCGTTGTCCTCGGGGTGGGTCTCCACCGTTTCGGCCACTTCCCCGACCTGCGGGTCGAGGACCTGTCCCGCGAAGCCGGCCTTGCCGCCCTTGCCGACGCCGGCATCACCTTCAAGGAGGTGCAGGCCGGGTTCTTCGCTCGCGTCCAAAACAACGCCGGCGTGGGCACACGCTGCTTCGGCCAGCTCGGCATGACCGGCATTCCCGTGACAAACGTCGAGTTGGCCTGCGCCTCGTCCTCGCGCGGCGCCCTCCTCGCCGCCGACCTCATCTCCGCTGGCGTCTACGACTGCGTCATGACCATCGGCGTCGAGAAGATGCAGCGCGGGCTCGTCGACAGCGCCACCGAGAAAGGCTACTCGGCGAAGATGGGGCTCGGCGTCATGCCGGCCGTCTACGCCCTCATGGCCCGTCGCCACATGCACCAGTACGGCACGAAGCCCGAGCACTTCGCCATGTCGGCCGTCAAGGCCCACCGCAACGGCGCGCTCAATCCCTTCGCCCAGTACCAGAAGGAAACCACCCTCGAAGAGGTGATGAACTCCCGCACCATCGCGGACCCCATCACCCTCTTCATGTGCTGCCCCACAAGCGACGGCGCCTCGGCCACCATCCTCGCCTCGGAGGAGTTCGCCCGGAAGTACACGACCAACCCCGTCTTCGTCACCGGCTGGGCCGGCGGCACCCCCATGTACGTCGGCGGCGAGGCCGACCAGGCCGAAGGCCCGACCGCCGTGCTCGCGAAACAGGCCTACACGAAGGCCGGCATCGGGCCTGCCGACGTCGACGTGGTTCAGCTCCACGACGCCTTCAGCCCCGGCGAGATCATGACCATCGAAGAGCTTGGCCTCTGCCCCGAAGGCGAAGGCGGCCCGTTCGTCTGGGAGGGCAACACCGCCCTCGGCGGCAAGGTGCCCGACAACAACGACGGCGGCCTGAACTCACGCGGCCATCCCATGGGCGCCAGCGGCGGCGCCATGCTCACGGAGCTCACCCGCCAGCTGCGCGGCGAGGCAGGTCCCCGGCAGGTCACGGATGCAAAGGTCGCCCTCCTCCAAAATGCCGGCATCGGCGGCATGAACGTCATGGTCCTCACCCGGTAGCGCCACCATGAAGGCAACGCGCGTCTACACCGGCGACGACGGCCGCTCGCACCTGGAGGACCTCGACATCCCCCTGGCTCCCGGCCGCTACGGCGAGCTTTCCCAGCTTGTGCCCGTGAAAGGCGTGCTCTTCCGCCTCACGCCCATGGGGGCCGCGCTCGACTTCCACAACGCGCCCCAGCGCCAGTTCGTCGTCACCCTCGAAGGCGTCGCCGAGATCGAGTGCGGCGACGGTACGAAGCGCCGCTTCGGTCCCGGCGGCATCCTCCTCGCCGACGACACCACCGGCCAGGGCCACATCACTCGCGAGATCGAAGGCCCCCGCCGCAGTCTCTTCCTCCTCCTCCCCGACGACTTCGACCCCTCCCCCTGGCGCATCGGCGGCTGATACAGCCCGGACCCAACCCGAATCGGGCAAGGTGCCGAAGCGCCTCGGCAACCGCGGCATCGGCGCGCGACTGAAGGTCGTTCCCGGGCGGCGGTCGGCGTTCCCCCGCTCCATCCAGGGCTCGTGGAGCCGGTTACGTCGAAAACGGCGGCGCTACGGCAAGGGCACACCGTCGCGGCTCACCATGGGGACCACCAACCTGAACGACGTGATGAAGCCCACCGGCCCAACGTCCCCGTCCGCGTCGGAGAGCGCAAGGTGGCCGCCGACCGGGTCATCGCCGCAGTTGTTCGACGCATTGGTGTCCGTGCAGACCACGCTCACAGCGCTTGGCACGGCGTCCCCGACCGCCCCCATGACAACCCCACGGAAAGTCATGGTGAATGTCCCTGCGGCCACAGGTCCGAGCCACATGCAGCTCGGCGAGCCGGCCGGGTTCGTGACGTCGGCGTTCCCGTTGGTCGTGCTGGTGCAGGCGAGCACCCGGCTGATGATATTGCCGTCGCCCAACAGCTGAACCGTCATTGCCTGCGCCTGGGGCGCGCTCAAGACCACGGTGATGGTGTAGGTGATCGGGGTTCCGTTTGCCACGGATGCACCCCCGGCCGGCGACTGGTTGACCTCGGTCGTCGCCACGGGAGCGGTGGAGAGCGTGAGCGGACCAACGTCCCCGTTCGCATCCGCGAGCGCGATTCGGCCGCTCGCCGGCTCGTCGCTGCATCCCACGGGAAGGCTTGCGTCGGTGCAGATCACGCTTGCGGGGTCCGGGATGGCATCAGCGATGGCACCGGCGACGTCCCCGGCGAAGACAAACGTCAAAGTGCCCGGGCTCACCGGCCCATCCCATCTGCACGTCGGGACGCCGGCTGGCGTGGCGATGTCGGCCACGCCGTTTGTGCTGCTCGTGCACACGAGCGTGCGGTTGATGAGATTGGCGTCGCCCCGCAACTGGATCGTCACCGCCTGCGCGCTCAGCACCGCGAGGCTGACTGTCGCCGTGTACGTGACACGCGTCCCCAACGCGACGGTGCTCCCCCCAACCGGTACCTGCGTGACCTCCGACGTGGCGCTTGGTGCGGTGCTCACCGTTAGCGGTCCGACATCGCCGTTCTGGTCCGCCAGGTCAATGATGTTTCCGATCGTCTCGTCGCTGCAGTTGTTGTTCGCGTTGGTGTCGATGCAGGCCAGGCTCGTCGCGTTTGGGATCACATCTCCGATTGCCCCCGACATGGTCCCGGTCAGGATCAGCGCAAACGTGCCGGCGGCATTTGGGCTGTTCCACTGGCAGCGCGGTGTGCCGCCTGTTTGGGTGGCATCTGCGGCGCCGTTCACGCTGCTGGTGCAACTCAGGCTGCGGCCGGTGAGATTGGCCTCATCCTTCAGCTGGATCGTGAGGGCCTGGGTCGCCCCGGTGAGCGTCACGATCGCGGTGTACGTGACTGAGGTGCCGGCCGGGACCGTGCTTCCGCCCACTGGCGTCTGATTCACTTCTGATGTCGCCGGCAGGTTCGACGCCACCGAGAGCGCGCCCACGTCGCCGCTGATGTCGACCAGTGCGACCTTGTCGCCGGCCAGTTCGTCGCCACAGGTGTTCGAGTTGTTGGTGTCCGTGCAAACGACGCTGGAGGCGTGCGGAATCACGTCGGCAACGGGGCCGGTCGTATCGCCCTCGAACACAAACGTGAACGTCCCCGCCAGCACCGGGCCCAGCCACATGCAACTCGGAGGGCCACCCGAGCCAGTCTGGTCCGCGTTGCCGTTAGTGCCGCTGGTGCAGGTCAACACGAGATTGCCGAGGTTGCCGCCACTCGCCAGCTGGATGGTCATCGCCTGGGTTCCCGGCTGCGGCGCGCTCAGCGTGACCGACACCGTGAAGATGACATGCGTGCCAATGGGCACCGCGCCGGGGCCATCCGGTGACTGGTCTACCTCTACTGTTGTCGCTGAAGGAGCTGCCGCATGGGCCACATCGCCGAACGTGTTTCCGTCTTGCGAAAGAACCGCCAGTAGGATGACCAGGAAAACGACAGAGGAGAATCGAATTGCCGCCGAGATTCCGATATGAGCGCTCATGTCATACCCCCCGCCCGACGTTATTGCCTGCCGCTCGTTAACGCAATAACGAATAACGCTTGATGTCGCCTCAGGCCGAGGATTCGAAACCGGCCAACAAAGGCGTCAAGTCCAATGGGCAGATCCTCGTGAAGCCGAGTCCCCGCGCCCGC
>CAZCDK010000013.1:0-364 GCA_964497285.1 uncultured Anaerolineaceae bacterium | reverse complement strand
GGCCTGGGGTTGCTCGGGATCGCGCCTTGCTGGGAGCACGTGGGCGCCGGCTTCGCGCAACGGCCGCGGCGAGCGCCACCGAACGCGCGTCACCTCCCTGAGGTGGGAAGAACACGATGTGCTGCCACGCAACCGCCTCTGATGCGCATGAGCGCCGCTTCGTCTCGCAGCGGGCCAGCAGCGTCGGGCGGCGTTATCAACGTGAGCGATAGCGAGGTGGCTATTCGGGGCGCCGGAATCTAAGTTGGTACTCCGCAGTGCCCCATCTGCCGATGAATTCCCACCCGTCGGCGATGAGGGCGCCAGCGAGACTGTCAAGCGCTTGCTGATACGCACCGCGTTTCCGTTCCGTGCCATAGCCGTC
>CAZCDK010000012.1:1057-27302 GCA_964497285.1 uncultured Anaerolineaceae bacterium | reverse complement strand
TTTCAAACCCCCCCCACTCGCCCCCGGCTCGCGGCACACGCACAGGCCAAAGTGGCATTTGCGCAACGCATGCTCAAACTCTGTGGCACGCACGGGGTTCGCCTCTTCGCAAGCATCGTGTTGCCCTCTGCGCCACGTCCACGGCGCACCGGGTTGCGGAAGGACTACGGGTACCTGTTCGAGCGGTTCTTCTATTGGGTGGACGAGCAGCCGGCGCACGAGCGGGGACTCGTTGTGTTCGATGAACTCGAACGGTCACAGTCTCATGTGCTGATCGGCCAAATGACCAAGTACTTTCGCTCGACTGCAACGGGGATCCAGCGCTCGGGCAGGGTCGTCCCGGAGCCGTTCTTCGTCCACAGCGACCTGACCACGGGGGTTCGGATCGCCGATCTGGTTGCCTACCTGGTCGCCTGGAACGTGTGAGTGCGCGGCATGTCGGAGCCGTTGCGCGCGGAACTGAACCATCTGGGACGGCTGGTGCTCCAGCTTCGCCACCGGGCTCTCGTAGAGCGACCCGGGTACCCGGATGGATTCTCGGTCTGGAGTTTCGCCGTTATCGACGACCTGAGGACGCGCGACGAGCGCGAGGAGGACCTGCAGCCATGAACGAGGCAAAGGAAAAGGCAATGACGGCCCGAGCGCTGGGCTCAGCCGGCAAAGCCTCCGTTTCCATCTTCGGCACCGTGCATTCATTCGTCAAGGGCCGAAAGGCAGTAGTAGAACATTTGTTTGCTAGCGTGTAGAATCCGGTCACCGGAGGCCGCGGGTGCTATCATCCCGTCCCGGAAATGCTTTCTGGCGGTGAACGATGGCTGATCTCGATCGTGCCCGAGCGCTCGACCTGGCGCTGCAGCAGCTGGACAAGCAGTTTGGCAAGAACACCGTGATGCGCCTCGGCGACAAAGAGGCGAGCATGACGGTCCAGGCGATTTCCAGCGGCTCGCTCGCGATCGATATCGCGCTGGGCGTGGGCGGCATCCCGCGGGGGCGAATCACGGAGATCTTCGGGCCCGAGTCGGCGGGCAAGAGCACCCTCGCGCAGCACATTATGGCCGAAGCCCAGAAGGCCGGTGGTACGGCCGCATATATCGACGTTGAACACGCGCTGGACCCGGGGTATGCGCGCGACCTCGGCATCCGCATTGACGACCTTCTGGTCAGCCAGCCCGACACGGGCGAGCAGGCGCTTGAGGTCTGCGAGGCACTGGTGCGGTCGAATGCTGTCGACGCGATCGTGGTTGATTCCGTGGCGGCGCTTGTGCCACGGGCGGAGATCGAGGGGGAGATGGGCGACACTCACGTTGGCTTGCAGGCGCGACTGATGTCGCAGGCGCTGCGCAAGTTGACTCCGGCCATCTCGAGTTCGTCGACGGCGGTCATCTTCATCAACCAGCTGCGGGAGAAGGTGGGGATCGTCTTCGGCAATCCCGAGGTGACTCCCGGTGGTCGCGCCCTGAAGTTTTACTCATCCGTGCGGATCGAGGTGCGCCGGGTCGAGTCGGTAAAGAGCGGTGCCGATGCAATCGGAAACCGCGTGAAGGCGAAGATCGTCAAGAACAAGGTGGCGCCGCCCTTCAAGACGGCCGAATTCGAGATCATGTTCCTCCCGCCGCGCGGCATCAGCCGTGTGAGCGACATCGTGGACCTGGGCGTGGAGTACGGCATCCTCAGCAAGAGCGGTGCGTTCTACAGCTTCGGCGAGATGCGCATCGGCCAGGGGCGGGAGAATGCGAAGCAGTTCTTGCGCGACAACTCCGACGTAGCTGCGGAGATCGAGGCCGATGTCCGGCGTGAAGCAGGACTGCCAGCCGCGGTCGAGGTGCCGGTGCCGCAGCCTATCGCCGCACTTGCCCGGTAGGACGATCGTGAGCGGCGCGCGCGGTGGTGACAGGGAGGTTCCGGTCCACGAAGCCGCCCTCGGACTGCTCTCGCACCGAGCGCGGAGCGTGGCCGAGATGCGCCGGCGGCTCGCGATGCGCGGGGCAGATGAAGGGACTGTGGAGGAGGAAGTGGAGCGCCTCCAACGAGCCGGTCTGCTCGACGATGGGGCGTTCGCACGGGCCTGGGTGGAAGAGCGAGAACGGCTGTCACCGCGCGGGGCCCGGATGCTGCGCTTCGAACTGCGCCGCCACGGGATCGCCGCCGAAGAGGTCGAAGCCGCGGTTGCGACACTAGACGACCGCGCGACGGCCCTTGGGCTTGCGCGCCGGAAAGCGCGCGGCGTGGCCGGGACCGATTTCCGCACGTTCGCGGCGAAGGTTGGAGGCTTCCTCCAGCGCCGCGGCTTCGACCACGAGACGGTCGTGGAGGCGACGCGAGCGGCGTGGAGCGAGGGCGGACGGGGGGACGAGTAGCCGGCGCTGCAGGTGATGCCCGGGGGCCCCATGATGCAAGCACGTCTGTCTTGCCGACGACGAGCGCGGCGGCCGGGAAGTCGCGGGGTTTGAAGAGCCGGTTCGTGTTTGGCCGTGAGGCGGGTATAGACAGGTCGAGCGCGGGGTGCCATGCCGGTAGGGTTGTTTCGCTATCGCCGTGCCCGCTGCCCGCGGTACAATCGCGCGATATACTCCCGCCCCAACAAGGTCCGCCGCGCATGAGCAACGTCGACGCTGTCAAGGCGCTTCTCACCGCCATCCACCTGGATCGGTTCGCCGAGATCGAGGCGGCGCACGCGCCGGATGCGGTGTTCTGGCCCTTTCAGGGGCCGCCCGTGCGTGGGAGCGTTGCCATCCAGGACTGGTACGCGGAATTCGTGCGCGCATACGCCGACTGCCACTACTCTGAGCCGGAGTTCGTTGAGGATGGCGACACGGTCGCTGTCCGCGCAACGATCCGGGCGAAAGGCTCGAACTGGCGGGAGTTCACGCAGCGCGTGGTCGACGTGTGCGAGATGCGGGAGGGCCTGGTGTCCGGGCGGCGACTCTACGCCATGCTCCCGGATGTGGAACTGGACAAGGCAGCCACCGCGGCGATGAGCAATGCTACCGGCTACCGGGGCGGTCTTGCCGACGAGACCAGGAGCGTTGTCCAGGGTTTCTACAGTGCGCTGCTTGGCGGAGACACGAACGGAGCCAAGGCGTTGCTCGATGCCAAGTCCGCGCTTGTCGATTCGATTTACGGCGTGGTGACAGGCCCTGACGCATCAATCGACTTGCTTTCGAACACGCCCCGGCCAGCGTTCGGGAGCTGGCGAACCACGGAATTGCTCTGCGGCGCGAAGGAAGCCGCCGTGGAGCTGGCCATCGACCCTGCCCGGCCGCGCGCAGCGGACTGGGTGCGAATGGTAGATGGCAAGATTGCGGTCATAGAACGGCACTGGATGCTCCGGGAGATCGGCGTTTCGACGGCCAGCGAGAAGCGCCACCTTCGGCGCGTGATCCATCCGATGTAGGCTGGAGCCTCGATGCAGTTCCCGGGCCCGCACGGCAGGCCCTGTCCCCATCTTCAGGAGGATCGACTCATGGCAACCATGTACTACGACAAGGACGCGGACCTTTCGCTCCTCAAAGGCCGGAAGATCGCCGTCATCGGCTACGGTTCGCAGGGTCACGCGCACGCGCTCAATCTCAAGGACAGCGGCTGCGACGTGATGATCGGGCTCTACCCGGGCTCGAAGTCGTGGGCGCAGGCCGAAGCGGCGGGACTGAAGGTCGCCACGGTCGAGCAGGCTGCGCGCGAAGCCGACATCATCATGATGCTGGCGCCCGACCAGGTGCAGAAGGCGATCTACCAGCAGGGAGTCGAACCTGGCCTGAGCGAAGGCAAGATGCTGATGTTCGCCCACGGCTTCAACATCCACTTCCAGCAGATCCAGCCGCCGCCGTTCGTGGACGTGACAATGGTCGCCCCGAAGGGTCCGGGCCATCTCGTCCGTCGTGTCTACACCGAGGGCGGCGGCGTGCCCTGCCTGGTCGCGGTGCACCAGGACGCGAGCGAAGTGGCGAAGCAGGTGGCGCTCGCCTATGCGAAGGGCATCGGCGGCACGCGCGCGGGTGTACTCGACACAACCTTCCGCGAGGAGACCGAGACCGACCTGTTCGGCGAGCAGGTCATCCTCTGCGGCGGGCTTTCGTCGCTCATCAAGGCCGCGTTCGAGACCCTGGTCGAAGCGGGATATCAGCCCGAGAGCGCCTTCTTCGAGACCATGCACGAACTGAAGCTGATCATCGACCTCATCTACGAGGGCGGCCTGTCGCGCATGCGCTATTCGATCAGCGACACGGCCGAGTACGGCGACTACACCCGCGGACCGCGCATCATCACCGATCAGACAAAAGCGGAGATGAAGAAGATCCTGGGCGAGATCCAGCGCGGCGAATTCGCCAAGGAGTTCATCCTCGAGAACATGGCCGGCCGTCCGCGCTTCCTGGCGACGCGCCGTCTCGAAACCGAACACCAGGTGGAGCAGGTTGGGACGGAGATGCGGGCGATGATGACCTGGCTCAACGCGCCGAAGAAGTAGGTCTCGGCGAACCCGCCCTCAACCAGAAACCTGTGCAGGGGACGCTTGCGCGGCAGGTTAGAATGGGCCCGTGAGCGTGGAACCCGGGACACATCGCGACCGGCACCCTGCCGGCGGCGGAAGGCGTACGCCGTTTGTTGGCCGGGAGGGCGAGGTGGCGGCGTTAGAGCGGATGCTGGGGGAGACGGCCTCCCAGGGCCGTGGACGCGTAGCACTCGTGGCGGGTGAGCCAGGCATCGGCAAGACGCGGCTCCTGGCGGAGGTCGCGGAGCGCGCCGCTCCCCGGGGCTGGCTGGTACTTCGTGGCTGCGCCTACGAATCGGAGGGCATGCCGCCCTACCTCCCCTTCACGGAGGCCATCCAGGCCCACCTCCGCGGCCTACCCGACCGCAGCCTCGATTCCGAGCTTGGGGAACGGGCATCGGAGTTGGCGCTCATCCTGCCCGACGTGGCCCGACGCCTGCCGAATGTGTCGCCGCTCCCGGCGCTCGATCCCGCTGCCGAACGGCACCGCCTCTTCGACGCCGTTTGCGATTGCCTGGCGGTTCTTGCCCAGGGCGCCGGCCGCGAGGGCCTCCTCCTCGGCATCGAGGACCTCCACTGGGCCGATGAGTCGACACTCCTGCTGCTTGAACACCTGGGCCGGCGCTTGCGCGAGTCGCCCATCGCCCTCCTGCTCAACTATCGCGATACGGAGCTCGATCCCGGGCGTCCGCTGGCTCGGACGATTGAGCAGTTTGTCCGGCTCCCGTCCTGCCAACAGCTTGCCCTGCGTCGGCTGGACCTCGCTGGCGTATCGCTCCTGCTGGCGGGATTGAGCAGCTCAGAGCCGCCAGCGCGGCTTGTGGAGGTGGTCCACCGTGAGACCGAAGGAAACCCCCTCTTTGTGCATGAGGTCTACCGGTACCTGTCGGAAGAGGGGCGGCTGTTCGACCACGCGGGCCGCTGGCGCACCGATGTTCGCGTGGGCGAGGTCGAAATCCCACAAGGTGTGCGGCTGGTCATCGGCCGTCGCGTCCAGAAGGTGAGTGAAGGTTGCCGCCGGGCGCTGACTTCGGCAGCGATCATCGGCCGTACGTTCGACTTCGACCTTCTTGGAGAGGTCTCCGGGATGACGGAGGCCGATCTGCTCGATGCCATGGACGTGGCCGAGCGAGCGCACCTCGTGACAAGCGGCCCGGACCACAGCGCTGCGCGGCTCACGTTCACGCACGAACTCATCCGCCAGACGCTGGCCAGTAGCCTGTCGCTCCCGCGTCGCCGCGCCTTGCACATTGCAGTCGCCGAAGCGATCGAGGCTCTCAGTTTCGAGAACCTGGAGATCCAGGCGGCAGAGCTTGCGCTCCACTACTCGTTTGGCCGTCAAGCTGCACATCGCGAGAAGTCTGTGCGCTACGCAACGCTGGCGGGTCGACGGGCCATGGACGCGTCGGCGTGGGAGGGGGCGATTGAGCATTTCAAGGCTGCGCTTGTGACGAGGGACGGCCAGCCAGTCGATTCCGAGTCGGCTGCCCTCCTGGTGCAAATTGGACGGAGTCAGGTGGCCCTCAATCTGGTCGCAGATGCATGGCAGAGCCTGTGGCGAGCCCTCAAATACTACTTGCAGGTCCGTGACCCAGCCGGAGCTGTTGAAACAGTCCAGCTCGCCAGTATGAGCGGCATGATCGCATTCGAAACGATCGGCCTGATCGAGCAGGTTCTCGATCTCGTGTCGGAGGATTCCCTGGAGTACGGGATGCTCCAGGCAGACCTTGGCCGCACACTCGGCACGCTCGGGAACTACGACCGGAGCAGGGAGGCGATTCGTCGCGCCAGGGACCTCGCCGAACGTCTTGGTGACCGGCGGCTGGCCTTCCGGGCGTTGGGGGTCGAGGCCACCATCGAAACCCTCAACGGGCGTGACGGGATCTCAAAAAACCTCGAAGTGCTGGAGCTTGCGGAGGAATTGGGGGATTGCGGTGCCGCATCCGGCATTCACTTTCTCCTTGCGATCGAATACGGGGTCTTGGCGGGAGACCTTGTTGCCGCCAAGCACCACGCGGATGCAGGCGTCGAACTGGCGGAGCGCCTGCGCAGCCGGCTCGGCCTTGTCCAGTCGCGCTACGCTCAGGGCATGTGTGCATTGTGGCGAGGAGACTGGGAAGGAGCCGTGTCGGCTATGGACGCCGCACTCCAGGCTGGGCCGGACGACGTTCGACCTCTCTGCGGGGGAATCCAAGCGCACCTTCTTCTCGGCAACCTGGGGGCCGCCGCAACCTACCGCCTTCGTCTCGAGGAGTCCGTGGCTGCGATATCGTCGTCCACGTTCGGGCTCAGCCAAATGAGTCAGGCCTTCGTCAAGGAAGCATGGCTCACAGGCGACGAAGATTTGGCCCAGAGAGGTCGCGAGGCGGCTCAAGCAGCCCTCGCGGGTTGGGGGATTCCTTACAGCCGATGGTGGGCACACGAAGCGCTGGCATTGCTCGCGATCATGGACAGGGACAAAGGAGCTGCTGAGCGCGAGCTGGCGGCGCTGACTCCCTTCGCGGGCTGGGTCGATACGAGTCGTATCATCGGTCTCCTCGCCCTCGTCCTCGGTCGGGCCGACGAGGCAATCAGCCACTTCGAGCATGCCCTTGCGTTCTGCCGACGAGGCTACCGCCCGGCCTACGCCTGGGCTGCGTTTGACTGCGCCGACGCCCTCCTTCGACGCGGTGCTCCCGGCGATGGTGCGCGCGCACGCGCGCTCCTGGACGAATCCCTGGCGATCGCCTCCGAATTGGAGATGAAGCCATTGTTAGCGCAGATGGGGGGCATGGCGAAGCCTCGCCCAGCCCTCCCGGGTGGCCTCTCCGAACGCGAAGCGGAGGTTCTGCGCCTGGTCGCCAGCGGCAAGACCAACGCCGAAATCGCCGAGGCGCTCGTTATCAGCCCGCACACGGTCGGACGCCATGTCAGCAACATCTTCGACAAGTTGGGCATCACGCATCGGGCGGATGCGGCGGCCTGGGCGGTGCGGAACGGGCTGGTCGAGTAGCGGTCGCGGCTTTAGCCATAGCAAGAACGCACCATTGGACAGCGTCTTCTTCGTATTCGAAAGATGACGCGTACGCGCGATGGAAGCATTCGCGCGAAATCGGAGACTCCTATCAGACCGGCGGGAGACCCGCCGAGACAAAGGGAGACTCCGATGACTATCAACACCAACTCCACCCCAACCATGTCCTCCGCGCCCCACCGCTTCGGGCGCAACGCCCTGCTCGCCGCCATCGGCGGCGGCGTCGTCCTTGGGGCGGTCGTCGTTGCGGGACTCTGGGCGCGCAGCGACAGCCGCGAAGCGGCCGCTCCGGCAGAGGTTGCAGTGGTCAAGCCGGCCCCGAATGCGGCCCTCGCGCCGGTGGCTGTGAGCCCCGCCCTGAAGAGCCCGGATATGGTCTGGGTCTACATCGTCGGCTCAGAAGCCGAGGCGGCCGACCTGCGAACTGCCGCCGGGAGCGTTCCCGGTTCACCGTCACAGGTCATTGTCGTCGGCTCGAAGGCCGAAGCAAACTACGCTGCGGACCTCTATCGCAGTCTGAACCAGGTGCGGGCGCAGGCCGGCCAGCCGCAGGTCGAGGTGCGCGTGCTCGGTTCGCTGGCCAACGCCCAGTGACGGCTGGCGTCACAATCCCGCCGATCGCTGCAATGGCTTCAGGAGGGGTCGCCCAGGCGCCCCCTCCTTGTCGGCGCCTCCGTTCGCTGGTCCCGCGCTACACTGCGCGGGATGCGAAGGCCTGCCGGGATCGTTGCCCTCGTGGTGGTGGTGTGGCTGTTGAACGGGTGCGGCGACCGCGCCGGCAGCGGAGGACCAACCGGTCCACGCCTGCTGGACGCGACGCCGGGGAGCGAGGTCACCGCTGCCGCGCCCGACTTCCAGCCGCTGCCCGGCGCGAAGGCGTATTTCGGCATGCTTGGCCGGGCTGCGTATCGAATCGAGATCCCCAAGCGCTGGAACGGCGAGCTCTTGCTCTGGGCCCACGCGGTGCGGGGGTTCGGGCCCGAAGTCAGTGTCGAGAACCCTCCTCCAGCCCTCCGCCAGCGTGTCGTTGACCAGGGGTACGCGTGGGCGGCGAGTTCCTTCAGCGAGAACGGGTACGCCCCCGGGATCGGCGTCAACGACACTCTGGCGCTCAAGGAGTACTTCGCCGGGCGATTCGGGTGGCCCAAACGCACCTACATAGCGGGCAACTCGATGGGCGGAAACATCGTCACCCTCTCGCTCGAAAACTTCCCGGAGGAGTACGACGGGGGCCTGGCTTTCTGCGGCGCGGTCTCCGGGGTCGAACTGATCGACTACCTGCTGTCGTGGGACCTGGTGGCCGCCTTCGTGGCGGGCGTCGACTTGCCGCTCGGCCAGGGCGAGGCAAAGGTGACCGCCGCGATGCAAGGTCGCATAGTCCCCGTGCTGGGTCGGCCCGACTCGCCGACCGCAGCAGGCCAGGCCTTCGCCAGCGTGATTCGGAACCTGACCGGAGGCCCGCGGCCCTTCTTCATGGAGGGGTACCGCGAGCAGTACGCGACCGGATTTGCGTTTTCCGCAGGAGACCCGGACAGGACGTTGCCGGTGATTCGGGCGTCTACGAACGAGGGCGTGGACTACCGCGTCGATCCGGGTCTGGGGTTCGATGGCGAGCTTCTCAACCAGGGGGTGCGCCGAATTCAGCCCGATCCGGCGCTACGGGACGTGGCGACTCATCCCGACATGGCGCCGACAACGGGGAAGATCCAGGACCCACTGCTCACCCTGCACGAGACCGGCGACCTGGCCGTTCCCATCAGTGTCGAACGGAGCTACCGGCAGAAGGCAGAGGCCGCGGGCGCCGGCGACCTCCTGGTGCAGCGCGTCATTCGCGCCAGCGGACACTGCAAGTTCAGCGACACCGAGGTGACGCAGGCGTGGGACGACCTCGTTGAATGGGTTGCCGGGAAGAGGAAACCGCCCGGCGACGACGTACTCGGTGATCTTTCAGACGCCGGGCGGACGTTCACGAACCCGCTGCGCGCGAACGATCCGGGGAACAGGTAGGTTGGATGTGCCGGGTGTCGCCACAATGCCCCGGCGTCATGGCCTCCGCTGTGTAAACATCAGAGGGCACCATCGATGAACAACGTTGACCGCACGTTCCGTCCCGACGTCGAAGGACTGCGGGCGGTCGCCGTGGCGCTTGTTGTTCTTGGCCATGCGGGCGTGTCGCGCGTCGAAGGCGGCTACGTCGGCGTCGACGTGTTCTTTGTGCTCTCGGGGTTCCTGATCACGGGCCTGCTCATTCGCGAACGGGCGAGCACAGGCTCGACTTCGATGCCAGGGTTCTACGCCCGGCGCGCCCGGCGCATCCTCCCGGCTGCCTCCGTAGTCCTGGTCGCCACCGTGCTTGCGTCGTATCACTGGCTGGGATTCCTCCGGGGCGGTGTGGTCGCCGAAGACGGAAAGTGGACGGCGGTCTTTGCGGCCAATCTCCACTTCGCGTCCTCGGGCACCCAGTATCTGCGGTCCCTTGCGCCGCCGTCCCCTCTTCAACACTACTGGTCGCTTGCGGTCGAGGAGCAGTTTTATCTTGTCTGGCCGCTCGTGTTCCTGACGGTGGCTACAGTGGCACCGCGGGTGAGCCTCGCCGGAAAGCTCGCCGGGGTGCTGACGCTCATCGTCGTTGCCTCGTTCACCTGGTCGGTGGTGCAAACGGGTACGAACATCACATGGGCGTTCTTCTCGCCGCTCACCCGGGCGTGGGAACTCGCGATCGGGGCGCTCCTGGCGGTCTGTGTGCCGCGCCTGGGCCGGCTGCCCACAGGAATTGCCCCATGGCTGAGCTGGGTGGGCCTGGGAGGGGTCGCAGGCAGCGCGTTCTTGTTTGACGCCAGTTCGGCGTTCCCGGGATACGCAGCGTCGCTGCCCGTTGCCGGCACGGCGATGGTGGTGGCGGCGGGGACCATCGCTCCCCGTCGCGGCGCCGAGAAGGTGCTCGCCCTTGCTCCATTCCAATGGCTGGGGAAGTGGTCCTACTCGCTCTACCTGTGGCACTGGCCGGTGCTCATCATCGCGGAACAGCAGGCACGCCGCAGCCTGTCCATGGCTGAGAGCCTGTCCCTCGTCGCCCTGGCGCTCGTTCTTGCGGCCGTCTCGCATCACGTTGTCGAAAACCCTGTTCGATACGCCCGGCCGCTCACTGCACATCCGTGGTCGAGTCTCTCGCTCGGATTCTGTCTTGTGGTTGCCGCGTACGGAGTCTGCTACTGGGAGATCCGGGACCACAGCAACCCGGGCTTGCCCGTCCGGGCCGTGTCCGTAGCTGGTGATTCGTCGCCAGCGAGCCCGCTCGAGGATGTCCTCAAGCTCGTGGCGGCCGCCCCGGAGATCAAGACGCTCCCGGATGACCTGACTCCCGACCTGTACCACGCGACGGTGAACTTCGGTTGGATGACCCCGGGAACATTGAGTTGTCTCGCCGATTTCCCTGAGGTCACTTCGCCCGGTTGCGTCCTTGGAGATCCGGGCGGCTCCCGGACTGTGGTCCTGCTGGGCGACTCGCACGCTGCCATGTGGCTCGATGGTTTCGACAGCGTGGGCAAGGATCTGCACTGGAGGGTATTGGTTCTCGCCAAGACGGGGTGCCCGGCGGCGGCGATCAGTTTCTCCCGGGATCTCGCTGGTACCCCGAGGCTGATCGCCGCCTATCCCGAGTGCGGTCCCTGGTTGGACTCTGCGATTTCGCGAATCAACGAGACGAGCCCTGAGGTGGTCATCCTTGCCAGCTGCAACGGGTGCGAGTACATGGTCGACGCCCGCGGCGACGTCGTGGCGAGGTCCGCCTGGGCAGATGGCCTCCAACGCACACTGGACCGCATCACTCCTGATGGCACCAGGAAGGTTGTGCTGGGAGATATCCCCCGTTGGAGCGGCGCGCTCGACTGCCTGGCAATGAACGCCGACAACGTGCAGGCCTGTTCGAAGCAGGTGCGACCGGCGCTGGACGTGACCTACAACGACGTCGAGCAAGACGTCGCAACCCGAGTGGGCGTCCCGTACATCGACGTCACGGCCTGGTTCTGCAGCTCGGTGTGTACGGCAGTGGTCGGGAACATGGTCGTCTATTCGAACGACTACCATGTCACCGCGACGTACGCCACTTACCTCTCCGGTGCATTGCAGGAGGCCCTTCAGCCGATTCTTGATGGCAAATAGCGCCGCACATCCAAGGTGTGGCGGCCGGGGCCGCAACTCCGAATCGAGAGGAATCCGGCAGCTGCGAGCCCGCCCGGGTCACGCGTTGGCGCCAGTGGTGCGGCTCCTGTATAAGGTGAGCACGGTCCGCTCCCACCCGTCAGTGTGAGGCGGGAGACTGAGGAGTCGTATGCCGGCGGCGTCTCGTGGCCAGTTCATCGCGGTTGCGACCCTCGCGATCGCCTTCCTCGCTTCCCTGGCCATATATGGGCCCGCGCTCCGGTCGCCATTCCTCGGGGACGACTACCGCTTCCTGCTCATGTCGCGAGACATGCCGCTCGGAGACTTCCTCTGGGCAGCGCTGAATCCCGCTGCCGATCCCAACTCGTCCACTATCGCCAGTGATCACTGGCGACCTTTGAACTGGTTCGTCTTTCGGGCCCTCTATTCGCTTTTCGGCGATGAGCCGCTCGGATACCACCTCTTTTCGCTGGGGATTCACGTCTCTGGCATCGTCATGGTGTGGTTGCTTGCGCGTAGGGTCATCAGGCACACGGGCGGAGTCGTCGCTGCAACGCTGCTGTTCGCTGTGCACCCCGCGGGGTTCGAGTCGATCACCTGGATTTCGGCGCTCAGCAGCCTCAGCCTGCCGCTCGCCCTCGGCGGTTGGCTGGCGTTCATCGCCGCCGTCGAATCCGGTTCGCGCCCGGCGCGGGTGGGGTTACACGCCCTCTCCGTGCTCCTGATCCTCCTCGCCTTGCTGATGCGCGAGACCGCAGTGGTGATCTTCCCGGCGATGGGACTCTGGTACATCCTCCTGCCGAACCGCGCCTACCTCCGCAAGCCGCGAGCGTACGGGCCTCTCGTGCCATATGTGCTTTTGCCCATCATCTTCATGCTGGTCAGCACGGCGTTCTTCACGGCCGAGAGCGGCGGCAGCGAAGGGCAACTCAGCTTCGACGGGGATGCCCTTCGCCGAATGTGGTACTACACACAGCAGGCGCTCATGCCCACCGACCGGCCTGGCCCGTGGGCCTTGATCCAGGTGCGGCGCGTCGTTGGACTGGCGCCGCTTGCTGTCCCGATCTACGCACTCCTCGCGCGCCGCTGGCTGCTCCTTGCGTTGAGCCTCGCCTTCTTCGCCTCTCTGGTCCCCTATGGTCTGTTCAGCGTGGGATATGGCCCCCGGTACTTCTACATGCCGTCGGCCTTCTTCGCGCTTGCCGCGGGCTCGGCTGTGGCCAAACTCTGGCCTCTCGCGAAGCGGCTGCTCGGGTTCAAAACGGCAAAGGCAGTCGCAATCGCCGGCCTCGTGCTGGTGGCGGCTCTCGTGACCGTCGTGGGAAACCGGCGCGTAGACCGTTGGGCCGACACAGACCCTGCGCAGGAACAGCGGTGGATCGATGAGCTCCGCCAGACTCACCCGCAACTGCCTGATGGCGGCACCCTTTACGTGAGCAACAATATGCCGCTGACGATGGCGCTCCTTGGCGGCTACGTCGTCGAGCCCACCGTCGCCTACCTCTACCCGGAGGGCCACCACAGGGTGCAGATCTTCTTCCTGGTCGACCTGGAAGCCGTCCGGCCCTGGCTCGAGCCCAAGGACCGGCTCTTCGTGTTTAGCGAGCGGTAGCACTCACTTCTCCGGCACGTCGCCGGAAGCACTTCGGCCGAACCTGGAGGTCGCTGAGGTCGGGTCTGCCCGTCAGTACCGACTCTCGACTTCGGTCTCGCCCGGCTCTTCGACCGTCTTCGGCCAGCGGGCCAGGTACAACATCGGCAGGATGCCGACGCTGCAAACCGCCGCCAAGGGCAACACCCAGCGCCACTGGCGGTTCGTCAGCGCGCGGCGGATGGCGATGGCTTTCCACGCGGTGTCCCAGGCGGCGAGCACGATTCCCGGGAGTGTGGCGGGTCTCTTCTTCATGGCCACGAGTGCAAGAACCTGGCCACGATTTGAGCAGCCCGGCGTTTTGGGTCAGAATGGGGCCTTCGTGATTCGGCGGCGTCCGCCGGGGGGCGGGCGAGGGCCGGAAAAGGGGAATCGATGGACCTCCGCTTTGGAGAAAACGAAGAGAAGCTGCGCAAGGAAGTACGAGGCTTCCTCGAAAGCCAGCTCAAGACCCGCCAGACCGGTGGTGCTCGCCTCGGAAGCAACGACGATGATTTCGAGTTTGCCCTCAACTTCAACCGCGAACTGGGCCGGCGCGGCTGGATCGCGCCGGCGTGGCCGAAGGAGTACGGCGGGCTCGCGGCCAACGTCAAGGAACAGATGGTCTTCAACGAGGAGTTCGGGTACTACGGGGCGCCCGACACCGGCACGCGCGGGTTCGGCGTCGGCATGATCGGCCCTACCCTCATCATTCACGGGACCCCCGAGCAGAAGAAGGAGTACCTGCCGAAGATCACCAGCGGCGAACACATCTGGTGCCAGGGCTACAGCGAGCCGGGCGCCGGCTCGGACCTTGCGGCCCTCCAGACCCGTGCGGTCCGTGACGGGGACGACTACGTCATCAACGGACAGAAGATCTGGACCTCCGGCGGGCACCGGTCGAACCAGATGTTCTGCCTCGTGCGCACTGATCCCGACGCGCCGAAGCACCGCGGCATCAGCTTCATCCTCATCGACGACATCATGCACACACCGGGCCTCACAATCCGGCCGCTCATCAACATGGCCTATCAGCACCACTTCAATGAGGTCTTCTTCGAAGACGTGCGCGTGCCGGCCAAGAATATCGTCGGAGAGGAGAATCGCGGCTGGTACGTGGCGATGACGCTGCTTGACTTCGAGCGCTCAGGGATCGGCACGACGGCGGCGCAGAAGCGCACGTTGGAGAAGCTGACGGAGAGCCTCAAGGCGGCCCCGCCAATCCTGCGCAACCGCAATCGCTTGAAGCTGGCGGACTTCGTGATTGGGAACAACGTTGGCCGCTACCTGGGCTACCGCATCGGCTCGATGCAGGCAGCCGGCCGCGTCCCCAACTACGAATCATCGGTCGTGAAGATATACCAGTCCGAACTGGGCCAGAGGATCTACAACTTCGGAGTGAGCATGTTCGGACTCGGAGGCCAGATGCGGGCCGAAGACCCGCGCGCGCCCCTCAACGGCGAGATGCCCGAGTCGTACATCATGGCCGTTCCGTCTTCCATCTATAGCGGCTCGAACGAAATCCAGCGGAACATCATCGCCCAGCGCGGCATGGGCCTCCCGCGGGACTGACGTCCGCAGACGGCAGAATGTGCAGCGCCCCCGCCAACCGGCGGGGGCGTTTGCGTTGGCCCGGGACACCCCCATGGTTGCCCAGCTCTCATGTACAGTGACGCAAACGCGTTTCAGCGCTCCGGAGGTTCGGCGATGACTGGTGTTCACCTGGTCAACGGTGTCTACGAATCTAAACTCCATGCCGCCCGCAACTGGTCGGTGGACGAGGCCGGGAGCATTCACGACGACGCGACCGCGTCGAAGCTCGGCTTCCGCGGCGGGACGGTGGCCGGCAGCATCCACATGGACCAGTTCGTGCCCACCTTGCTCGTCGCCTACGGGGAAGACTGGTTCCGCACCGGCTGGCTCTCGCTCTACTTCGAGAACGCCACTACTGATGGCGAGCGCGTGAAGGTGTTTGTCCAGGAGCCCGTCCCGGGAGGCTCGTCCGGGAAGGTTTGGATGGAGCGCGAAGACGGCATGCGCGTCATGTCCGGCAATGCCGGGCTGGGCGATGCCTCCGCGAGCGAGCTCGCCACGCGCGACCTGCGCGGCGGCGACCCGGAGGCGCTTCGCATTCTCAGGGGGATGACGCCCGGATTTGATCTCGGGACTCATATCGTGCCAATCGCGTCGAACCGACTGACGGATCGCATCGCCGCCGGTCTCGTTGGCGGCGTTCTGCCCTGGTACACCGACCCGGCCCACTGGGGTGGCCTGGTCTGCTCTCCGTCGATCGCCGTCGAACTCCTCTGGGGCCCGCCTACGGCAAGGTTGAGCGAAATCGCCGGGCCGGTGGTCGGCCTCTTCGGCGCGATCGAAGTTGCTCACGTCAAGGGGCCGATCATCCTCGCCGAGACGTACCGGGTCAGCGCCCACGTGGTCGAAGTCGGGCAGAGCCCGAAGACCGAGTACTTCTGGTTCGATTCTTCCGCCCGCAACCGCGCCGGCGACGAAGTGGCGCGGATGCGCATGCAGCTGCGCTTCATGAAGGCCTCGTCGCCGCGGTACGCCGAGTAGCAGCGAGGGGGACTTCTGCCTGCGTAAACTCCTTGCGGCTGGTGAGAGGATTGCTCGCCGCGAGACCAACTGGTTCGACGTTCGCCACGGCTCAATCCTCCACGTGATCCGTCGAAGGCAGCCGTCGCCCCAGCTTCACGACGTCTCGATCCCGGCTGAGCGGTGGAAACCTGCAACCGTGGCGGGGAAGCCGGCCGCCATCGCCAGCCCCATCATCGGCTCCTTTGGCCAATCCATGGTTCTGATCTGGGATGCCAAGACCGGGGTGCTCACCCAGGTCGGTGGGGAGAACATGGACCTGCGGGAAGTCACGCGGGTTGCGGAGGCCCTCCAATGAGGCGCCTCACCCTCGTCGGTCTCATCGCCCTTGTGGCAACCGCCGGGTGGTTCGGGGGAAGCCTCTCCGTTCCCACGCGGGTGAACGAAGCCTCTGCCGCTGCCGCTACGTCGCTCTACGTGAATCCGGGTGGCTCTGGCCATGGCGTGAATCTGTACTGCGGCTGGCACGCAACTTGCCTGTACCCTTACCCATCCGGAAACGGTCTCGACTGGGCCAACTATGCCTACGAGGACGTCTTCTGGCGCCCGTGGGGCTACACGCTCAGTTCGCTTGCGCTTCCGATCGCTAAGGTCACCGTCGGCAACCGGAACGCCTTCTATACGTGCAAGACATCGGTTGCCGACATCAACCGGACCGACAACCTGATGTCGTTGGGTCGGACAACATACGTTCACGTGGACTTCCTCGCCGCCGAAGGGGCCTGGTTCCATGCCTATGGCAAGACCTCCTATGCGAACACCACCTGGGGCCCGATAGCGGAGGCTGCGGACCAAGAGCAGCTACTGGGAAGGCCCGCACCTGCACCAGGCATCAACCGCGGGGAGCTGGACGGAGCACTGGTCCCGCTTTCCCTGCGCCCCGTCAAGTGGCGGGCCGTACGACATCGGGTATCTCGACCAGTGGCAAAGTAGCGTGGCCTGGTAGGGGAGATCCAGTACCTCTGGCACCAAGGGCCCCTGGCAACCGTTCACGGACGCCGGGGGGCCATCTGCATTGAGCGCTCCGCAACTCCCGCTGCCGTACAATCGGGGCGTGCTGGCACCGGGTGGATTCGAACGGCGGGTCGGGGCGACCGGAACCGCGGCTCTGCTCGCAGCGTTCGGGCTGTTCGCCGTGCTCGCATACTGGCAGGTCTTCCGCGCCGATCTGGGCCAACACGCCGGGAACCCGCGCATTCTCAGTGCCTTCGCCGACCCCCACCGGGGGCGGGTCCTCGACCGGGAGGGCAATGTCCTGGCGGAGTCGCTGCCGGGGGGAAAACGGCGGTACAGCGACCCTTCGGTGGCTCACCTGATGGGGTATCTCGACGCTCGCTTCGGCATGCAGGGGGCGGAGCTCGTTTTCAACGGCGAGCTGAGCGGCAAGAGTGGCGGCGGCTCCTGGCAGGCCGCCTTCGATGCCGAGTTCCGGCGGACGGTCATTCGCGGACTCGACGTGCGGCTGACCATCGACCCGAAGATCCAGGCGGCGGCTGCGGGCGCATTGGGCACGCGCAAGGGCGCGGTCGTGGCGCTGGACCCGCGCAACGGGGAGGTGCTGGCGATGGTCAGCGTCCCGACGTACGACCCCGGCTCGCTCGCCACCACCGGCGATGCGCTCCTGACCGACCCTGAGTCGCCGCTGCTGAATCGCGCGACCCAGGGCAGGTATCCGCCAGGCTCGACCTTCAAGACCGTGACTGCGGCCTCGGCACTCGAGAACAAGGTCATCACGCCCGACACGCCCGTCACGTGCCCCGGCGAGATCGTGATCGACGGCTTCCCCATTTCGTGCAGCAACACCGCACAGGGCGTCGGCACCTACCCGTTTCGCGACGCCTTTGCGTACTCGGTGAACGCGATCTTCGCCCAGGTGGGCGTTCAGCTTGGCTGGAATCGGCTGGTGGAGATGGCCCGGCGCTTTGGCTTCGGCTCAGCGCTCGACTTCACGCTTGACACGGCGGCCTCGCAGATCGTTGCCCCTGGCTCCAACCAGACGAAGACGTTGCTCGCCAGCACCGCCTTCGGGCAGGGTGAGCTCCTCGCGACGCCGCTCCAGATGGCCGTGGTCGCTTCCGTCGTCGCCAAAGGAGGCGTGTTGGAACAGCCGCATCTCGGTCTCGACACGGTGAAGGGCGGCCAGCACGTTCGGTCCCTCGGAAGTCCATCGGCGCGTCGAGTCCTGGGCCCAGACGTCGCAGCCACGCTCAGGGACTTCATGGTCGCGGTCGTGGACAACGGCCAGGCGGACGGGGTCTCCATCCCGGGGCTGAAGGTGGCGGGAAAGACTGGCACCGCCGAAAGCGGTCACGGTACTTCTCACGCCTGGTTCATCGGCTTTGCCCCCGCGGACCGTCCGACGATCGCGGTCGCAGTGATCGTGGAGGATGGTGGGAGGGGAGGTGTGGCGGCCTCGCCAATCGCCGGCGCGGTCATGCGGGTGGTGGTGGGCCGGTGAGCGGCGACAGTGGCAACGCACTGGAGCGGTTGCTGGAGCAGGCCGCCCGACGTGTGAGCGGCACCGCGCTCCATCCGCTGGAGGTGCTGGGGCAGGTGCGCGCGGCGGTCGAAGCGGCGGTCCGCGGTCAGGATGCTCCCAATGACCTCCGGGTCGAGTTCCACGCCGTCGAATACGCCCTATACGCTTCCATGCTGCCCCAACTGCGCCGCGAGATAGAGGCTGCGCTCGACGACTTCGAGCGCAGGCGCGGACTGCACCGCAGCGGCTCGCGGAGAATCGCCTTCAGTGTGTCGGAGAACGTCCCAGCGGGGACGATCCGTGCGTTGGCCCGGTTCACGGACCTGGGTCACCGCGACGGTGCGCCGCCGCCAGGCGCCACCGCGCGCATCGGTGCCGAGCGAGGGCTGACGCTGGTCCTGGAGGACGGGGCGGTTGTGCCGGTGACTCACACGCCCTTCACGATTGGCCGGGGGCCTGGAAACGACCTCCTCCTCCCCGGCTTCGCGGTGTCGAGGCGGCACGCCGAGCTGGTTCGATCCGAACATGGCTACGCCCTTCGCGATGTGGGCAGCCGAAACGGCCTTGTGGTGAACGGCCGGCGCCTCAACCGGGTCGAACTTGCCCCCGGGATCGTCGTGACGGTCGGTGACTTTGCGCTTCGCCTGGAGCAAGCGCCGTGAGCGGTGACAGCGAGCTGCTTGTGCTCCGGCTGGCGCTTGTTGCGGTCGTCTTTGCATTCGTGGTCGTGGCGGCGCTGACGATGAGGGCGGGCCTGACAGTGAGGTCTACGCGCGGACCGGCACGAGTACCGGCCGGCATGACCGGGCCCCGGCTCGTCCTGGAACGCCCCGGGCGCACTGGCATTGAACCGGGGGCCATGTTCGCGCTGGCCGGGACCATGACCATCGGCCGCGACGAGAGCAACGGGATCATGCTGGCCGATGCCTCTGTCTCGGGCCGGCATGCAACGATAGAGCGGGTTGCCGGTGGCTGGAAGCTTGCCGACCTCGGCAGCACGAACGGCACGTTGGTGAATGGCCGCCCGGTGGACTGCCGGGGTATCCAGCTGAGAGGTGGGGACAGGCTGAAGCTTGGGACGATCGTCCTTCGGCTTCAGCTTTGAGGGTCTTCGCGAGCGGCGTTGGAGATGCCCAGCAGGAGGCCAACAAGGACGAAATTCACCACGAGGCTCGAACCGCCGTAGCTGACAAACGGGAGCGTGATGCCGGTGGTCGGGATGATACGCAGGTTGCCCGCGATGATGACTCCGGCCTGGATGGCGATCAGGAGCGCGGTCGAGGCGGCAAGGAGACGCCCGTAGCTGTCACGCGCCTGGAGGGCGACGCGCAACCCGGCGAAGAGCAAGACGATGTAGACAAGCACGACGCCCAGCGCGCCGGCGAGGCCAAGCTCTTCTGCGATCGCGCCGAAGACATAATCGGTCGGCGCCGCCGGGATCACGCCAGGTTGTCCGAGGCCGAGGCCCTCACCGGTGATGCCACCGGCTTCGATGGCGTAGAGGCTCTGGACCGTCTGGTAGCCGGTTGAGTCAGCCCGGGCGAACGGGTCGCGCCAGACGTCGATCCGCGCGCGTGCGTGGTCGAAGGCGAAGTAGCCAGCGATCGCAGTGAGGGCCAGGAGCCCGAGACCGGCTGCGACGAGCCAAGCGCGCCCGGTCGCGACATAGAGCGCAGCGATGGCGAGCAGCAGGAGGAGGGCGATCGAGCCCAGGTCGCGGAGCAGAGCGAGGGATGCCATCGCCATCAACCAGGTGAGTCCGAGCGGGACCAGGTATGGGAGAGCCCGGTAGGTGCGGCCGGCAAAGCGGATGCGCGGTGACGACAGCACGTCGGCTTCGTCTGCGAGATAGCCGGCGAGGAAGACGAGCATGAAGAGCTTGATCAACTCCGTCGTTTGAACGGAGTAGCCGGACACCACGAACCAGAGTCGAGCGCCGTTGATCGTGGTGCCGAAGAAGCCGGTGGTGACCAACAGCGCGAGGCCCACGAGCGCGGCCGTGTACTTGTAGCCGCGGAGCCGGCGATAGTGGCGAGCCGCAGCGGCGGAGG
The DNA here is from genome assembly GCA_964497285.1 of uncultured Anaerolineaceae bacterium. Lineage (GTDB taxonomy): Bacteria > Chloroflexota > Dehalococcoidia > Tepidiformales > Tepidiformaceae > UCB2. The sequence goes on along the minus strand of CAZCDK010000012.1, from coordinate 6,866 downwards.
CGACCATCACGGCGGTGCCCAGGCTGATCCAGTTGACCTGGTCGCGCGCAACCTGGGGGGCAAGCCGTGTGACGAACGCCAGCCCCATGGCGGTGAGGAGCATGGTGGCGGCATAGACCTGGGGTGCGGCGCGCGGCGCCACTACCCGTAGACCGGTGTGACCGATGAGCCCCACAGCCAGGAACTGCGCTAGGATCCGACCAGAACCGGCCGGCATTGGGAACTGGGCGGCATTGAGCGATCGCCAGGCCAACAACACGAACGCGGCACTGGCCGCAAGGAGTACGAATTCGGTGTTCCGCTCGCGTGATACAAACTCCCGGGCCGGCGCGGGGAGCGTCATCGCGCGGTGAAAGTCTCGGATGTCATAGACGGACGATACCGCCTGGAACGGCTGCTCGGAACAGGCGGCATGTCGGAGGTGTGGCTGGCCGAGGATCAGCGACTCGGGCGGTGGGTGGCGGTCAAGATCCTGCGCGATTCCGTGGCGGATGCCAACGCGGGCGCGCTGGTCGACAGCATCGAGCGGGAGGCGCGCGTCATCGCGCGGCTGCAGCATCCCAACATCGTCGCGGTGTACGACGCAGGCAAGCACGAAGGCCACCACTTCCTGGTGATGGAATATGTGCACGGGTTCTCACTGCGGCAATTGCTCGAGATGCAGCGACGGATGACCGAGGCCGAGGCGATTCGCTATGGGACGCAGGTCGCCAGTGCGCTCCAATATGCGCATGACCAGGGTGTCATCCATTGCGATGTCAAGCCGGAGAACATCCTGGTCAACGAAAACGGCGTGGCAAAGGTGGCGGATTTCGGCGTCGCGGACACGGTCACGCGCACGCTCGGACCGGAGCAGGCGCGGGCGATCCTGGGAACCGTTGCCTACCTGGCGCCCGAAGTCATCCAGGGCTTTCCCGCCGATGGCCGGTCAGACATCTACTCCCTTGCGCTGACAGTGTATGAGATGGTCGCGACGCGGCTCCCCTTCGCGGGGTCGACGCCGGCGGCGATTGCGGGTCAGCGGCTGGCGGTGCAGGCGCCCCTGATTCGTTCTATCACGGTGAGCGCGTCGCCCGAGATCGAAGCTGTGCTCGCGAGGGCGTTGTCGCTGATGCCCTACGACCGTCACCAATCCGCGGGGGAGTTTGGGGCGGCTCTGCGGCGGGTGGAGACGGTCTCCGGACGCGCCGGGGCGCCAGCCGTGCCGACTCCTCCCGGACGTCCACCTCGGCCGCCCGCGAGACGGCGCAGGCACTCGACGGCAGAATTGCCCCGCGGGGTGGCCGGATCGCGTCGCGGACGCCGGTCTGGCGCCGGCGCAGGTCCGATCTGGGGAGGAATCCTGGCAGCCGTCCTGGGGATCGGAGCTGCTTCTGCCGCTGCCTATTTCGTTCTCGGTAGCCGAGATTCCGACGACCCGCAGAGGCCAACGCCGACGGTGGTGCCGGCGCCCACGTTCACGCCAACGGTGCGGCCCACGGAGGCACCCACGCCCACAGCGACGCTCACCCGAGCGGCAAGTCCATCGCCCTCTCCGAGTCCGTCGCCAGGCCCGAGACCGTCGGTCTCAGCCTCGCCGGCCGGCACGCCGAAGCCGTCGCCATCGGCGGGGGCGACGGCCAGCCCCTCGGCCGTTGTGACCCAGTAGTGCGGAAACGAAATCGAGGCGCCGGGGAGAGGGCGCCTCAATTCGGTAGTCTCCAGGACGCCCGCTCAGACCCGGTGGCACCAGACCCAGTGCTCGCGGTCGGCGGTGCCGACATTGCGCCAATCTGGCCGGCGTGAACGGCATTCGTCGATGGCGATCGGGCAGCGGGTGTGGAACACGCACCCGGGAGGCGGCCGGAGCGGGCTCGGGACGTCGCCGAGGAGGATGATGCGCTCGCGCTTGCGTTCGACAGCGGGGTCTGGGATGGGGACTGCCGACATGAGCGCCTTGGTGTAGGGATGCAACGGGTTGTCGAAGATCGAGTCCCGGTCGGTGAGTTCCATCACGTGGCCGAGGTACATGACGGCGACCCGGTCGCTGATGTGGCGCACGACCGAGAGGTCATGGGCGATGAAGAGGTAGGTGAGGTTGAACTGGTCCTGCAGATCCTGCAGGAGGTTGATGATCTGGACCTGGATCGACACGTCCAGGGGCGACACGGGCTCGTCGCCGACGATGAAGTCGGGTTCGACGGCAAGGGCGCGGGCGATGCCGATGCGCTGCCGCTGGCCACCGGAGAACTCGTGCGGGAAGCGGTTGGCGAAGTAGGGGTTGAGGCCCACGGTCTGGAGGAGGTTTTGGACCCTGTCTTTCTTTTCCCTGCCGCTGGCGAGCTTGTGGATGGTGATGGGCTCGCCAATGATGCTGCCCACGGACATGCGAGGGTTCAGACTCGCGTACGGGTCCTGGAAGATCATCTGCATCTTGCGGCGGAAGCGGCGCAGCTCGCGGCCCTTGATCCGTGTGAGGTCGGTGCCTGCGAAGTCGACTTCGCCCGAGGTTGGGCGGATGAGTTGAAGGATCGCCTTGCCGGTAGTGCTCTTGCCGCAGCCCGATTCGCCGACGAGGCCCAGGGTCTCGCCGCGCTTGACGGCGAATGAGACGCCGTCAACGGCCTTAACGTCGGCGACTTTGCGTTGGAAGATGATGCCCGCGGAGACGGGGAAGAACACCTGGAGGTCCTTGACCTCGACGAGCGACTCGCCGATGGTGCCGGTGCGCTGGCGGGTGGAGGAACTAGTTTGCTGCGCCAACTGCGGCCTCCCTGTGAACGCGATCGGATTCCCAACAGGCGACATGGTGCTTTTCGGTCACCAGCCCGAATGGCGGGTACTCCTCTTTGCAGCGCTCGACACGCCACGCGCAGCGCGGGAAGAACGAGCACCCGGGCGGGAGATGGGCGAGGTCGGGTGGGACGCCCTCGATTGGCACTAGCTTTTCCTTGCGCGATTCGTCGAGGCGAGGCACGGAGTTGAGCAGGCCCACGGTGTAGGGGTGTTTCGGATTGCCGTAGAGTTCGCCCGCATCGGCGGACTCAATCACCTTCCCGGCGTACATCACATTGACGCGGTCGGCGTACCGGGCCACGACGCCCAGGTTGTGGGTGATGATGATGACGGCGGTGCCGAATTCGCGGCTCAAGCGGCTCATGACCTCGAGGATCTGGGCCTGGATGGTGACGTCAAGGGCTGTGGTGGGCTCGTCGGCGAGCAGGAGCTTGGGGTTGCAGCTCATGGCCATGGCGATCATGACGCGCTGGCGCATGCCGCCAGAGAACTGGTGCGGGTAGTCGTCGAGGCGGTTCTTGGCCTCGGGGATGCCAACCATCTCAAGCAGCTCTGCTGCGCGGTCGCGGGCGGCCTTCCCGTGGAGATCCATATGGAGTTCGAGCGCTTCGGTCATCTGGCGCCCGATCGTCAGCACCGGGTTGAGCGACGTCATCGGCTCCTGGAAGACCATGGCGATCTCGTTGCCGCGGATCTTGCGGATCTCATCTTCGTCGAGCTTGAGGATGTCCCGGCCCTGGAAGACGATCTCACCCGAGACGATCTTGCCGGGGGGCTGGGGGATGAGCCGGAGGATGGAGAGCGCGGACACGCTCTTGCCGCACCCCGATTCACCAACAAGGCCGAGGGTTTCGCCCTCTTGCACCATGTAGGAGGTGCCATCGACCGCCTTGACGGTGCCCTCCTGCGTGTAGAAGTAGGTCCGAAGGTCTTTGACCTCGAGAAGCGCCATTCCTCCTCCTTGTCGTGGTCCATCCGCCGCCGGGCGGGCGAACGCGTTCCTGTTCCTCCGAGTGTGTGGGGAAGAGGAGACTCGAACTCCTACGCCTTGCGGCACATGATCCTAAGTCATGCTCGTCTGCCAATTCCGACACTTCCCCACAAGTGGTCCGGCATCCGACGCCCTGGGGCGCGGCACCGGTTCGGAACAGGAATGCCTGGTGAGCCGCGAAGGACTCGAACCTTCAACCTAGTGATTAAGAGTCACTTGCTCTGCCAATTGAGCTAGCGGCCCGTCTGGGTCGGGCGGGAGTATAGCACGAGGCGCTTCCTGTTGAACAAGTATCCGGGACGTGCCCGGAAGCTGCAATTCGCGAATGGACCGGTGATTTCATTCGCTTTTGACGGCGACTGCTGAATCTGTCGTCCGGACGTCAGGCCCGTTTCGGAGAACGGAGCCCGGCGGTGCGTCTTCTGGTGTCGCGGACTACACTCGGGGCGTGATCGGACGAGACCTGCAGATCGAGGCCGATGGGCATCTCAGGACTCTCTGTTGCCATCGCGCCACGCTCTCGGGCAGGCTGCCGCCGAACTCACTCGCGGCGGTTGAGGAGTGTGTGGCCGCAGGGGCCCCACGCCTGGAAGTCGATGTCCGGTTTCTCATCGACGATGCGATGGTCATTTTCCACGACAGCGACCTCGGGGCCGAGACGACCGGGTCCGGCCGCATCGAGGCGCTCGACGAGCCGTCAGTGCGCCGGCTGCGGTTGAACGGACATCCGGAGGCTGGCCTCTGCTTCCTTGAAGATGTGGTGAGTGCGATGCGGGGCAGCCGGACGCTACTCCAGGTCGACCTGAAGCTCATGCGTCCACTATCGAGATCGCGAGAGCGACGGCTGCTCGGGGCATTGGAGCCCCTGGGTGATGGTGTCCTCATCGGTAGCCAGGCCCATTGGAATCTGCGCCCGATCGCTGCTGCTGGGTTGCCCGTGGCGCTCGACCCGTCGCTGCACTGGCGCTACGACCCTCTCCGGCTGCCCGGCGACGGGCTCACGCCCGTCCGGCTGGGCGTGCATGGTCTTTGGGACGACGCGCCGCTCGCGCAGATACGGCATGCGGAAGCGCACGACTACGCCGTGGCGCGGATGGAGGACCTGGTGGGAGTCCTTCCGCGGGCGGTGGAGTGGATGGTGGACATCGAGACGTTGTTGCACCTGGAGCGCCTCGGCCTGGCACTAGGGAAGGAGCTTCAAGCGCGCGGCATCGCGCTCGCGGCGTGGACGATGCCCGAGGGGGCGCCGGAGCGATCGGTGGCACTTCTCCGTCGCCTGTTCGCGATCGGAGCGACGACCGTGATCACGGACCACGCGCTCGCGATTGCGGGCTACGCCCGCGGTCTTGCCTGAGGCGATGGACGAATTCACCCCTGTTCCACCTTATCTTTCCCGCGGGAGAGGGGTTTTGGGGGCCGCGCCCGGCCGATTGGTAGTGTAGAGAGAGTCCTGGGGGACGGTGCGAGAATTGAACAAGAAGCTGCCATCGACCGCCGACGGCCTTCCGGGGCGGGACGAGGAGCGAGAGGCTGGCCAGGGGCTTGCCGAGTATGCTCTGATTCTCGCGTTCGTGGCGCTTGGCGCCGTGCTGGCTCTTTCGGCCCTTGGTCAGGCGATACTGGATTCGCCCGGCTGGAGCATTCCGTAGCGAGAACGGCTACGAGGCTTCCTTGATGACAAGGGGCGCGAGCAAACGGAACATGGCCGGCGTTGGTGTGGGCGACGGGGTTGTCGTCTGAGTTGGGGTGGCTGTTGCCGACCGCGTGCCAGTCGCTGGCGTCGAAGAGGGCGTGCTGCTCCCGCCCGCGACCGACTGGGGGCAGTTGGCACTGCTGAACTGGGCTACGATCACGACCCACGCGAAGCGCAGCTGCCCGACCTGGGGGCTGGGGTTTGTCGAGTAGCCGACGCCTGCGCACCGCCATGGAACAGGGACCTGGATGCCATTCTCGTGGCCGGGCGTATCGGCGGTCATGTTCGCGAGGGCCTGGCCAGGTGTGCTCCCGAAGCTCGGATCCGAGGAGCCAAACCCGGCCAACGCC
>CAZCDK010000012.1:0-1047 GCA_964497285.1 uncultured Anaerolineaceae bacterium | reverse complement strand
GAACCGCCGGACCAGAAGGAATCGTAGCCGCAGTCCCGGAGTCGCTGCGCCCAGGTGCGGCCGTACTGGTCGAAGTGGCCGCTGGTGGTCCCGGCGATCATCGCCTCGGCAAACCACTGGGCGGCCTTGTTGGCGGGGGCCGAGAGTTGCATGGCCGGCATGGCCAGGTTGCTGGCGCGCCAGGAGTTCACGAGGTCGAACAACTGCTGCTCGTTCGGATCGAGGTTGTAGTTTCCTGTGTCGCAGGGACCTGATGCGGCGGAGGCCGACGGCCCAGCGGGAAGGGCGAACACGCCGATGGCACCCAGGATGGGGCCGACAAGGGCGAGCACGAGAGTGAGCTTCCGCATAGGGTGCACGCAGGGGCGACGCTCCGCCGACCATAACACGGCACTGTCCGTGAAGGTCAAGCGCCGATGCCAACGCAGAGGAAGTCTGGCGCACGGTGGTGTGACCTGGTCCCGTCGCCGCTGTATGTCAATCTCGGCAAGCGCCCGTGGCGGTTCTGCGGACGCGGACGGTTGAACACCGGGTCCGCAGAACCGCTCGCGTCACACTACCCAATGCCGAATGCCACCAACTCTCCACGGTGCGGGGACTTTGCCCGGGGCCGGGACCGCCGTGTCATATCCTAGCTTTCTTGAGCGGAGGTGCGTGATGCTTCTGGGGCGTCGCACGGTCTTCACGCTGTTTCTCGTTTCTCTGGCGGCCATTGGCTGCAGCTGCTTGCCCGGTACCGGCTCGATCGCCGCGATCGAACGCGTCCGTCTCGCCGCCGACCGCACCGTCGCAGACCGGACATTTCGGTTCGAGATCGTTGCTGAGGTGACCATGTCGGACGGGGGCAGTGACGCGCTTCCGGCTCTTGGCTCAGGGACGGTCGCGTTCCGGATGACGGGCGACGTCGACGTTGCGAATCGGAGAAGCCACACGAAGATAAGCAGCGGCGACGTAGAGATGGAGATGATCGAAGACCAGGACGACCGCTACTCGCGTATATCCCTCGATGGCAACCTAGACTCGGAACGATGGTCGAAGGGGACCTCC
>CAZCDK010000011.1:23061-27371 GCA_964497285.1 uncultured Anaerolineaceae bacterium | reverse complement strand
GGTCTACCTCCTGACCGGCGAGTATGACTGGTCAAGCACGCCCGCGGCCGGGCAGGAGCTTGCGCGGTGCATCAAGGGCGCGACCTACCGCACGATGGAGGGCCTCGGTCACTTTCCCATGTCCGAGGATCCAGCGCGTTTCAGGGCGTGCATCCTGCCAGTCCTGGATCTGATCGCCGGGTAGCCCCGCCGCCCCTACTGCCGGCTCACGACCAGGTCGTCGAACCGCACCGTCGAGGCCTTGTCCTTCAGCCCGTTCAGCCCGAGCCAGACCTGGCCGTCTGCCAGGAGGCTGTCGGTCACCTGGGCGAGCGTTGTTCCATTGACAGTGAGCGTGAGCGTCGACCCCTTGCAGGTGAAAGCGACGTTCATGAACGAATCCTTGGGGATGGCGCCGGCCACCTTCCAGGGAACGAGGTCGGTCGAGTCCACGTTCCAGCGGGCGATCTTGAACATCTGGGACGATTGCTCGATGGTCGCCCGGTACTGGTTGTTCGAAGCCTTGTGGCGGCAGGCAATGATCATGATGTCGTCGGGACTGAACGCCCGGACGGCAATGGTCACATCGGCGTAAGGCTGGTCGACGTCCAGCTTGGCGACTGAACTCCCCCCGGCGGCGTGCTCGAGGATGAGCTGTCCGCCTTCGATTCGGGCCGTGCCATTGTTCACCGTGGGGACCTGCGCGCCGGCATCGAAGTGGTTGATGTAGGCTGCCTCGCCGGGTTTCGGTGTTGCCGTTGGCGCGGGAGTACGGCTTGGAGTGGGCGCAGTGGCTGTCGCCGTGTATGTGGGCTCAGGAGTCGTCCCGTCCTCGGATGGGACGTTCCCGTCGTCGCGGAGCGCAATGATTGCGGCGACGATCACGACGAAGGCCACGGCCGTAATCATGGACACGACGACGAGGGCCACCCGCCAGGGATCGTGCGGCGGGGCACCGGGCGATGAACCTCCCGGGACGGCAGTTGACCCGGCCGGCACAGCCCCCACCGGTTCCCACACAGGGATAGCGGTGGGCATTGACGTTCCCGGCCGGGGCAGGGGGGCCGGCACCGTCGGGGCCGCCGTCCCCGTTCCCGGCGCAGAGAGCGCCGTCCCACAGGCGCGGCAGTAGCGGTCCGGAAGGTAGTTTCGAGCCCCGCAGAATGGGCAAATCCGCGCCATGGCGGTGGCGGCGCCCCCGGGGGTGGGAATGGGTGCTGTCGGCTCGTGAGGCGTGGCCCGCGTTGCGGCCGAAGCGAGCAGGGCGGTTTCGTCCCCGGGTGTGGTTTGCCTTGGGATCTGCGAGATGCGCGTTTCCGCTACGGCCGGTGGCGCAGGCGGGGCCACGGTTCCGGCGTGTGCGCCGCGCGAGAGCAGCGTGAGCGCCCTTTCGATTGCGGCGGCCAGTTCGGAGGCGGTCTGAATGCGGTCGGCCGGGTCCTTGGGCATGCATCGCCGCACCAGGAAGACGACCTCGTCGGGCTGGTCGGCCAAACCGGATGCCGGGAAGTGCGCTTCCCGATGCTGGCGCAGAACCTCGCCGACACCGCCGGAATACGGCGGGCGCCCGGCGAGCATGTGATACAGCGTTGCCCCGAGGGCATAGATGTCGCTGCGGTGATCCACCTGGCCGTCCTGCTGTTCGGGGGCGCCGTATGCGACCGTGCCAACGTACGCCCCGGTCAACGTCATCCCGGCGCTCTGGGAGCGGCGGGCGATCCCGAAATCGGCGAGGCGGGCGTGGCCGTCCGCCGTCAGCAGGATGTTCGAAGGCTTGATGTCGCGATGGACAATGCCGCGGATCGCTGCTTCTTCGAGCGCGCGAGAAACGTCCAGCGCGATCCCGAGCGCGCGGCGAGCGTCGATGCGGGCCTCCCGCTCGAGCACGTCCGCGACCGACGGGCCGTCGATAAAGTCCATCGCCAGGAAGGCGTTAGCGCCGGCGACGCCGTAGCCGTGGAGGCGCACCGTGAACGGGGATTGCAGCAGCGAAGTTACATGAGCTTCCTGCTCGAATCGCTCCCGGAAGGTGGGATCGCTGAGGAGGTGTGCGTGGAGGATCTTGATCGCGACACGCTCGCCGGTGACCGTGTCCAGGCCTTCGAAGACCTCGCCCATGGAGCCCGCGCCAATGCGCCGGGTCACCCGGTAGCGCCCGAGCATTCTGCCGATGTCGGTCTCAGGCACCTGTTCCCCCGCGGCTGCAGGATCTCGCGGCCCGCAGTCTACACGATCGGTGGATCGGCCGCCCCCTCTTCCGCTTCGCCTTGGACAGCATCGGCCTCGGGGCCGGGGCGCTCCGTGCCTGGTCCCCATCGCCACATTCGCCGGGCGTCGCCGTTCAGGACAGAGGTAGACTTGCCCCATGGAGTTCGGCGTCTTCGCACTGAACCCGGCGTGGCTCGAAGGCCACTGGGCCGACCTTGAGGCCACACCCTTCGCGGCCCTCTATGTGCCGGACCACCCGTCTCTGCCGGGGCCGGACCCGTGGACCTTCCTCGCCTACGCCGCAGCACAGACGCGGCGCATCCGGCTGGGCACGCATGTCACCGGGGCGCCGTTCCACAGCGCCGCCACCATGGCGCGAGCGGTGGCGACGGTGGACGCCCTGAGCGACGGAAGGGCCGTGCTCGGGATTGGGGCCGGCTGGATGAGGGCCGACTTCCGGGCGGTGGGTATTCGCCGGGCGCCGTTCGGCGAGCGGGCGGCGCGCTTGGACGAAGTGGTGCGAGCACTCCCGGGCTTCTGGGCGCGATTCCCGTCCCCGGCCGGGCTCCCGCATCCGCCCATCATCGTCGCCACCAACAGGGCCGGGCGGGTGGCGGAGACTGCGGCCGCCCACGCCAGGGGCGTCAACGCCTGGCAGCTAGGTCCGGAGCAGCTCCGGCCGTTGGTCGAACACCTTCGCGGACTGTGCCTCGCGCGGGGCCGCGATCCCGCCACGTTGAAGATCACCGCCGACGTGCTCTTCGCCCGGGACTGCACCCGTGAGGAGGCGGCCGCTCTCGCCGAACGGGTCGCGAGCTTCGGAGTGCGCAATGGCCGCGGCGGTCCGGCAACGGAGTGGCATGTCGACGGCGTGCTCTACGGCGATCCCGGCCACATGGCCGATCAGGTCGCCGAGTTCGCCGCGGCCGGGGTCGAAGAGCTCTCGGTTGCGCTCTCCAATCCGGCCGATCTCGCGTGGTTTTCCGAGCGCGTCGCGGGGCGGGAGGCGCCCCCTGCGAGCTGACACGCTCGTTCGTGTAGACTCGCACCAGTTTCGCCACGGGAGTGGATGGGGCCCGGTGGTCCTCTCCGTCTTCAAAACGGTTGCCCTGTCGCAAGCGCGGCCCGGCGACCGCCGAAACAGTAGCGTGCGCCTCTTGGCTGTCACCTGCCCGGACCCGGATGTCCACCGTTTTCGCCCGACATCTGGAGAGGGTGCGCCGACTCTCGCAGCGTGACGTGGCCTACCTCCTCCGACGACGGTGCAGCCCAGCCGCCTGGGCTGCACCGATCCTCCGACGATACCGTCATGGCCTGGATTGTCGCCGGATGTACCGGGGCGGCAGCACTCCTCGCATTGGTGATTCTCGCGAGGCCTTTCGGCGGCAGGCCATTGGTCGCGCTTGTCGACCTGCTGCCCATCCCGATCTACTTTGGTTCGGGCGCCCTCGCCCTCGTCGCCGCCCGCCGCAGCGCTCGATCGCAACGAGTCGCCTGGTCGTTGATGGCCTGTGGGTTCGTCTCCTACGCCCTGGGTGACACCATCTGGTCGATCTACGAAGTCGCGTTTCAGCGCGAGCCTTCCTCACCTTCCTTCGCCGACCCGTTCTACCTCGCTGTGATTCCGCTCTTTCTCGCCGGCATCATGCTCCTTTCCTCGTCGGCGAGGACCCTTGGGCACCTTCGAACCGCGCTCAGCGGGACGCTTGTGGTGCTGGGTCTTGCGGCGGTCGTCTGGGATCCCATTCTGAAGCCCATGCTGGCCACACCTGAGATCGGCTGGCCCGGCACGTTGGTAGCGGCGGCCTATCCGGTTGGCGACGTCGTCCTCGTGTTTGCGGTCTTCGTCGCCGCGAGAAGGCAATGGCACGGGCGAGCTCGCATCGTGCTGTACACCTTCGCTGCCGGACTTCTGCTCGCGACAGGCTCTGACCTCGCCTTCGCCCGGATGGTACTGAACGACACCTATGAGACGGGCTCCCTTATCGATTTGGGCTGGCCCGCCGGGTTCCTTCTGATGGGGCTGGCGGCCGGACTGCACGCTCGATGGTCTGTGGATTTCGCCGGCGAAGTCCGGCCTCCCGCGCCGTCAGCCGCGAGCCAACGGATCCGGGTCGCGATGA
>CAZCDK010000011.1:7569-23051 GCA_964497285.1 uncultured Anaerolineaceae bacterium | reverse complement strand
CCAGGTCGGTCTTCTTTCTTTGCTGATTGTCTATGCATTCCAGGAAGGATTCTCGAACGACCCATCGCTCATGCTCATCCTCATCGCCATGGTTGCTGTTGACCTCGTGCGCGGCGCGCTCGCGACCGCCGACGCTGGTCTGCTCACGAAACGACTCGCCCACCCGGGCGCCGTGGATGTCCGGCGCGTACCCGGTCCGCGGACCGGGCGATCAGAATGACGCGCCTTGGCCGGCAGGCCTTGCCCGATTCCTCAACGAGAGCTGCTCGTGGGCGACTGTCGCATGCGTTCGTCCGCGGCATTGCGTTCGCAACGCGCCTGTTCTCTCAGCGTGCGGCCCATCCCCGGGACGCCGTCGGCCCGGGGAACTCGACTCACGGGTCACTGGCGGGGGTCCTGAAGCTGATACTGGGCGCCGAAAAGGGACAGGCTTTGGTGGAGGAGGTTCTCATCCTGGCTCTCATCGCGGTCGTTGGCGTCGGCGCGTTGGTTGCCCTGGGGGGCCAGGTTGGAGACACCATCGGGAGTGTCGCTTCGAGCTTCGGTGTGTTGGAGTCATCCGCCAATCGCGGCGGCAAATGACCGGGCGTGGCGTCCCGAGCTAAGGTTGCAGAACCGCGGGCAGCCTGCCCCGTCTTTGGAAAACGGCACGTGGCAAGTCCCGCCGGGACTGTAACCGGACCCTGGTGTTGTGCACGCGCTCCCGGCGACCGCGCGCATGGATACGCTTTTCCAGAAGGATAACGGCGCCGGCCGTGAAGACAGTGCGGGGCAGCCCTGAGAATCTGGCTGTCAACTTGGCTGTCAGGACGCCCGCTGAGGCCGAAACGCGGTACGATTCGAATCTACGGGAGTGGATGGGGCCCGGTGGTCCTCTCCGTCTTCAAAACGGTTGCCCTGTCGCAAGCGCGGCGGGGGGTGGGTTCGACTCCCATGCACTCCCGCCAGCAGCTTCCAGCTGCCTCATCCCTGGCCTCCGGCCCTTCACGTCCGGCCAAGAACCCCCCCTGGCGGCCGGGACGTCGCTGCACGCTCGCTCCGGAATAGGCTGTATAGTAAGCAATTATGCTGCGAATGGTAGCCGCCGTCCTCGCCCTGGCCGCTCTTGCCGGCGCGGTGCTGGCGCCGGTCGCCGGGCACGATGGTGAGGCCGCCGCAGCCGGCGAATTCCGGCTGGTCGTCCCGTCACTCGCAGCCGACTCGCCCCCGGCGCCCGCCCCCTTTGTCACCGCTCACGGTGTTCGTTCCTGCGCCTACGTGCCAGGCTTCTCGCAACCGGCCCGCATGCCGCCGGAAGTGATCAACGCCATCCCGCCGCCGCCACATCCCGGTCCCGCGCTCCCCGCCAACTCGGCCGTTGCCGCCGCCCTGACAGCGAAGCAGATGACGGTCTTCGACCAGCTGGCCGCGGCCGTGACGGCCTACTACGTGGATCCCGCGTTCAACGGCGTCGACTGGCCGGCGATCTCTGCTCGCTACGAGGAACTGATCGCGGGCGGGCTCACCGACGCGGACTTCTACGCCGCCATGAAAGCCATGATCCGGGAACTCGGCGACCAGCATTCGAGCTTCGAATCGCCGGAAGAAGTCAGGGCCACGGAGGAGCGGCTTGTTCGCGGCGAAAGCTTCGTCGGCATTGGCGCCACGATTGTCGCCGTCCCGGGCACCGGTGGCGGTACCATTCTCTCTATCTGGCCCGACAGCCCTGCGCTCCTGGCAGGCCTGAAGCCTCACGACGTCATTCTCTCCGTGAACGGCGGCCCCTTGATCGACAGCAAGGGCGACATCGCCACTCGCGGGCCGGCGGGTACGACGATCACCCTCGTGGTCGCGCGTCCGGGCGACTCTCCCCGCACGATGCAGCTGGTCCGGCGGGCCGTCACCGGCTTCACCCCCGTGGACTCCTGCATCGTGCCGAACACAAGGGTCGGCTACATCTTTATCCCGACCCTTTACGATCTCTCGATCGGCGAACAGGTCAGGACGGCGCTCCAGAAGCTCACCGCTGACGGGCCGCTGGCCGGGCTGGTTCTCGACAACCGCATGAACGGCGGCGGGATTGAGTCCGTGGCGAAGTCAGTCCTCGGCTTCTTCACAAGCGGGAACCAGGGCGCGAGGGTGAGCCGCACCGCCTTCACTCCGTTCAACATCACGCCCGAAGACATTGGCGGATCGCAGCAGGTTCCGCTCGTCGTGCTCGTCGATTGGGAGACAGCGTCCTATGGGGAGATCATGTCCGGAGTGCTCGCCGGGTCCGGCAGGGCGACGATCGCCGGCCGCACCACGCTCGGCAACGTCGAGATCCTTCGCAACACGGATCTCCCGGACGGCTCCCGCGCATGGATCGCCCGGGAGACATTCCAGCCTGTCGGGAAGCCAGCGGGCTACTGGGAAGGGAAAGGCATCATCGCTGCAGTCTCGGTGCCCACGCGCTGGGACCTCTTCACCGAGGCGACAGACCCCGCGCTCGCAAGGGCCGTGAGCCTGCTCCTGGGCGAATAGGGCCCCTTCCAGGCGCCAACGTATGGGGGACCCCCGCGGCTGGCGCCCGCGAGCGCCCCTACGCTGCGTTCGAAGCCTCCCGGGAGGCTTCCACGAGCCCCACGAGCGCGAGCCCGGCCTCCATCGAAAGGTCGTCGAATCGAGCATGGACCTCCGTCGTGCCTTCCGCCGCCGCAAGCCGGACTACCGTGCACGGCAATTCGGCCCACCTGTCCCCAATCTGCAGCGCCAGCGTGAAGCCAGGCTCGTCCCATGCCGTGGTTTGGATCGAAACCCCGTCCATCGAAACGTCCAGGCAGAGTCCCGGCACCACGTGCTCCTTGCCCCTCAACTCGCACGCGATGCTCATTGAAAACCGGGCGGATGACCGGCGGTCGGAGACGCGCTGCCACGGTCCCCACGTTTCGAGCGTGACGGTGCCCGCCTGGATTGCGCAGTCCTGGATTGAGACGAACTCGCTGGTGACGTCATCGCCGACGATGAGCGCTATTGGCCGGCCCGAGCGTTCGGCGGAGAAGCCCTCAATGGCGACCTCGACTGTGTCGACGAGATCGCGAACAACGGTGGTTTCGCACGAAACGCGGGCGCCGTTTCGCTCGCAGACAACGGTCACCGGCCGGCCGGCATCCAGGGGCGTATGGGAACTCACGGTCTATGTTTCGGCGTGGCAGGGCCCGGGCTTTAGCCAGCCCGGGGGGTGAGCGGACTCAGTTCAGAGCAGGGCCGCTACGGCAGAATAGAGAGGCGTGAGGTTTATCAGCATGGGCAGGTAGGCGGCGGCGCCGGCCGAGAGGTAGCGTTCTTCTTCCGCGGCCGACGGCACGGGGGCGAGCACGACGACCGAGGCACCGCGGTCCACCAGCTCCGCGCACTCCTCCGGCCTGCATGCGGGCGAGGTTGCAACGACTACTCCGCCTTTGGGGTCCGCGCCCGCGGGCGCGAACCTGGCACGTTCGCCCAGGTGCTGGGTGAGGCGGCTCCGGAGGACGCGCCCGAGGAAGACATCGGAGGCCCGAACATGCACAGTCCGAGGGCTGGTTTCCATACTCAAGTCTACGCGTTGGGGATGGCTGGCACGAAACGGTCCATGGTCCCCAGATGTCTGCCCCACTGCGCCATCAGTCCCTATGCGCGGATAGGCCGCCTCTATCGCGCTCGCCGATTCCAGGGATGAGGGCCGGTCGCGGGCTGCCGTCCGCACGTTCGGATGTGCCATACTGGGGGCACGGGTCCACGCCGTTAGTCCCCCGCGGAGAAGAAAGCCCATGTTCGCACCATCGCTGAATCTCGACCTCTCGAAGCTGGCGCAGCCGGATGAGAAGACCTCGGAACCGGCCAAGAAGGTCGCCAAGAAGGGCTCGCGCACGAGCGCACAGAAGGCTGCCGCGACCAAGGCCAAGAAGTAGCCGCCAGTTCTGCTTGCCTCGCTGATTGAGCTGAAGGCCCGGCTCCGGCCGGGCTTCGCGCGCCCGGCGGCCTCCGCCATCGTGCCTCATTCACGCGGCCCGCGCCCCACCGCGAGGCGCGGTTCGGCAAGTTCGCAGGCCGCCCTCACACACAGGGCAAGGCTCACGACGAAGTCATCGTGCGCCTTCGGCGCGCCCCACGCGAGGCGCCCGCCGGAGAACGACGCCCGGCAATCCTGGAGCTCCGTCCGGCATGTGGCTGCCTCGGCGCCGCCGTCATCGGCGTAAAGCGCCAGGCGGCCCGTCTCTGCGGCCGCGATGAGTGCGTAGCCGAGTGCTGACTTCGAACTCGACGTGAACACCACTGCCTCGACCCGGGGACCGAGTTCGGTCGCGAGGTCCCGGGCCAGCGGCGCGCCAAGGCCGGTTGCATCGACGCACAGCCGTTCCAGGCGCCAGCGCCGTGCCATCGCGGCCACCTCGCGCCGCACCGTGGCGAAAGGGGCCGACCGCCAGGTGGCGTGCTCGACGACCTCGCACCGGCCACCCCTCACGCGCGCGATCGTGAGTACAGAGGCGTCGGCGCGCTCGCCGTCGCCTCCGAGGTCCAGCCCACCGGCATAGCGTTCGCCGGGCCGTGGCCCGCGCAGCCGCGGATGGGAGCCTTCGATGCAGGCGATCTGCCCCGGCGACAGCAGCCTCAGGGCGGCGTCGGAAGCGACGAGTTCGTACTGGCTGGGGGAGAGCGGGTGGTTCGCGCCGAGGCGGGCACGCTCATAGCGGACGTAGTCACCATAGACCGGCCGGGCCGCGGCAACGTCGCGCCAACCGACCTGGTGGTGGAAGCGAATCGGAACCTGGCCGAGGTCGTGCTCGCGATTCGCGGCGGCCGCGCGATCGAGCAGCGTCTGGCCATGCCAGGGTGTGCCGAAGAGCACCGCCGGTGCGCCGGTGGATGCAGCCATCGGGCGGAATTGGCGATCGGGCCAGTCGGCGTCGACCTCTTGCGCCTCGTCGGCGATGAGGCCGAGGGAGGCCGTGTGCCCGGCCACATGCGCCCCCGGGTCTGCGCTCAGGAAGATCGCCTGCGCGCGTCCGACGGCGATGGTGTTCCCGGATACGCGCGTCCGCCCCTGGGCGGGCATGGCGCGGTCGGCCAGGGAGAGGACGCGGCGCACGCGCTCGATGCTGATCCGAACCTGCGGCCGGAACGTCGGCGCACACACGACCACCGAACCGCCCGCCGCCGCATTGGCGCGCAGCAGGCAGGCGACCAGCGTTGCGGCCACTTCGTTCTTCCCCGCCTGCCGGGGGAACATGACCGTGAACGTTGCTCCCGGGCAGGCGCGCATGCCATCGAGGAGAACGAGCAGCGTCCGCGCCTGGTAGTCCCGAAGGAACGGAGTCCGGAGCGGATCGCCGGCCCGCCTGGTGGGCGCGCTCATCGTTGCCACCCGGGAACCGTGGAACCAGGACCGTCCAGTGCGAATCCCAGGTTGGCACTTTGCTACGCCGCGGAAGCGTCGATTATCTGGATGGACCTGAAAGCATTCGTTCACCGGGGGGGAAGACGAGTGGGGGCGTACCCGAACCTCGCGCACGGCGCACACCCGCAACCGAAAGCACGGAGTGCTGGACGCTGGCTGGAGTGCGAGCGATGACGCGCCTCACCTCCTCGGCCGGAATTGGCCTCTCTCCCCTTGCCCGGGTCCTGGCCGTGGTCGTCCTGGCGACGGTCGTGGTCGAACTCGGGATCAGGCTGGCACTTGGCCAGGCCCCCGGGCTACCTGGCTGGACCCTGGTGGCGCTTTGTGGCCTGATGCTGGGCGCTGCTGTCACAGTCCCGCTCCTCTATACCGCCAGGGTGAGGCCTCCACGCCTCGGTGCCACTGGCAGGCACGGCGGCGGGGGCGGCCGCAAGCAGGACGCGGAGCGCTTCCAAACGCTGGCCGAACGTTCGCCGATCGGGATGTACATCGTCCAGGATGACGCCTTCCAGTACGTGAACCACAGGTTCGCCACGCTCACCGGGTTCACCGTGGACGAACTGCTGGGACCGAATCCACTCGACTTCGTGCTGCCCGAGGACCGCGCCATGGTGCGCGAGAACGCCGTGCGAATGCTCCGGAGCCAGGCCGCCGGCGAGTACGAGTATCGCCTGCGCAACAAGGCGGGCGAGGTCCGGTGGGTGATCGAGAACGTGGTCTCGTTGGACTACCGGGGCCGGCGGGCGGCCTACGGCTACTATGTCGACATCACCGACCGCAAACAGGCAGAGGACGCCGTGCGCGCGAGCGAAGAGCGCTACCGGACCACCTTCCAGCACCTGCAGGATGTCCTCTTCAAGACCGACGAGAACGGTGTGCTCACGATGGTCAGCCCGTCCGTGAGGAAGCTGTTGGGCTACGCTCCGGAGGAGCTGCTCGGCTCAAACTCCCTGAGCTTCTACGCAGACAGGGCCGAAGCCCGGGCGGTCAACGAACTGGTGCTCGCCGGCAAGCCGGTCGAAGACCGCGAGGCGCAGTTTGTCCGCAAAGATGGTGGCCACATCATCGTCTCGATCAGCGCTTCGCTCGTCTTTGGCGAAGGACGGGACCGCATTGCGGTGCAGGGCATCGTACGTGACATCACCGCCCGCAAGCTCGCCGAGCAACGCTTCCAGACCCTGTCCGAACGTTCCCCGATCGGCATCTACATCGTCCAGGACGACGCCTTCCAGTACGTGAACCCGCGCTTCGTCGAACTCACCGGTTTCGGCATCGATGAGCTTGTGGGTTCGAACCCGCTCGACCTGGTCATCCCCGAAGACCGCCAATCGGTGCGCGAGAACGCCGTGAGCATGCTCCGGGGCATTCGCGCCGAGGCGTATGAATACCGCCTACGCAACAAGGTGGGCGAGATGCGCTGCATCATGGAGAACGTCGTCTCACTGGAATACAAGGGCCGGCCGGCATCCTACGGCTACTTCATCGATATCACCGATCGCAAGCGCGCAGAAGATGCCGTTCACATTAGCGAAGAGCGCTACCGGACAACGTTCCAACACCTCCGCGATGTCCTCTTCAAGACGGACGAGAACGGCATCATGACGATGGTCAGTCCGTCGGTGCAGAAGCTGCTCGGCTATGCACCGGAGGAGCTGCTCGGTGCCAACGCGCGGATCTTCTATGCCGATACGACCGAAGCCGACGCCATCCTCAAACTGGTCCTGGCCGGCAAGGTGATCGAAGACTGCGAGGCGCGATTCGTGCGCAAGGACGGCGGCCACGTGGTCATCTCGCTCGCCGCCTCACTCATCTTCGGTGAAGGCGAGGACCGGGTGGCAGTCCAGGGGATCGTGCGCGACATCAGCGCCCGCAAGCTCGCTGAAGAGGAACGCGACCGGTACTTCGAAATGTCGGTCGACCCACTTGCCGTGACGGACATGGAAATGCGCTTCCGGCGGGTCAACCCGGCCTGGGAGCGGGTCCTCGGATTCACCCAGGCGGAGATGCTCGGTCGCACGGTGATGCGTTTCGCATACCCGGCCGATCGCGAGGCGATGATCGTCGCCGGCCGGGAAACGGCTGACGGCAAGGCGCTCGAGGACCGCCGCGGCCGGTTCCTTACCCGTGGCGGCGAGATCCGATGGCTTTCGTGGAACACCACACCGGTCACCAATGGCGTCTCCTACTCCGTTGTACGCGACGTGACCGATCAGGTTCGGGCCCAGGAAGAACAAGACGAGATGATGGCGCTGCTCGAGGAGAACTCGCGCATGCTCACGGAGCAGGCCGTCGAACTCGACACCCTGCGGTCGAAAGCGGAATACGCTGCCGACCACGACATGCTCACAGGCCTCCTGAACCGCCGCGCGTGGTTTGGCACCGCTGTCGCTGACCGCGGGTCGGCGGTCGCCCTCCTCGACATCGACCACTTCAAGCGTATCAACGACACCTGGGGCCACCCCGCCGGGGACGAGGTCCTGATCGAGGTTGCCGGCCGGCTGCAGTCATCGCTCGGCGACACCACGCTCGGCCGCGTGGGCGGCGAGGAGTTCGCGGTCCTCTTCTCAGGCCCGCTGGCGGCTGCGGCAGAGGCCTGCCAGCAGGCGCTCACCGCGGTCGCTTCCGAGCCCATCCGGCTCCGTTGCGGCGAGGAGATCGTGATCACTCTGAGCGGCGGCCTCGCACCCTGGCACCGCGGCCGCCTCAGCCGCGAGGACGCTCTTGCACGGACGTACGAGGCAGCGGATCAGGCGCTCTACGCCGCCAAGGCAAGAGGCCGCGCGTGCGTCACCGTGTCCGAATCGCTCAAGGTGGCGTAGCACTGGCTCTGCCGGGCTGCCACCAACAGTGACAACCGGCCCTTCGAGTTCGCTCGCGGCCGCTGAACGATGCTTCCGATCCATTCCTTTCGGAGGCACATCCCCTTGGCGCTGACGCTCGTGGAAGCCAGCAAACTCAGCACCGACACGCTGCTCGCCGGCGTGATCGAAACCATGGCGCAGGAAAGCCCCGTGCTCCAGCGCTTGCCCTTCATCGAAATCGTCGGCAACGGACTCGCCTACAACCGCGAGAACGATGCCCCCACCGCCGCCTTCTACGACGTGGGCGACAACTGGGCCGAGAACACCCCGACCTTCTCCCAGGAGACGGCAACGCTGAAGATCATGGGCGGCGATGCCGACATCGACAACTTCCTCAAGGCCACCCGCTCCAACATCCAGGACCTCGAAGCAGCCGTGGTGCAGCTCAAGGCCCGGGCTGTGCAGTCGCTGTTCGACGACACGTTCGTCAACGGCAACGCCGGCGTCGACCCGAACAGCTTCGACGGCCTCGATGTGCTCTGCGCCGGCGGTCAGTCCGTCAGCATGGGCACCAACGGTGGTGTGCTCACGCTCGAGAAACTCGACGAGCTCGTCGACCGCGTGCGCGGCGGCAAACCCGACCTGCTGCTGATGAGCCGCCGCAGCCGGCGCTCGCTCAACGTCCTCGCCCGCACCGGCGGCACTTTCCTCGAAGCCGACCGCGATGAGTTCGGCAGCGTGCTGCAGTTCTACGACGGCGTCCCCATCGGCATCAACGACTACATCAGCGACGCGAAGACCGCCGGTACGAGCGCCGACTGCAGCACCGTCTACGCGATCCAGTTCGGCGAAGGCGGGCTCGCCGGCCTGACCGCGCCCGGCGGCCTCACCATCGAGCGCGTCGGCAGCCTCGAAACGAAGGATGCTTCGCGCATCCGGGTCAAGTGGTACGCGGGCCTCGCGCTCTTCAACACCGTGAAGCTCGCCCGCCTGACGGGTGTCCGCGCATAGACCGTGATCGGTAGCCGGTAGCCGGTAGCCGGTAGCCAGGGGGGCCAGCAACGCTGGCCCCCCTTTCGTGCGGCGATCAGCATCCGTCGCGGGCTGTCGGTGCCTTCAGGCGGCCTGCCCGAAGGCGCGTGACTCTCCAGACGTTTCTGAAACCGGTTCGTTTTGGATCCTGCTTTCGTCCTCACCTCGACACGGATCCATCTGCTCACGTGCTCGCCATTCGACGACTACGGCAACGGGATGCAGGTACTGTGCGTCAACTGAAGACCAATCTTGATAGTGATTCGTGTGCCTGTTGCGAGTAGTATTCAGCGAACGATGAATGCTCGAATCGATCCGGTGCGGGGCGTGTATGACTCCAGGCGCGCTGCGGCCTTGGCTGGCGTTCCGAAGAGCACTCTCAACTACTGGGCCAGGACCGAACTCGTTGTGCCTTCCGTGGCTGCCCATCCACACACGAGGCTGTGGTCGTGGGGCGACTTGCTCGCGTTGCGCGCCATCGAGTGGCTTCGCGTGGAGAAGCCCGGGGCGTCGCGAGCAACTCCAATGCGCCAGATACGGCGTGCGCTGGCTTTCCTCGCGGAGAACGACATTCGGGCTGAGGACCTCGAGGAAATGGTTCGTGTGGCCCCAACCGGGCGCTTGTTCTTTGACATCGATTCGGAGCCCTTTGACCCAGCCACGCGGCGTTTCGCCTTTCTGGGACTCGCCGCACTGGCCGCCCCGACTCAATGCGGTCCGAGTCTGCTGCGGCCACGTCCCCGGCTTCAGATCATTCCGGGCAAGCTATCGGGCGAGCCTCACATTCAAGATACGCGGATTGCTTCGGCTTCCCTGTACGCGCTGACACTGGACGGCATCTCTGTCGAGGCCATCGGCGAGATGTACCCAGATGCATCGCTGGAGGCCATCGCTGAGGCGATCGACCTCGAGCGGTCCCTTGACCGCGCAGCCTGAACGGCTGTTCGTACTGGACCAGAACTTCCCCCATCAGGTCCTTGCCATTCCGTGGCCGGCAGGTATGCGCCTTGAGGCTCTCGATTCTGTTGACCGGCGCCTCACACGGCGCGTCGAAGACTGGGAGATAATCCTTCACCTGGCCTTTGACCACGGGGCGTCGGGGTTCGTGACGAACGATGTGAGGATCTTGGACGCTGCCCGCGAGATGGTGGTGCTCTCAGGGACGAACCTCCAACTTGTGGTTTGCGACGGGGTCGGACACGATCCGTTGAAGGCCACTGGACTCGTGATGCTTCACGCGGCTGACATCGCCAAACAGACCGGGGTAGTGCCGATGACCTATCGGCTCCGGCCGAAATCCGTGGGGAGAGAAACCCCGGGCCAACGGCTCGATCGCATCTCCGAAAGGCTCGGGACGCCACCGAATCAGCTGATCAGCGCCGAGCTTTCGGAATTGCGGAGGATTCTCGGAGAGACCGACTACGCGCGCCTCCGCAGTCGGAGCACCTGATCGAGCCGCGAGACGATCAGTCCTCGGGACGAATCCCGTTTCGAGATGATCCTCAGGGGAAGGAAGCCATTCGAACGCCGGCTAGCTCCCGGCACGCAACCTAAACGTCGAGGTTCTTGACCTGCGTGGCGTGCGCCTGGATGAACCGCCGCCGGTGGATCACCTCGTCGCCCATCAGTTCGTAGAAGACGATGTCGGCGGCGGCGGCGTCCTCCACGTGCACCTGGAGGAACGTCCGTTTCTCGGGGTTCATCGTGGTCTCCCACAGCTGTTCGGCGTTCATTTCGCCCAGGCCCTTGAAGCGCTGGACGTTGATCGGCGTCCTCTTGCCCTTGCGGAACGCCTCCAGCTCCTGGTCGCTGTAGAAGTAGTTCACGGTCTTCCCCTGCGCGGTGCGGTAGAGCGGGGGCTGCGCTATGTACAGGTGGCCGCCTTCGATGAGCGACGGCATGTTCCGGAAGAAGAAGGTCAGCAGCAGCGTGCGAATGTGGGCGCCGTCGACGTCGGCGTCGGTCATGATGACGACCTTGCCGTAGCGAAGCTTGGCGACGTCATAGGTTTCCCGGATGCCTGTGCCCAGGGCCGAGATGATGAGCCGGATCGCCTCGTGGGCGAGCATCTTGTCGGGGCGGGCCTTCTCCACGTTCAGGATCTTGCCGAAAAGGGGCAGGATGGCCTGGAACCGCCGGTCGCGGCCCTGTTTGGCCGAGCCGCCCGCGCTGTCGCCCTCGACGATGTAGATCTCGGCCTCTTCGGGATCACGGGTCGAGCAATCGGCCAGCTTGCCCGGGAGCGTGCCGCTTTCGAGCGCGCTCTTGCGGTGTACCAGGTCGCGCGCCTTGCGGGCCGCTTCCCGCGCGCGGGAGGCGTTCAGGCACTTCTCGATGATCTTGCGGCCCTCGGAGGGGTTCTCTTCGAGGTAGAGCGTGAGGGCGTCGGCAAGCACGCTCGCCACCTGGCCCGTGACCTCGGGGTTGCCGAGCTTGGCCTTGGTCTGGCCTTCGAACTGGGGCTCGGGCAGCTTCACTGAGACGACAGCGACCAGCCCCTCGCGCACATCGTCGCCGGTCAGGTTCGGGTCCGTGTCCTTGAGGATCTTCACCTTGCGCGCGTAGTCGTTGAGGACGCGCGTGAGCGCCGTCCGGAAGCCGGTGAGGTGGCTGCCGCCGTCGATTGTGCTGATCGAGTTCGCGAAGGTGAAGACCGCCTCGTTGAAGCCATCGTTGTACTGGATGGCGCACTCGATGATGTTGCCGTCGATTTCGCGCTCGACGTAGATAGGCTCGAAGTTCAGCGCCTCGCGTTCGCGGTTCACATGCCGCACGAAGCTCTTGATGCCGCCTTCGAAGTAGTAGTTGGTCTCGTGGCCGTCGCGCTCGTCCAACAGGTGGAACCAGACGCCCTTGGTGAGATAGGCGTACTGGCGCAGGCGCTCGGCCTCGATCTTGAAGTCGAAGTCGACGCTTTCGAAGATGGAGGCATCCGGCTTGAAGCCGACAATCGTGCCGCGTTCGCGCGCGCCCGCGAACTTCGTCCCCACCAGTTCGCCCTGGGGGACGCCGCGGGCGTACTCCTGCCGGTAGACCTTCCCCGCATGCTGCTTGCCCTGGGCAACGGGATCGGGGACCACCTCGACCCAGAGCGACTCGGCGAGGGCGTTGACGACGCTCGCGCCAACGCCATGGAGGCCGCCCGAGACCTTGTAGCCGCCGCCACCGAACTTGCCGCCCGCGTGGAGGACGGTAAGGACCGTTTCGACGGCGGTCTTGCCGGTCTGCTTCTGGATATCAACGGGGATGCCGCGGCCGTTGTCCTTGACCGTGCACCAGCCGTCGGCGCGGATGATGACTTCGATGCGGTCGCAGAAGCCCGCCATGGCTTCGTCGACGCCGTTGTCGACCAGCTCCTTGATGAGGTGGTGGAGGCCGGACTTGTCGGTGGAGCCGATGTACATGCCGGGGCGGCGGCGAACTGCCTCCAGTCGCGCGGGAGCCTGGGTGTCCGGGACGACGTGAGATCGGAGGAGCGCCGGGTAGGGGGAGAGCGTAGCATGCAGGCCCCCGAAGGTCACGGAAACCGAGGTCCCGGCGGGCCTGGGGGAAGGCACCACGGCGAAACCCCCAGCCGCGCGCTTAGGCCGCTGGTCCGGCTAACATGCTAGGCAACCTCCATGAAGATCGCGCTCGTCTCCGCCTACGACATCGCCATCCCCAGCGGAGTGAATGCCCATATCGAGCACCTTGCGGGCGAGTTCCGCCGCCACGGCCACGACGTGCGTACCTACGCCCCCGGCCCGCCGCGCGATGAGCCCGACCCCTTCCACATCACCCTCGGCCGGTCGATCCCCGTCCCTTCCGGCGGTTCGCTGGCGCGCATCACCCTCTCGCCCAGCATCCTGGGCGCCGTGCGCCGCCTGCTCGCCCGCGAGCAGTTCGATGTCATCCACCTGCACGAGCCGCTGGTGCCCGCGCTGCCCCCGGTCTTCCTCTACTACTCGAAGTCAATCAACGTCGGCACATTCCACGCCGCACACGACAACGGCAGCATCACCTATTCACTCATGCGCCCGCTGTTGGGGCGCTGGGCGCGGAGGCTTCACGGGCGCATCGCCGTTTCTACCGCGGCCGAGCGGCTCGTCGAGCGCTACTACCCCGGCCGCTACGAGATCATCCCCAACGGCGTCGACGTCGACCGCTTTCAGGCCGAGGTCCCCTGCCCGCCAGAGGTGCTCGCGGCCCGGCCTTACGTGCTCTTTGTCGGGCGGTTCGAAGAGCGCAAGGGCCTCCCGGTGTTGTTGGAAGCGTTCCGCCGGCTAAAGGTCCGCCGTCCCGAGCTGAGCCTGGTCGTCGCGGGCGAAGGGACCCGCCGGAAGGAGTACGAGGACTGGGTGCGGGAAAACGCGGCGCAGGGCGTCCACTTCGCGGGCTACGTCCCGGGCGCAGTCTTGCCCGCCTACTACCAGCACGCTGCGGTCTACTGCGCTCCCAACACGGGCAACGAGTCCTTTGGCATTGTCTTGCTCGAAGCGATGGCCGCCGGCGCGCCCGTGGTGGCCTCGAACATCGAGGGCTTCTCCGCCGTAGTGACACACGGCGTCGATGGCCTCCTCGTTCCCCCGCGCGATCCCGGGGCGCTGGCGGCCGCGCTCGAGCGGGTGGTCACGACCCCGGCCCTTGCGGGTGCCCTTCGGCGCAGGGCGGCGGTGAAGGCCCCCGACTACTCGTGGCCCAACGTCGCCGGGCGGGTGCTGGCCCGCTACGAAGCTCTCCTGGAGAAGCACCGGCCCTCATCGCCACCGTGACGGGGGTTCGGGCCCACGTCTCCGGCCCCCCGCAACGCGGAGCCTGGCCTGTTCACGCTCAATAGACGAGAAAAACAGGGGCTATCGTCCCCAATCTCCCTCTTGTAATATGCCGGAGCTTCCTGTTGAGTATCCGTGTTCGCTTCGGCGAACGCCGGGGCGGCAGAGTAGACATGGTGACGACAATCGACAGCGGCGATCCCGAAGATGCCAGCAGCGGCGAGGCACGAGTCCTCCCGCCTCAACTCCTCATCGGCCTGGATGTGGGCTCCACGACCGTGAAGGCCGTCGTCGTCGACCCCGCCACCCTCGAAATCCTTTGGAAGGACTACGAGCGGCACGAGACACGCCAGCCCGAAAAGGTGCTGGAATTCCTCCGCCGGATCGAGGCCGGCTTCGCCTGCCCCGCGGAATCGTTTCGCGTGTTCGTCACGGGCAGCGGCGGCGGTGTTCTGGCGGACGTCATCGGCGCGAAGTTTGTCCAGGAAGTGAATGCCGTCTCGCTGGCCGTCGAGCACTTCTACCCTGACGCCGGCTCGGTGATCGAACTCGGGGGCCAGGACGCCAAGATCATCATCTGGATCGAAGACCCCGTGGCAGGCCAGAAGCGCAAGCTCCCAAGTATGAACGATAAGTGCGCCGGCGGAACCGGCGCTGTGATCGACAAGATCCAGGCAAAACTGGGCCTCTCCCTCGATGAGATCGCCGCCATGACTTACGACGGCGTGCCGCTCCACGCGGTCGCGGGCAAGTGCGGTGTCTTCGCGGAGACTGACATCAATGGGCTCCAGAAGCAGGGCGTGTCCGCGGTCGAACTCATGGCCTCGCTGTTCGATGCGCTCGTGCAGCAGAACCTGAGCGTGCTCACGCGTGGAAACACCGTCCGTCCCAAGGTCCTCCTGCTCGGCGGACCGAACACGTTCATCCCCGCCCTGCGCGACGCCTGGCGCTTCCACATCCCGCGCCTCTGGGAGGAGCGCCGCTACCCGCTGCCCGACGGCATCGACCCCCGCGAACTCGTCATCGTACCCGCAAACGCCCAGTACTACGCCTCCCTCGGGTCGGTGCTCTACGGCCGCAGCGAAGATCCCCACATCGGCCGCTACGCCGGTTCTGTGGGCCTCGCGCAATACGTCGACCACGGCCGCGACCACCTCCGCGAAGCGTCCGGTGCCCCCGGCCTCTGCACCGGCGACGAGGAGCTGAAGGAGTTTGCACGGCGGTTCGCGCGGCCACCATTCCGCGGGACGAAGTTCCGGCCGGGTCAGGCGGTCGAGGCCTACGTCGGGATCGACGGTGGTTCCACCTCGACCAAAGGCGTGCTCCTCGATGCCAATGGCACACTCCTGGCGAAGGCCTATCGCCTCTCCGCCGGCAACCCCATCGCCGATTCGCGCGAGATCCTGGCCGAACTCCAGTGCCAGGTAACGGGACAGGGCGCGATCCTCGAGGTGAAGGGCGTCGGGGTCACTGGCTATGCCAAGGACGTTCTCCGCGACACCC
>CAZCDK010000011.1:0-7559 GCA_964497285.1 uncultured Anaerolineaceae bacterium | reverse complement strand
GGTGGGCGGGGCCGTTGCCCACACGCTCGCGGCGCTGGACTACTACCAGGACTTCGATGTCATCTGCGACGTCGGCGGCCAGGACATCAAGGTCATCGTCCTCAGCGGCGGCAAGGTCAAGGACTTCCGCCTGAACACCCAGTGCTCGGCCGGCAATGGCTATTTCCTCCAGTCGACGGCCAGCCGCTTCGGCTTCGAAGTGGAGGCGTATGCCGATGCCGCCTTCTCCGCCCGCCGTGTGCCGATCTTCAGCTACGGCTGCGCCGTCTTCATGGAGACGGACATCGTCAACTTCCAGCAGCTTGGCTGGAGCCGCGAGGAGATCATGGCCGGGCTCGCCACCGTGCTGCCCAAGAATATCTGGCTCTACGTGGTGCAGGAGCCGAACCTCGGCAAGCTCGGGAGGCGTTTCGTCCTCCAGGGTGGCACCCAGTACAACCTTGCCGCCGTCAAGGCCCAGCACGACTTCATCCGCGCCCGGGTTCCCGATGCCGAGATCCTCGTCCACGAGTATTGCGGCGAGTCGGGTGCGATCGGTGCCGCGCTCGAAGCCCTGCGCGTCACTGGCGGGCAAGGTGCTTCGGCCTTCATCGGCTTCGACGCGGCCGAGCACCTGCAGTTCACGGCCACGCGCGATGAATCCACGCGCTGCTTCTTCTGCAAGAACAAGTGCCTGCGAACCTTCATCAGCACCACCACGCCTGGCGGCGATAGCCGCCGCTTCATCGTCGCCACGTGCGAAAAGGGCACCGTGGAGGACGTCAGCGACATGCGCACCATCAAGGCCCGGCTTGACGAGGCCAAGAAGGCAAACCCGAACCTCGCCGAAGCTGCGGCGAAGGAGGCCTTCCGCTCGCCCCAGGCGGCCCGGGCGCCCGCGCCGAGCCAGCGCCTGCGCGATCAACTGCGCGATCGCCTCCAGCCGCGCCGCCGCCGCGAGCGCAACCAGGCCCGCGACGAAGTCGCCGCGCAGCGCGCCCAGATCGTCATCGGCATGCCGCGCGTGCTCAACATGTTCGCGCTTGCTCCGTTCTTCAGCGCCTACTTCGAGAGCCTCGGCGTGAGGCCCTCGAACATCGTCTATTCCGACTTCACCAGCGAGGAGATGTGGAAGGAAGGCTCCCGCCGGGGGTCTATCGACCAGTGCTTCCCGAGCAAGGTCGCGCTGGCGCACGTGCACCAGCTCGTGCACGCCCGGCGCAGGCCCCACGTCATCTTCTTCCCCTCCTTGACCACGCTGCAGACGGAGCTCGATCACACCCTCGATTCGTGCGCCTGTCCGTCCGTCTCGGCCACGCCGGAGGTCACGAAGGCAGCCTTCACCAAGGAGGGCGACGTCTTCGCCGAAGCCGGGATCCGCTTCTTGAATCCGGTGCTCAACATGGCTGATGCGCCTTTGATGGAACGCCAGCTCCTCGGCTTCGCCGGCGGCGTGCTGGGCGTCACTGCCGAAGAGAACACCTTCGCCGTCCGCGAAGGCTGGGCCGCCCTCTCCCGCTACCGGGTGAAACTCCGCGCCACCGCCCGCAAGGTGCTCGCCGACCTGGAGCGCGACCACCGGGTCGGGCTCGTGCTTCTCGGCCGCCCCTATCACAACGACCCCGGTCTCAACCACGAGATCCTCGAAGCCATCCAGCAGTGCGGCTACCCTATCTTCACGGTCGATTCCCTGCCGACGGACCCCGACGTTCTCGCCCGCCTCTTCGGCGATGAGCTGGCTCGCGGCGAAATGCGCAGCGCGATGGACATCCGCGACGTGTGGAAGAACGCCTACTCGGAGAACTCAAGCCGCAAGATCTGGGGCGCCAAGTACGTGGCGCGCCATCCCAATCTTGTCGCCCTCGACCTGTCCAGCTTCAAGTGCGGACACGACGCCCCGATGTACGCCGTCATCGAAGGGATCGTCGCGGCGTCGAACACGCCCTACTTCACCTTCCACGATATCGACGAGAACAAGCCTGCCGGCTCGATCAAGATCCGCGTTGAGACGATCGCCTACTTCCTCGGGCGCTACCAGGACCAGCTACGCCACGAGGCCGAAATGGAGGCGCGTGTGCACGATGCCGTGAAGGCCTACGAGGAGCGGCTCCGGCGCGGAGACCTCGTGCCCGGGGCCACCCGGCCGGTCGACCGGCGCTGGGACGGCCTCGTGCCCCTGGGCGCGGCGATGAGCCCCATCGGCCGCGGAAGCGGAAGCGCCTGCAGCGGCTGCAGTGGTTGCGGGGTTGGGGCGGCGCCCAACGGCTGCCCGGCTACTGCCGCTCACGTCATCGAGCTGGAGGCCCTCTAGTGTCCACCGCGCTGAACGAGAGCGAGATCCAGGATCGGCTCCAAACCTACGAAGACGGCCTGCGCCTCGCCCTCGGCGTGCCCCGGAAGAAGGTTCGCCACTTCCACCGCCCGCCCGAGCTCCCCTTCACGCGGGCGGAACGCGACCAGGTCACCATCCTCTGCGGCGGGCTGACGCGCACCCACGACGATGTTCTTACTGCCGCCGCCGAGAACCTCGGCTACCGCGTCCTCGATCTTCCGACGCCCGACAACCAGGGACTGGCCGTGGGCAAGGAGTTTTGCAACCGCGGGCAATGCAACCCCACCTACTACACCGTGGGGAACCTCGTGCTCTTCCTCCAGCGGCTCCGTGCCGCGGGCGAAACCGACATCGAGAAGAAGTACGTGTTCATCACCGCCGGCGCATGCGGGCCCTGCCGCTTCGGCATGTACGAAAGCGAGTATCGCAAGGCGCTGACCGATGCCGGGTTCGAAAACTTCCGCGTGCTCATCTTCCAGCAGACCGGTGGGCTCGAAGAAAACGGCGTGCTCGGCGGAGGCGCCAGGAACGACGGTTTCGTCCTCGACGCGTCCTTCTTCCTCGAAGTGCTGCGCGGCATCATTGCCTCGGACATCGTCAACACGATGGCCCACCGGATCCGTCCGTACGAGTTGGAGCCCGGCATTACCGATCGCGCCCTGCAGCGCGCACGCGACCACCTCGCCGACACCTTCCGCAACCACAACTCGGTCTGGATGGCACTCCGCCGCATCCGGCAGACCTTCAACGCCATCGACGTCGACTACACGCGCATCAAGCCCAGGGTGAAGATCACCGGCGAGTTCTGGGCGCAGACCACCGAGGGTGATGGGTCCTACAAGCTCCAGGCCTGGCTCGAAACCGAGGGCGCGGAAGTCGTGACGGAACCGGTGGGCACCTGGATCGACTACATCCTCTGGAGCGGCCTGACCCGCGCGCGCGATGGTCTGGGCATCCGCCGCGGCACGCGCAAGCGTCTCCTCACGCTCTGGGTCGCACTCTGCCTCTACAAGAGCTTCTACAACTTCTACCGCGCGGCGCTCACCTTCCGCACCGACCCTCTCGTATCGCAGGAACAGCTCGCCCGCTATGCCGGCGACTACTACAACGTGCGCATCGGTGGAGGTGAAGGGCACATGGAGGTCGGCAAGCACATTAGCGCCGTGCGCGACAAGAAGGCCCACATGGTTGCCTCCATCAAGCCCTTCGGCTGCATGCCCAGCACCCAGTCCGACGGCGTCCAATCGAAGGTCGTTTCCGACCTGCGCGACAGCGTGTTCATCCCCATCGAGACATCCGGCGATGGCGAGGTGAACGTGAAGAGCCGCATGCAGATGAAGCTCTACGAGGCGAAGCTCAAGGCCCGCGACGAGATCCAGCGCGTCCTCGATACGCACGGCGTGACAATGGAGGACGTGCAGGAATACGTTCGCCGCCACCCGAAACTGCGCCGCCCCATGCAACCCCTGCCCCACGAACACACCGGCACGGCTGCCAACTTCGTCGCTCGCATCGCCCCGAAGATCCCAAAGGCGCAACGCACCGGAATGCGATCGAAGGTCGAGGCGATGGGGCAGTGAGCCCTGCGGAGAGCGGCCGGATCTGCTCCTCCTTTGCCCCGCCTGCGGCCGGTTCGCCGGGCGGGCCAACTTCGTATTCCCACCGAAAGGCCCGGCATCGCGGACCGTTCGACCCTCACGCGCTTCGCCCGGAACGCCCATACCTGAATGCGCTTCCCGGGCGCGCCGGGACGACGGGAGGCGCCGCCGGGAGGTGACACACCATGGCCGTCTACCCGATTACCCGCTACCCCTCCGAGATCAAGCTGCGCGACGGCACGCCCGTGGTCGTCCGGCCGATGACGCCCGATGACTGCCGGAGCCTGCATGCCTTCTTCAGCGACATCTCCGAGGAAGAGCGCTTCTTCCTCAAGGAGGACGTGGCCTCGCCCACGGTAATCCAGGCCTGGGCCGACCGCCTGGACTACGATCGCGCCCTGCCCCTGCTCGCCCTGTCGGGCAGCAGCATCGTCGGCGACGCGGTGCTCATTCGCCACCGCGGCGGCTACCGGGGACACGCCGCCGAGATCCGCGTCGTGGTCGCTACGGAATTCCGCGGCAAGGGGCTTGGTCTGGCAATGCTGCGCGAGCTGGTCGAGATCGCCTGGGATGCAGAGCTGGAGCAGGTGGACTTCGAACTCGTGGCCGGCATCCAGGACGACGCGCTCCGGGCGGTCGAGTTCCTCGGTGGCATCAAGGTCGGTCAGATCTCCGATGCTGTCCGGGACAAGCACGGCGATCTCCACGACATCGTCTTCCTTCGTCTACCCCTCGGGAACTACTGGAAGTTGTCGCAGTTCTGACGCGACCCTCGCCGCCCTCCCCACGCGCCGTCGCCCGGCCAGCCGCGGGTTCGTTGGCCTGCCGTCCCGTACCATCGGCGCGGGAGGTCCGCATGTCCGAAGAGGTGGTCCGGCAGCTGCAGCCGATCTTCAAGCCGAAGTCGATCGCGATCATCGGCGCCAGCAACAACCCGACGAAGTGGGGCGGAATGGTCATGAATCGGGCCCTGGCATCGGGGTTCCGTGGGCGGATCTACGTCGTGAACCCCCGGGAGCAGGAGATCGCGGGCCTCAAGGCCTACAACGATGTGCTCGAAATCCCCGAGCCGATCGATCTTGCCGTCTTCACTATCCCTGCCGAGCAGATGCCCGGGGCCATGAAGGGCTGCGTCCAGAAGCGCATCCCGGGCGGACTCATCATCTCCGCCGACTTCGCCGAGACCGGCGCCAGGGGCAGGGCTCTCCAGGAGGAGACGGTGAAGATCGCGCGCGCCGGTGGGTTGCGCTTCATCGGCCCCAACGGGAACGGGATGTGGTCCTCGGCGGTCGGGTTGAACATCTCCCCGCTGCCGACGCCACCCCGCGGTGGCCTGGCGTTCCTCAGCCAGAGCGGCATGTTCGGCGGCGCCGCCGTGCGCGCGGCGCAAACCGGCGGATTCGGCCTGAGCTCGTTCGTCAGCATGGGAAACCAGGCCGACCTCACCGCCTCCGACTACCTTGAGTACTTCGCTCGCGACGAGCACACGCGCGTCATCGCGCTCTACATGGAGGGTTTCAAAGACGGCCGCCGCTTCGCCCAGGCCGCACGGAGAGTGGCCCGGGAGAAGCCCATCCTCATCCTCAAGGGCGGGCGCTCGCGGCAGGGCGCCCGGGCAACTCTCTCCCACACCGCCTCCATCGCCGGCGAAGACCGTGTCTTCGATGGGATGTGCCGCCAGGCGGGGATCATCCGCGTCTACCAGCTGGAGCACCTATTCGTCATGGCCAGGGCCCTGCTCGGACAGCCACTTCCCCGCGGCGGCCGGATCGCCGTCGTGGGCAACGGCGGCGAGAGCGTCGTGGCCGTTGACACCCTCATATCCCTGGGGCTCGAAGTCCCCGAATTCCATGAGGAGGACAAGAGGGCGCTCAAGGAGATGCTGCCTCCCCACGCTCCCGTCCCCCAGAACCCCGTCGACTTCGCCGCCGGGGCGATCGGGGTCGAAGAAGAAACCGCCGTGATCGAGAAGCTGGCATCGCTCGACAACATCGACGGGATCATCACGAGCGTGCCACGCGATCGCAGCCTCCGGGCGAAATCCCTCGCCGACCAGCGGAAGGCAGTCATCACCGCTGTGGACGATTTCTGCCGGATACCCGAGCGGCACGGGAAGCCCGTCATCACCCGGTCGATGGCGCCCTCCGAGACGGTCGATGAGCTGTTGCAGGCTGCGAA
Organism: uncultured Anaerolineaceae bacterium; assembly: GCA_964497285.1. Lineage (GTDB taxonomy): Bacteria > Chloroflexota > Dehalococcoidia > Tepidiformales > Tepidiformaceae > UCB2. Next base: position 1,472 of record CAZCDK010000011.1, on the reverse strand, counting down.
CATCCCTGTCTACCAGGCGGTCGAGGAGTGCGTCCTCGCGATGTACGCGCTCGTGCGCTACGGGCAGATCCGCCGCGGGGACTGAGTCCTGCCTCCGGCCTGCCGTACCGTCGCGTCCATTGGCCGCCCGGGGCTCCCGTGCCGGACCGTCTTCGTGCCCCGATGCGTCCGGTCTCGATCTCGGCCGGAGCCCTACCCGCCCACGTCCCCGAGCATCCTCTCGAACGGACTCGGCCGTTCATAGGGGCGACGACCGATGTCTGCGAGCGCCGCCGCAAGGTCGACTCTCGGCACCGGCTGGGGCTGTGCGCAGTAGACGAAGGCTGCCGCACAGTAGTCGTCGATGCGCTCGGCGATGCCGCGGGCAATAACGCCACCCCCGGGATCGAGCTGCCATCCCGCCCCGGCCGCAGGGTTCGTTTCCTGGTACCGCTCGAACTCCGCTTCCTCGCCCTCTCTGAACTGCGCAAAACCGATCTGTTGAATGGTCACGCGCAGGTCCCGTTCAAAGACGATCGGGTCGGGCAGGTGCCACCGGTAGAAACCCACCAGGTCGGGATTGCCGCGACTTCCCGGCTCCCGAGCTTCGAGCGGCACGCCCGCGTAGGGCGCCGTGTGTGTGGCCATGCCCCAGGCGGTCCCGACGTAGTCTTCCAGCCCCGTGCCGCAGATCGTCGGGAAGGCCTCGTCGCCATCCCGGTAGACCTTCACTTCGCCCTCCCCATACCAGGCCGCGGGGTCGATGGTGCGGATGCCAATCGCGCACCCGAGAAAGCGCCCCGGCCCGCGCAATCCTTCCGCGATCACGAAGTCGCGCTTCGGCGTTGTCGGGTTCTCGCGCCGGAAGCTCACATGCAGGAGGCCGGCGTCGTCCGGCAGCGCCCGCTGGAGCGTGTAGTCGATCTGGTAGTAGAGGTCGATCGGCCGGTTCGCGCCGTTGGTTAGTTCGATCCGGAGGCCTTCGCGGAAAGGCAGCGGGAAGTAGGCGTTGAAGCCCCGGCCTTCATGGACCGATGTGAGTGCGGAGAAGTAGGCCGCGGGACGACCGTGCGGCAGTCCGAAGAAGTCCAGGCAGGGAACGGAGACGCTCGGCTCCGGCGCCCCATCGTAGAACGCCTCAAGGACTATTGCCCGCATCGTTTCGGGGGGAGCGGGCGGGAACGTCATCCAGATGTGCCGCACGGTGCCTGGCCCGGCGATGTCCGCGAGCACTACCCGTTCCCCGGGCCCAAGACGGCGCGAGGGCGAACCCTTTCTGCCGCCGCGGGCCTGGCCACCGCTGCCGCGCGCACCCGTCGGGTTCTCGAATGTGGCGGCGCGGGAATCCAGGGAACGGTCGATGTGGGACGGATCGAAGTGGCTGAACATGCCGCGGAGCCTACACAGGATTGGGTGCTCTTGCCCAACTCCGCAGCGCCGCGAGGCGAAAGCCTCCTGCCCCGTCCGCGGAGAAAGCGTCCGGGACGCCGCTC
>CAZCDK010000010.1:22103-27882 GCA_964497285.1 uncultured Anaerolineaceae bacterium | reverse complement strand
GGATTTAGCAACCGAGAATCAACACATTTGCCTATTCGTGCGATAAGATGCGCCGACAATCTCAGCAAGGTCGAAGTGGCGTCGCGTGCCGTCACGTGCCAACCGCGGCCTCTGGCCTGTCCGCGCTGGCCGCCATCCGCATTCGACCGGTCGGCAGACCGGGCCATGGCTGAGGAACGGCGTCCGGTGCAAAGGATGATCGTGGTAGCTTCAGGAAAAGACCAACAACTGGCCGACCACCGCGATCTGCTGCTCGACCTCGCGCAGCTGGTCAGCGAGCGAAGAAGCCTTGCCGGGGTCTTCGAGGAGTTCGCGCGCAGGCTGCTCAGGGCGGCGGCCTTTGAATACGCATCCCTGGCGGTCTTCGAATCCGATCGCCGCTTCATGCGTATCGTTGGGTCCTACCCGGGGGCGACGCAGCCTGCACCGGACCGGTCCGTGTGGCGCGCGGACCACATGGGCGTAGCAGGGACCCTGGGCTACGAAGATGGGGTTGAGTTCGTTCCACTCCACATCGCGGGGAGGGGCGCGCAGACCATGGCGGCGCTGTGGCTTCGCCGGGGGTGGTCGATAGCCCTCCTGCACGGCGGTGTCGCGCAAGGGATGTTCACCGTGGGGCGGATGAGCGGTGAGCCTTTTGAACCTGAGGACCTGGCCTTTCTCTCCGCCGCGTCAAAACTGCTGGGCGGCGCCGTGTTCGAAGAGGTCATGGTCGCGAACGCGCGGCAGGAGACCGCCAGGAGCCGGATCCTGAACGACCTTTCGATCCTGCTCAGCGCGGGAGAGCCAGTTGACGCCCTCTTCGAGCGGCTCCGGGATCTGCTTGCCGAAGCGATCGCGTTTGACTACGTGGACCTGCTCGTGGCGCACGGGCCGGGAATGATGCGCGTTGTTGGGTCGGAACCTCAGGTGTACAAGGCCGCGGGTGAGCTGGAATCGCTGGCCGAGTCGCAGATCGACGGGCTCGTGTCGGAGGGAGGGACGACAACGCAGTACCGGTCGGATCGTGTGCCGGGCCCCTGGACGGATGCACTGGCCCGCGCCGGGATCATCCGGAACGCGGGGGCGGTGCTGAGACAGGAGGACGAGATCCTGGGCGCACTGGGCCTTGGCCGGCGCCGGAACCTGGCCTTCACGGACACCGAGATGGCCTTCGTGGAGACGGTGGCAACGCTTCTCACGCAAGCCGTGGCAAACCAGCGAAGGATCGAACGCAGCGAGGCTGACGCCCGCAGAGCGCAACTCCTGAACGAGCTCTCCGTGCTCATCAACGCTGGGGAGCCTGTGGACGCGCTGTTCGACCGGATCAAGGCGACGGTGAGACAGGCCATCGCCTTTGACTTCCTTGCGTTGCACGTGGCGAACGAAGGCAAGTTGCGCCTGGTGGGAGTGGAGCCGGCGATCGTGCTTCGAGACACGCCGGAACGAACACCTGAGGAAGTCGGCATCGCCGACGTCTTCCGCGACGACAACAACCTGGCGGAGTTTCGCCCAACGGAACACAGCGCGGCGGCGATCCAGGTGCTTGCGAACGCCGGGATGAAGCGCGCGTTGGCAGTCCGCCTGGGCGAACCCGGAGCTCAACTGGGGGTGCTGACATTCGCGCGGAAGAGCGAGGCGCCGTTCGATCCTCGCGACATGTCGTTCGCGGGGTTGCTGGGCATGTTCCTCTCTCAGGCGATCGCCAGCCACGAGCGCGTCCGCGCAAGTGAGGCGGAGGCCGAGGAGCAGCGGGTGGTGGCAGCGGTCGCCGCCGTCGTAGCGAGCGCCGCAGACTGGAACGCGCTCGTGGCTGGTCTGGTGCGGCCGCTGAGGCTCTTCGTACCGCGACCGTACTCGGCCCTGGGCTACGTGGAGGGGAACCAGATCATCTATCCGGATCCGCGGGGCGGGCTGGTGGTGCGCCCGATCCAGAAGTATGCAGAGCTTGCGGCCGAGACCGGCCAGGTCGTGTTGGACGGGTTGCCGGATGATTCGGCCGAGTTCGCGACCTCCCGCCGATTTGGCGTTCAGACGCTGTCCATCACCCCGTGCCAGTCGAACGGGGTTACGGTTGGCTACCTGCTCGCGGGATCGCGCCTTGAGGGGCACAAGTTCAGCGAGCGGGACCTGCGCCTCATCCGGCTGATGACCCAGATCAGCGGACCGGCGATTGCCAACATGCTGGCAGCGCAGCAGACCGCCCGTGAACGCGAAACGTATCATCGTGCCCTCAACTCCCTCTCAGAGGCGGTGATCCTCCTTGATCACGATCGGATAGGCGTGTTCGCCAACCCCCTTGGGGAAGCGATCTCCCTGACCATTGACCCGGACCGGCTGTCCCGCAGGCCGGAGGACTACCTGCACGGGCTGCGCGAGGATCTCCGCGGTCCATTCGAGGCGGCGTTTGTGAGGGGCGAGCCACAACAGGGCCGGACGCATCTGATGGTCGGGGGGAAGCCTTGCTGGCTCGACTACGAACTGATACCCCTCGACGACCCGCATGTCCGTCTGCTGGCCGTGGGGACCGACGTGACGGCCCAGGTGGAACAAGAAGCGGAGCGCGAGCGGCACCGCGAGGAAATGGAACAGACTGCTCGCCTCGCGGCGCTGGGCGAACTCGTCGGCGGAGTCGCGCACGAACTCAACAACCCGTTGACGGCCATCCTGGGATTCGCGGACCTGCTGGCGGGCGCGCCTGACGGCGACGCCCCGTCCGAGGAGATCGAGGTCATCCGCAAGGAGGCGCTTCGCGCGCGCGACATAGTCCGCGATCTCCTGTTCATCGCCCGGCCGGGCAGAGTGGAGTTGGGCGACGTTTCGCTGGCAGATGTGCTCGGACACGTGGAGCGGCTGCGCCGCCCGGAGTGGGCTCTATGCAACACCAAGGTGACGATTGAGCGGAGGGGGTTGGACAGGCTGGCCTGTGGGAACGAGCACCAGCTAACGCAGGTGTTGCTCAACCTCGTGACAAATGCCGAACACGCCGTGCGCGACGTCCCGGATCCGAGGATCGATGTCCGGTTGGAGGTTGACGAGGACGAGGCGCTGATCGAGGTGGAGGACAATGGCCATGGAATGGATGCGGCAACGATGGACCGCATCTTTGAACCTTTCTTCACCACGAAGCACGGAGACGGGACGGGTCTTGGCCTTTCGCTTTCCCGGACCATCGTCAAGGCACACGGGGGCGAGATCGAGGCCACCTCTGTGCCCGAGAAGGGCACGAAGTTCCGGGTAACCATCCCGTCCCGTCCATGCGCTCCGCCCGCCATGGAGGCTGCGGTGTCGGCGCCCCAAGCAGGAAGCGCGCGCGTGCTCATCGTGGATGATGAGCCGAGCCTGCGGGTGCTAATCCAGAGACTCGTGGCGCGCCTGGGGCACCACTGCTCGGTGGCAGCGAACGGTCGCGAGGCAGTGGCACTGGCGGCGATCGATGATTTCGACCTCGTGATCTGTGACTACCGGCTGGCAAGCGAGACCGCCGACTCGGTGGTCGCGGGCCTGCTGGAGATCGCGCCGCAGTTGCTGGACCGAATCGTGATCGCGACGGGGGCGACCACGGACGCAGGGGTAGTGCGCCTGACGGAACGGCACAGCCTCCCGCTACTGGCAAAGCCGTACGGAATCAAGGACCTGGCCCAGGTAATCGAACGGGCCGCGAGTCGGGGTGCGCGAGGGGCGGCGGCCGGTTCCTAGGATTCGAGCCAGGTCACGTCGCCATGAAGGTCGGGATCGTGGTCCCTGGCCGCGAACACGGCGTATTCGGCCCGGCTCTCGCCGATCGTTGTGCGGCCCCCATGTCCGGGGTAGGCAACGGTGTCGTCGGGGAGCGAATAGAGGCGGTTCGTGATGGACCCGATCTCCTCCTGCAGGGCGGTGTTCGAGGCCGACCGGCCCGGACCGCCGGGGAAGACCGTGTCGCCGACGAAGGCGTGCTTGCCATGGAGAAACGTCACGCTGCCGGGTGTGTGGCCCGGGACCGCGATCACCCGGAGGGGGAGATTGCCCACCATGATCTCGTCGCCATCGCTCACCTCAACGTCGATCTGGCCGGCCTTCAGCCAGGGTTCTTTCGGGCTGGCGTAGAGCTCGCAGCCGAGGGCATCTTTCAAGCCGTCGATGGCCGAAGTGTGGTCACCGTGCGAGTGCGTCAGCAGGATCTTCGCGGGACGGACGCCGGCGGACGCGGCGGCCTCGAGGTTGGCGGTGGCATCACCGGGGGCATCGATGAACGCTGCTTCGCCGGTTTCGCGGTCGATGATGACATGGATGTTGTTGCCGAAGCCCACGGGCCCCGCGACGACGATGGAAAGAGAGCCATCGGTGAGTTGTTCCATTGGATCCCCCTTGCCGTCATAGCGTAAAGGATGCAGGGGTAGTGGTTCACGCCCCCGCGTGGAGGATTGTGACGAGGGCGGCTTCCAGGTCCTTGAGGGCGAAGGGCTTCTGGAGGAACCGATCCTGGGTGGGTTGCTGGAGGTTCCCCATGGCCTGTTCGGGGCCGTAGCCGCTCATCATGAGGACCGGCACGGCGGGGGCGATGTCACGCAGCCGGCGGAGCGTTTCCCGGCCTCCGAGCACGGGCATGGCGAGGTCGAGCAGGACCACGGCGAGGTCCTGATGCCGGTCCTGGACCACCTCGATTGCGGCGTGTCCATCAGCTGCTGTGATGACATCGAAGCCGAGGCGGGAGAGCATGCGCGTCGCGACGACGCGGATGCTCTCCTCATCATCGACGACGAGAGCGGTGCCAAGGAAACTGGAAAGCGTTGGTGGGGCGACAGCATCGGGAGGTCTCGCGACGTGCGCAGCAACGGCCGGCAGCAACACGCGGACAGTCGTTCCGCGGCCTTCCGCGCTTTCGACCCGGATGGCGCCCTTGTGGCCACGGACTATGCCCAGGACAGCGGCCATGCCGAGGCCGCGGCCAGCGAACTTGGTGCTGAAGAAGGGATCGAACATGCGGGTCATGGTCTCTTCGTCCATGCCCGCGCCGGTATCGGAAACGTCCAGGCAGATGTAGTCGCCCTCCGGCAGGTCGGCGGGCGCCATGTAGGTGGAGGCAAAGTAGGCCGAGCCGGCGTGCACAACGCTGGTGGAGACACGGATGCTGCCGTCGCGGTCACCGATGGCCTCGGAGGCGTTGAGAATGAGGTTCATCACGACCTGCCGGAGCTGGGTGGCGTCCACTTCCACGGCGGGCAGATCGCCGGCCAGCTGCCAATCGAGAAGGACGCTGCGAGGAACGGAGACACCGACGAGATGGCCCATCTCCCGGACGATTTCGCTGACGTCGACCAGGCTGACAACGAACCGGCCCTTGCCCGAATAGGCGAGCATCTGGCGCGCCAGGTCGGCAGCGAGCACGGCGGCTGACTCGATCTCCCGGAGGTAGGTGCCGGCGGGCGAGGCGTCGCCGGCCGCCATCAGGGAGAGGCTGGCGTTGCCCATGATGGTGCCGAGGATGTTGTTGAAATCGTGGGCGACGCCGCCCGCGAGTACGCCGAGGCTCTCTATCTTCGCTGACTCGAGGACGCGACGCTCAAAGAGGAGCCTCTCCTCCTCGGCGCGCTTCCTTTCGGTGAGGTCGCGGTCAACTGACTGCGTAGCCGGCCGACCTTCGAACAGAGCCGGGATCGAGGACAGCTCGACGTCGACGAGTGTCCCGTCGACGCGACGGAGCTGCATTTCGACGAAGACGGCAGCGCCGCCGTCTGACTGCTGTCGAGCTGATTCCTGCGCGCGTTCCCAATGGTCGGGCGCGATGAGTTCGCGGATTCCACGGCCGACGAGAGCA
>CAZCDK010000010.1:270-22093 GCA_964497285.1 uncultured Anaerolineaceae bacterium | reverse complement strand
GGCCGATGGAGCGCTCAACAAGCCCAGCCCGGCCGGGTTTGCATAGCGCACGATTCCGTCCTGGTGGACCACGATGGCGCTCGGCGAAGTCTCCACCAGTCGCCGATAGCGTTCCTCGCTCTGCCTGACAAGATCGAGCGCGCGCTGGCGATCGGTCACGTCCATGGCGAAGCCTTCGAGTGCGAGGAGTCTACCTTCCTCATCGAAGACGCCCTGGCCGTGCTCCCAAACGGAGCGTTCTTCGCCCCAGGCGGTGTTGATGCGGTAGGAGAGCTCGAACGGCCGGCGCTGCCCGACCGCGCGTTGCACATCGTCCCAGACGCGCTCCCGATCCTGGGGGTGAATGAGGCTGTTGTATGCGGTCCCGCCGGAGGCGAGCAACTCGCCCGCAACGTATCCGGTGAGCGTGTAGGCGCCATCGCTGACGAATTCGGCCGTCCGGTCGCGGTCGTTCTGGCAGCGATAGGCCATGCCGGGGAGGTTGGAGATGAGGGTGGCGAGGGCGCGCTGGCTTTCGTGGAGCGCTTCCTCGCTGCGGCGCCGTTCCGTGATGTCCTGGGTTGTTCCAACCAGACGGACCGGCTTGCCATCGCGACCACGTTCTATCTCGCCGAGCCCGTGGACCCACCGCTCCTCGCCGTTGGTGTGGCGGACGATCAGGTACTCAAGGTCGAAACGCTCGCCCCCCTCGATCACATCCTTCACGTATTGGAGCAGTCCGGCCTGCGAGTTGGCGGGAACCAGCGAAGCCCAGCCCTCGATGCTGTGAGGGAAGGCATCGTCGATCCCGAGGATGTCGTCGAGCAAAGCAGAGCTTGTCCACGTCCCGCTGGCGATGTCGAGGGAGTAGCTGCCCAGGCGGGCGACAGCTTGCGATTCCCTCAGGAGAGCCTCGCTACGCTGCAGGGCTTCGGCCTGGGCGCTACGCTCACTGACATCGCGCGAGACGATGAGGAGCCCTGCCGATCCGGGGAGCGGCCGCGCACGCATTTCCAGAGGCACCCATTGGCCCTCGCTCCCCCGAAACCGGATCACGCGCGTCTCCGGGGGTGCAGGTGGATCGGCCAGGAGTTCCCTCAGCCTGTTCGCCGCGATCTGAAGATCGTCGGGATGGATGTAGGCGAGCATGTTCTGACCGTGAAGCTCTTCGGGCGTGTAGCCCAGCAAGACGAGTTGGGCCGAGTTGGCGAACACGAGCCGGCCTCCGCTGTCGAGCCATGAGATCAGGTCCGGAGACGTCTCGACGATGGTCTGGAAGCGCTCTTCGCTTTCACGGAGGGCGCGTTCCGCTCGTTTGCGCTCCGTGAGGTCCTCGGCGGTGCCGACCACGCCTGTGATAGCGCCATCGACGATGAGGGGCGAGATGCTCAACGTGATGGTGACGCTAGTCCCGTCTTTGCGAAGAAGATCAACCTGGTACTCGCTGGTCCGTTGTCCAAGCCGCGCGGCGGCGTCGAATTGCGCTTGCGCCTGCGCTTGCGGTCCGGGCTCGAACAGCATCCCGAACCAGACACCAAGAAGCTCGTCACGGCTGTAACCCGTGATCTCGGTTGTGCGCCGGTTGACGAAGGTGAACCGGCCTTCCAGATCAAACGCGTAGATGGCGTTGGTCGTGCTTTCGGTGAGCAGGTCGAAGGACTCGTTTGCGGCCCGGAGGACGTTTTCGACCGCATGCTGGGCGGAGATGTGCTCGCGAACGGGGCGGAAGAACGCGAAGAAGAGCACCGGGAGCGTGACGGCTACGAGGAGGAACGCGTCGACAAGCATCCATGCCCATTCGGATCGCTCCGGAATGCCGGGGACGCCGTACTCGACGACCGTGATGCCAGTTTCGATCGCGAAGATGGCGATGCTTGTGATGAGCAAGGCACGCCAAGGCGACGCGTGCCACTTGTTCGGGTCTGACCGCCGGGTTGTCACCGAGCCGGGAACCCAGCGTTCGCGCCCTCCGGGCAGGAACGTGGCGCGAAGGTGCTCGCGGTCACAGTGTCAATCCTCCCATTCGGAACGCCGCCCATCGCGACTGCGCCGCGTAGCCCGAACCTCGCATGGCCTCGCTGCCCCGGACAACTGCAGATCCATTCTCGCAGATTCACGCCTTAAAGAAACAGAAAAGCTCCGCCAGAGTGCTCAGAACGCCAGAGATAGGGACAAACCCCTAGGGAAGGAGCGCCTTGCTGCTACCCACGCCGAAGCGCCCGCCGTAATCTTGGCGGCAAGATGTGCGGGCGCTTCACTCTCACGGCGATGGACGTCCAGGCGATTGCCGACGGACTGGGGGTCCCGGTGGAGTCGCTCAGCTTCTTTCGCCCGCGCTACAACATCGCGCCGACCGATGAGCACTTCGTTGTGCGCATGCGGCTGGAGGAGCGCGAGGCGTTGCGGGCCCGCTGGGGGCTGGTGAACTCCTGGGCGACGGACGCACGCGGCGCGGCCCGCCAGATAAACGCGCGCTGCGAGTCCCTGGATACGCGCTCGGCCTTTCGCGAAGCGTTCCAGCACCGTCGTTGCGTGGTGCCGGCCGACGGGTTCTTCGAGTGGACGGGCCCAAAAGAGAACCGCCGCCCCAACTGGTACCGCCGTCCCGATGGCCAGCTCCTGCTGTTCGCGGGGCTCTACGAGTTCTGGAAGCCGGGTGCGGCCGAGTGGCAGGCGACGTTCACGATCATTACGACATCCGCGAACCGCCTCGTGAGCGAAATCCACGACCGCATGCCGGTGATCCTGACCCTGGATGCGGCGGACGAGTGGATCGACCCGCGGCAGCACGACCTGGCCTTGCTGAAGGGACTGCTGGTGCCCGCGCCAGATGGCCTGCTGGTTGCCCAGCCGGTTTCGCCGAAGCTGAATTCCCCGAGGTACGACTCGCCCGAGGGACTCGAGGTGGCGAGCGGCGAGTGATCCGGGCGGGCAGCGCGGCTCACTCCTCGATCGGTTCGAAGATGTTGTCCATGGCCTTGAAGGCGGGGCGGACGGTCTCGAGCAGTTCCATCCAGGCGATGTTGTAGTGGCGGGGATGGCCAAGCTGCTCCACGGGCGTCTTCCCGTAGTGGTCCACGAGGTCGGCGACGGCGTGGGCAACGGTGGTGGGGAACGACAGGCCGACGCGCTCGCGGAGCCTGGCGCCGGAGCAGCGGTAGTTGCGCACGATCGAGGGGAGTGGGCCATCCTCGAGTGCCACTGGCTTGCCCAGCCGGACGAGGGCGGCGGCAACGACTTCCGCCAGCTCCCGCACCTGGTAGTTTTCCTGGACGACGTTGAAGATCTCGCCCGCCACCGCCTCGGAAGGCGCTTCCAGGCAGGCGACGTGGGCGTCAGAGAGATCGCCGACGCTAACCAGGGGGCGCCACATGCGCCCGCCGCCGTGGAGGATGAGGCGTTGGCGGATGAGAGCGTCCTTGACGAATGAGTTGACCACGAGGTCGAAGCGCATGCGTTCGCTTCGCCCAAAGACCGTCGCCTGGCGAAGGATGACCGGTTCGAAGCCGCCGCCGGCCTGGTCGAGCAGCACCTCTTCGGAATAGCGCTTCGAGGTTGCATAGGCGCCGCGTGGCGCAAGCGGCGACGATTCGTCGAGCAGGCGGTCACCGGCCTCAACGCCGTCGTAGAGCGAGCAGGAGCTGCCGAAGACGAGTCGCCGAACGCCTTCGACGCGACAAAGCCGGGCGATCGTATCGGTGGCCAGGGCATTCATCTGCCAGTTGGCTTCGGGGCTATACTCGCTGGTGGGGTCGTTCGAGAAGCCGGCGAGGTGATCGACGGCATCGATGCCATCGAGGACGCCTTCGGGGAGGCGGCGAACGTCGGCGTTGACAAGTTCGACGCCCGGTTGATCGGCGTAGTGGGGGAGACCCCAGAACATGCGATCGAGGACCCGCACGCCGTGGCCGCGCGCCAGCAGTTTTGGCACGAGCACGCTCCCGATGTAGCCTGCTCCGCCTGTGACGAGGATGCGCATTTTGCCTCCGACGGTTGGTCGAACCTCGGCGGATGATATCGGGGTCGAAGGGGGAAGGGAAACAGAGACAGCGAGTTACCCGGTCAGGCCAGGTGACATTGTGATGTTCCGCGATCCGACGAACCCCGCGCGTCAGATCACGCACCGGGTCGAGGCAATAAGCGCCGATGGCGTCCTGACCTCGAAGGGGGATGCGAGCAGCAGCGCCGACCAGGCGCCGGTGCCCCTCGCAAACGTTCGCGGGAAGTACCGCTTCTCCGTTCCCGAAGCTGGGCGTTTCGTGCACTGGATGGGAACCAGGGAGGGGTACGTGGCGATCATTCTCGGACCGGGGCTGATGATCGTCGGGCTCGAACTGATGTCGATCGGGCGGACGTTGGGGAACGCGCGCAAGACGGCGGCGCCAGCACCCGAGTAAACGCGCCCGGCCATTCCCGCTACGATGTGTCCGTGGCACACATCCCCCGGGTCTTTGTCCGCGGGCATCTCGGGTCCGGTCCGTTGCTGATTGAAGGCGACCAGGCGAAGCGGTTGTGCACCGTTATGCGCATCCGCGAAGGGGATCCTTTCCTGGCGTTTAACGGCGACGGCCGCGAATGGAACGGGACCGCCGGGCCGCTTTCAAAGCAGGGCTTGCTCGCGACGATCCGGGCGATCGCCCGCCAGGAGCCCGTGCCGGCGCTGTCGGTTGAGGTCTGGGTGGGACTCGTGCGGCCGAACCGCTTCGAGTGGGCGCTGGAGAAGCTGGTCGAGGCCGGTGCCGACATCGTCCGCCCGTTGCTGACCGAGCACGCAGCGCGCGGCGAGGGAAGCTCGGCCGCACGCCACGAACGGTGGGGTCGCATTGCGATCGAGGCGGCGGAGCAGTGCGGGCGGCTGCATCTTGCGGTTGTCGAGCCGCCGGGGAGACTGGATGACCTCCTAATCCGTTTCCGTGGTTCGGTGGTGATGGCGGACCGAGGTGGGAGGCCCTGGCAGGAGGTGGCGCCCATGCTGCCGCGGGAGGGCAACCTCGCCATCGCCGTAGGCCCCGAGGGGGGCTTCAGTGAAGACGAAATCGCTCGAGCCAGAGCCCACGGGGCCCTGCTGGCGTGCCTGGGGCCAAACACCCTGCGAACCGAGACCGCTGCCGTCGTGGCCACCGGGTTGGTCCGGGCAAGGTGATGGTCCCAGTCGGACTGTCGCCCGCCGAACGGTCCGTGGTGCCGGCCCGGCGCGCATCCGTGGGTTCGCAAGCGGCGGCGGAGCGACTGCGGCACCTGGATGGGTTTGTCTGGCTCGACAGCAGTTCTCCGCCAGACCGCATGGGCCGCTACTCGTACATGATGGCCCTTCCGTCGGAGATGATCCGCGCCGACGGCCGCATAGTGACGATCAACAGTTCCCTCGGGATCGAGCGCGCGGAGGACACGGACCCATGGGATGTTCTTAGAGCGAGGATCCGGGTGCAGCATGGATCGCCCATCCGCGGCCTTCCTCCGTTCCAGGGCGGCCTCGCCGGGTTCCTCGGCTACGACATGGGCAGGCACCTCGAGCGGGTACCGGCGTGTGCCAGGCAGGAGTCCGGACTCCCCGATCTGATGCTGGGTGTCTACGATTGGGTGCTGGGATTCGACCACGTGAGGGGAGAGGCGTGGCTCATGGCAAGCGGCAACTGCGCCGCTGACCGGGGCCGCGTCGAAACGCAACTTGACATGGTGGAGGCCCTGCTCGCCGCGCCGGCGCCGAAGGGCCCGGGGGGCTTCCGCCTCACGGCGCCACTGGCGTCCAACACGGGCCGCGAGGCCTATTGCGCGATGGTAGACCGGGCCTTGCGGCACATCACGGCGGGCGACATCTACCAGGTCAACCTGTCGCATCGCATGGAGAGCGCCTGGGATGGCGATCCGTTCGCGCTCTACGCTGCACTGCGGCGGGTCGCGCCCGCACCTTATTCCGCTTACATCGACTTCGGCGAGACGAAGATACTGAGCGCGTCGCCGGAGCGGTTCCTTCGCCTGGAGGGGAAGCGCGTCGAGACCCGACCGATCAAGGGCACGCGGCCTCGGTCTGCGGACGGGGCCAGAGACCGCGAGATGGCGGCAGCTCTGCTTGGGAGCGAGAAGGACCGCGCGGAAAACCTGATGATCGTGGACCTGCTGCGGAACGACCTCGGCCGGGTGTGCGAAGTGGGAACCGTGGCGGTTCCCGAGATGTTTGCCCTCGAAGGACTGGCCAATGTGTGGCACCTGGTGAGCACCGTCACGGGCGACCTGGCTCCTGGAAGGGACCCGATCGACCTCCTCCGCGCGTGCTTCCCCGGGGGATCGGTAACCGGGTGCCCGAAGATCAGGGCAATGGAGATCATCGATTCCCTGGAACCGGTTCGCCGCGGGCCGTACTGCGGTGCGGTGGTGGTAGTAGGGTTCGACGGCTTCCTGGACAGCAGCATCGTCATCAGGACGATCGTGTTGAACCGGTCGCGGCTCCTGCTCCAGGTTGGAGGCGCGGTCGTGGCCGATTCGGACCCCAACGCGGAGTACGAGGAGACCATGGCGAAGGCGAGCTCGGCGCTTCGCGCCATGGGGTGTGGCGTTGACGATGGTCCCTGAGAGCCTTGCCTTCCGCTTGCGTGGGCGGGCGATCACACGCGAAGTCGGCATCGATCCCCGCGATCGGGGCTTCACGCTCGGCGATGGCGTCTTCGAGACAATCAAGGTCGTGTCCGGCGTGCCCCTGCGCTGGCGGCTGCATGCGGACCGGCTCCGGGATGGACTGAGAGCCCTTCAGATCGGCGTGGACGCCAGCGATGACGACCTCCGGGCGGCGGTGGGCAACTGCATCGCCTCGAGTGGCACCGGCGACGGTGTTGTCCGGCTCAGCGTCAGCCGGGGTGCTGCGGCTTCGCGCGGCCTCCTGCCCGGAGTGGGCAGCGATCCGGCAATCATCGTCGAGGTCCGGCCACCCGCGGGTTACCCGGAGACGCTCGCTGTCACCGGGATGTCCGCTGTCTTCGGCTCTGTTCCGCGCAACGAACGGTCGCCGCTGAGCCGGATCAAATCCCTCAGCTACCTGGAGAATGTGCTCGCCAGGATGGAGGCACATGCCGCCGGAGCAGACGAGGCCATTGTGCTGAACACCGCGGGGATAGTGGCGGGTGCGAGCGCGGCGAATGTGTTCGCTGTTCTCAATGGCGAAATCGCCACTCCGCCGGACTCCGACGGGGCCCTTCCGGGAACCATGCGCCGATGGGTGATCGAGAAGCTTGCGCCCGTCTGCGGGCTGTCGGTGCGCGAGCAGTCGCTCACGCCAGTGCTGCTGGCGGGAGCGGAGGAGATCCTCCTGACGAACGCTCTTATGGGCGTTGTGCCGGTGACCGTTCTCCAGGGCGATCCAGTTGGTGCCGGTTGCCCGGGCCCCGTCACCGGGCGTCTTGCGGCCGTTCTGAGCAAGTTGGAAGCGGCTGAGGCGCGGGCCGCGGGCATGTGAGGGGTAGTGAGTCAACCTCACCACGGATCCGCCGGGGCGGCGCCGTGCGGAACGAATCGCCGGACGTCATCTTTGACCGGGGTGAGGCACGCAGGCATAGTTGCCTGATGCAACTCTAGACACCAGGGAATTGGAGTGGTGGCGAATGGCCAGGCGTCTCGGCGTGTCCATCGGGTTCACGGGCAACCCGGAACAGAACAAGGAACTGATCAAGCGCGTCCAGGTCGCGGAGGAGGTAGGGGTTGAAGCCGTCTTCACGGCAGAGACGTGGGGACGCGACCAGTTCTCGCTGCTCACCCAGGTCGCCCTCGCTACGAGCAAGATCAAGCTCGGTACGGGCATTGCGCCTGTGTTCGGACGGTCGCCGGCGGTTCTGGCGATGACAGCGGCGACGCTAGATGAGCTCTCTGGCGGGCGGATGATCATTGGGCTTGGCACTTCGGGAGCGCGAGTGATCGAGCACTGGCACGGCGAACCTTTCGAGAAGCCCCTCCAGCGGCTGAAGGAGTACTGCGAGGTCATCAACCGCATCGTTTCGGGCGAGAAGGTCTTCTACGAGGGCGAGGTCTTCAAGCTGCAGCGCGGGTTCAAGCTTCTCTTCGAGCCGGTGCGCAAGCACATCCCCATCTACATCGCCTCCATTTCGCCCGTGAGCATGCGCCAGGTCGGAGCCGTCGCGGATGGTTGGATGCCGATCTACTGGCCGAAGTCCAAGTTCCGGGCCGGCATGGAGTCGGTCCGCGCCGGGGCGCGAAAAGCGGGCCGGCCGGACAACGACCTCGAGTGCGTCGCGACATTGACCCTGGCCATCAACGACGACCCCGAGAAGGCGAAGGTCCAGGCGGCGGGCGGAATCTCCTGGTACGTGACGAATATGGGGGACTTCTACCACCGCATGCTCTCGCGCAACGGCTTCGCGGACGAGGTCGCGGCGATGCGAAAGGCTGGAGAGACGGTCCGCCCGACGCCGTTCGGCACGACCCCCGAGATCATGGCCGCGATGGGCGACCGCATGCTGGACGAGACCGCCATCTTCGGCGACCTCGAAACGGTGGCCGCGGGCCTGGAGGAACGCCGCCAGCTGGGTGTCGACCTGCCCGTCGTGAGCATGCCGGGCGGTTCGCTGCAACAGGTTGAGAAGGTGCTCGGGACGCTGGTGCGGTGATCGGGACGGGGCCCATCCGGGCTCCAGGGGCCTACTGCCGTTGATTGATCCGGAAGGGGATTGAGAGTTCGTCGGCGCCCTCGGCTTCGCCCGCATTGATGCGGATGCGGTAGCCGCCGAAGCGCGGGATGTCGGCCGGCAATGTCACTGCCATCTGCGCCAGTTGGCCCGAGCCCGGCGGAAGGTGAGGCGGACGGCCGACGTTGAGGGCGCCTTCCGCCCGGATGATCTCCTGGCCGTCGTCATCCTCGACGAAGACCCGGACGGGTACCGGCTTGTTGGTCTCGTCCCACTCGATGCGCACCCCGATGGCGATGGCCATCCTCACATGGACGGGGGCCTGAGAAGCGTTGTAGGTGTCCCAGCCTCCCCCCATGAGGTAGAGCTTCCCATTGACGATCTCGGCATGGTCGGCGAGGACGGCGTATTCGATGCGCACGGTCGCATCCTACCAGAGGGCGCACATCTGGTGGCGGCGTCCGTCAGTCCGGCAGGACCGCGGAAACGCCGTAGCCAATGGCGAAGCAGGCCGGGAACGTGAGCACCCACGCGAGGACGATGTTGTAGGCGATGCCCCAGCGCACGGCCGACAGCCGCCGCGTCGCGCCGACGCCCATGATTGCCGAACCGATGGTGTGCGTGGTGCTGACGGGGATACCGAACCTGGAGGTGACGGCAAGCGTGGCTGCCGCAGCAGTCTCGGCGCAGAAGCCCTGGTAGGTTTCCAGGTGGGTGATGTCCATCCCCAGGGTCTTGATGATGCGCCAGCCGCCGGCGAGGGTGCTGATTCCCATCGTTGTGGCGGCGAGCAGGATGACCCAGACGGGTACGCTGAATTCACTTGCCGGGGTTCCGTGGTAGAGGGCAAGAGCCATCGCCATGGCGCCCATCGCCTTCTGGCCGTCCGACGTGCCGTGGCTCCAGGCCATGAAGGCGGAGGACGCGATCTGCAAGCGGCCGAAGTGGCGTCGCATGCCCGATGGGCTTGCGTTTCGAAAAGCCCACAACATCGCAACCATGATCAGGAACGCGATGCCAAACCCGCACGCGAGCGAGACGCCCATGCCGCCGAGCGTCTTCTTCCACCCGTCCCAGATCAGCGAGTCCCAGCCGGCCTGCTGCACTGCTGCCCCCGCGAGCCCAGCAATCAGGGCATGGCTCTCGCTCACGGGCAGACGCAGGTATGCCGTAAGTCCACTCCAGCAGACCACGGCAAAACACCCCGCTGCGACAGTATTGAGCGAAATGCCGGAATCGATGTCGACGACCCCTTTGCCAATCGTTGCCGCGACCGCAGTACCGGAAAGCGCACCGACAAGGTTCAGGGTGCCGGCCATCACGACGGCTGCCACTGGCGGCATGGCTCGCGTCGACACGACGGTTGCCAGCGCATTGGGGGCGTCAGTCCAACCGTTCAACGCTTCGAATGCGATGAGGATTACGAACGTAACCACAAGGAATGCAAAGGAATCGGTCATGACCCGCTTTTCGCCCGCTGCGCCAATTCGGGGTCCTAACCGTGCTTGAGCACGATGGCTTCGAGGATGTGAGCCACGTTTTCGCAGCTGTCGATGGAGCTTTCCAATTCGTTGTAGATTTCGCGCCACTTGATGATGTCGGTGGTCGTCATCTCGCCGTCGAACAGGTGGCCGTTCGCCTGGAGAAAGAGGGAGTCGCCCTCGTTTTCCAGGCGGTTGATTTCCCTGGCGAGTACGAGGATGCCCTTCAACTTACCCTTGTGGCGAAGCACGTCGATCGCCTTTTCCAACTGGATGCACTGGAGCCGGGCGAGATCGGCCAGCCCCTTCGCTGCCTGAGTGGGGGCAGGAATGCCGTAGATCTTGATCGAGGTCGCCGTGGCTTCGATGTGATCGACCACGTCGTCCATGCGCTGCGCGAGGGCGGCGATGTCTTCCCGGTCCAGGGGCGTGACGAACGTCTGGTTCACGGGCGTGTAGATGTCGTGCGTGACGTTGTCCGCCTGGTGCTCGAGGTCCTGAATGCGGCCCGTCTTCATCTCCGCGTTCTCGAAGTGCTCCAGAAGGTCGGTCATCTCCTCGCTGCTGAGGACAAGGAGCCGGGCCAGGTCGGCGAACAGATCGTAGAACCGGCCGTTGCGAGGAAAGATGGAGAATCGCAGGTTGGGCATGGCGGTGACGGTTCTCTGTTTCGTGCCAGGAGTGGCGAGCCGTAGTCTACGGTCGCGGGCTGCAAGCTTCCAATCGGAGGCAGAAGCGGTGTCCGGAAGGTGCGAGACCCGGGTCGCCCGTGTTGGGGACTCCCGCGAAGTCAGCGCCCGACCCTGGGGCTTGCTTCCGCAGCCGGGTCTGGGTCGTCCTGGCGCCGGAAGACCGCGCGCACGCGGGCCGTTGCCTCCGCGAGTTCCGGGACTCGAAGCAGGCTGGCCATGGCGGCGTAGAAGGCGCCGCCGGCGATCGTGCCCGCTGCGGCCATGATGAAGGACTCGGGGCGGTTTCCGGGCGAGTACCACCAGAAGCCGGCGGCGAGGAAGAGCGCCATGAACCCGCCGCAGACCGCAAAGCGAGCAAACGCGGCCAGATCTGCGGATGAGACCGCGCCCGTCCGTTTGAGGTAGAAGCGGTAGAGCAAGACCCACTCGATCCACGATGAGATCGAGAGCGCCAGGGCAAGGCCCTCCTGTTCGAAGGGGCTCCACAGCAAGGCACTGAGCGCCAGATTCACGCCCACGGCCAACACGGCCAGCGCCACGGGCGTGCGCGTGTCACCCAGCGCGTAGAACCCCCGGCTGTGGATTTCGATCGCCGCCTGGGGAACAACGCCGAGGCAATAGAACCCGACCACCGCCGCCGTAGCCGATGCGTCGGCGGGCGTGAAGGCTCCCCATTGCAGCAGCACGGTGGTCGCCGCGTCGCGCAGGAACAGGAGCCCCAGCGCGGCCGGTACGGTCAGGAAGAGGATCATCCGCAGCGCCCGGGAGATGGTTGTCGTGAGCGACTCGATGTCGTCATCCGCCGCGTGTTCGGCCAGGCGCGGGAAGATCGCGGTGGAGAGCGCCATGGCGAAGAGCGCCAGCGGGAGGGAGGCGATGGTCCAGGCGTAGGTCAGCGACGAGATTGCACCGTTACCGATCTTGGAAGCGAAGTAGGTCGCAATGAAGAAGTTGAGCTGTGCCGCCGCCAGCCCGATGACGCGCGGGCCCATGAGGCGGCCCACTTCGCGGACGGCCGCGTCCTTCCAGTCGAGGACGAACCGGTACGCCATCCGCTCACGCGCGAGGCCGGGCACCTGGACACCGAGGTGGGCCGCGGCGCCGAGCACCACGCCCACCGCCAGCCCGTCGATCCCCCATGGTCCGGCAAGGGCGACGGCGCCGAAGATGATCGACGCGTTGTAGAGCATGGGCGCGAGGGCGGGCAGAAGGAACCGCTGGCGCGCATTGAGGATGCCCGTCACGATGCCGCTCATGGAGAACAGCAGCGGCGAGAGCAGCATCAGCCGCGTGAGCGAAACGGCCTTGTCTTCCATCTCGAGGCCGGGCGCCGTGAGGGGCACCAACCACGGCGCGAAGACGAATGCGAGCGCGCAAAGAGCGGCGGTGGCCACGGTGATGAGGTTCAGGACCGAGCTCGCCAGCGCCCAGGCGCGGTCCTCACTTTCGCGCCGGTAGAGGCGAGCGAAGACGGGGATGAAGGCGCTGCCAAGCGTCGCGCCGGCCAGCGCCTGGAAGATCAGATCCGGGATGAGGAAGGCGACGTTGTAGGCGTCGAGTTCGGGCCCGCGGCCAAACTGCCAGGCAACGACGGTGGTCCGCAGGACCCCGAGGACCCGCGATCCCAGGAACCCAAAGGCGATGATCGCAGCGGCCACGGCCAGCCCGCCCGCTCGCGGAGGGGCCTCGTTGACCGCCGAGGCGGGTGCGTCCGCCATGCGCGCAATGGTACGGGCGGGACCGGTTAGCGGTTAGGTGGTGCGAACCGGCTAGTGTTGTGTCTCGTAAGTTGCTTTCATGCCGCGATTCCGCTGCGCAGCCTCAAGCGACTCGACCAGACTGCGCATTGAACGCCCAAGCTGCTAATCGAGTGTTGGAGACACACCACTAGCGGCTGCTAGACTCCGGCGCGCCGGCAAGGAGGCCGAGATGAATGACCGGGACCTGGCGTTGCTCAGGCACACGTTCGCTCTCGCGCACCAGGCGCGGGAACGCGGTGATCAGCCTTACGGAGCCGCTCTTGCCGGATCAAGCGGCCAACTGCTCCTCGATGCCAGCCAGACGCGCGTTGCCAGCAACGACTGCACAGGGCACGCGGAAACGAACCTCGTGCGCCAGGCCTCGCAGCGGTGGCCCCTCGACTTCCTCGCCAAGTGCACCCTGTACAGCAGCACCGAGCCCTGCTTGATGTGCACCGGCTCTTTCGCCTGGAGCGGCATCGGCCGACTGGTGTTCGGCGTCTCCCAGGAACGGTGCTACCGGGAGTTCCCGGACGCAGCCCCGCCCCGGTTTCGTGAGCCGATCTCGTGCCGGGCGCTCCTCGCGAACGTGCAACCGCCGGTCGTTGTCGAAGGGCCGCTACTCGAAGACGAAGCCCTGCGGCCTCACATCCTGTGGCGGGAGACATCGACCGGTCTCATTCAGTAGGCGAGGCGGTTGACGTACTCCGGGACGTGGACGGGACCAGCCGGCACGTCATACGCCGGGTACCAGGGCTTCACGTCGATGACCGGCGTGCCGTCGATGGCGTCGAGACCCTGAACCACAAGGGTCGAGCCCTCTCTCGAGACCAGTGCAACCGTTACCAACCCGACCGGGTTGGGGCGGTCCGGTCAACGGGAGGCGAGCATCCCCACGATGGGGACATCGTCCAGCCCCTGCGGTCGACGCTGCTCCGAACAGGCTGTGATCTCGCTCAGCCAGTAGACGACCACGACGTGCGAGAACTCGTCGATCCCCTTGAGGAGCGGCTCCAGCTCAGATCTGATGACGATCTCACTGCGGACCTCGTGGAAGCCGCCTGTCCGCTGGGCCCGGACGATCGACCGGACGAAACCAATGGGGCGGATCTTGATGTCGCCTTCGTCGTCGCGCGGGAAGACCGGATGCACGATCAGGCTCCTTCCTCAGACGCGCCCCACCGGCGGGTCGTTCCCAGTCTAGCGCGAGACTGTGGCCAGGTTCTCGATGCCGCGCGGGACGCGCGAAACCTCGGTCTGCTGCACTTGCCGGAGAACATGCTGGAGGCGCTCACGGTCCGCCGGGGTGTTAGCGGGCATCTGCAGGCCGACACGCGTGGCGTATTCGCGGTGCTCGCGCACGAACTCCGGCAGCTTGTCGTAGGTCGAGGTCTGGGCGAACACGCGCAGGATGTCCTCGGAGACGATCTCCTGCATCTCCGCCCACTTCCCCTGCAGCGAAAGCGAGTGGAGTCGCATGCCGAAGTCCTTCAGCCCGTGGACTTCGAAAACCTCGTGGTAGCTGCGGGTCGAGCCGTAGAACGAGATCGGTTGCTTCAGCCTCTGCAGCCCCTGCTCGATTTCGGATTCGTTTTCGCCGAAGACCGTGAAACCCCCGCCCGAGATCTCGATGTCCTCCCATGTGCGGCCGGCGCGCTTGAGCCCGATGGCAACGTTGGGGAGGACGACGTCGCGCATGTACTTGTCGGTCATGAAGCCGTGGGGCATGACGCCGTCGGCGACCTCGCCCGCGACCCGCGCCATCGCATCGCCCACGCAGGCGAGGAAGACCTTCGGCCGCGGGTACTCGATTGGGCCCGGGTTGAAGGCGGGCGTCATCAGCGTGAAGTGGAAGTGCTTGCCCACGAAGTCGGGCTTTTCGCCGGTCTGGAACGACTGCCAGACCGCCTTGAGCATCTGGATGTACTCCTTCATGCGCGGGGCGGCCGGTCCCCACGGCACGCTGAAGCGGTGCTCGTTGTGGCCCTTCACCTGGCTCCCAAGCCCGAGCCCGAATCGTCCCTTGCTGAGGTGCTGGATGTCCCAGGCCTCCATACCGAGCACCATCGGGCTGCGGGGAAAGGCAATCGTCACCGACGTCTGGATCTCGATGAGTTCTGTCGCCGCCGCGCCAAGGGCGGCCGTGAGCATCGAGTCGTGGCCCATTTCGGGCGTCGAAACCACGTCAAAGCCGAGGTCCTCTGCCCGCTTCGCCGCCGCGCCGGCCTCCTCGGGCCAACCGCCGCCGAATCCTGAACTGACCTTCATCTGCTTCCTCGCATCCGGGCGTCGCGACGCCCGCTGGTAGATGGGCGAACGGTACCGATCCCGCGGGCGGCTCGCAACCGGGGGGCGCAAACCGATGCGGAGCGTGGAAAGCGGGGTCCTCGTTTGGACCCCGCTTGAAGCCAGCATGGTCGGACCGTTAGCTCCTCGGCAGACCCAGCCCCCGCGTCGCGATGACGTTTCGGTTCACCTCGCTCGTGCCGGCGGCGATGGTCCCCGAAATCGACGAGACGTATGCGTGCGAGTAGCGCCCGCCGTTCGGCGCGAGCTTCTCGCCGCTGTAGAGGCCACCGTACATGCCGATGAGCCGGATCCCGGTCTGCGTGGAGCGCTGCATCGCCTCGGAACGGAAGAGCTTGTTCATCGAGGCCTCGTAGTTTGGGATCTTGCCTTCCTTTTGCATGCTGATGATGCGGTAGGAAATGAGCCGCGCGATGTCGGCCTCGACCGCACGATCCGCAAGCTCCATGCGGATCGACCGGGTGACGCGCGCGGGCGCCTTGCCGCGCGACGCCTCCTGCACGTACTTCACCATGTCATTCACTGTGTGCTTCAGGCCCACCGAACCGGCGACGTTGCTCCGTTCGAAATCGAGCAGCGCGGCGCCAACGTACCAGCCCCGGTTCTCCTCACCGATGAGGTTGCGCGCGGGCACCCGCACGTCCTCGAAGAAGACCTCGTTGAACACGTGGTCGCCGGCCATCGTCACCAGCGGCCGAACCTGGACGCCCGGCAACTTCATGTCGAGCAACAGCATCGAGATGCCGCGATGCTTGGGCGCATCGGGGTCGGTGCGCGCCAGCATGAACATCCGGTTTGCGCGGTGCGCACCTGTGGTCCAGATCTTCTGCCCGTTGATGACGTAGTCGTCACCGTCGCGGACGGCCCGCGTTTGCAGCGACGCGAGGTCGGAGCCGGACCCCGGCTCGGAATAGCCCTGGCACCAGGTCGCTTCACCGGACGTGATCCCTGGCATGAACTCCGCGCGCTGGGCATCAGTACCGAAGCGGATGAGGATGGGGCCGATCATCGCCACGCCCATACCGCCGACCTGGGGCGCGCGCGCCTCGGCCATCTCCTCATTGAAGACAAACTGCTCGCTCACGGACATGCTGGCGCCGCCGTACTCCTTCGGCCAGTGCGGGGCGATCCACCCCTGCCGGGCGAGGGCGCCGCGCCAGGTCCTGGCGAACTCCCGCGTGTCCTCGCCTTCGGCGTATGGGTCGGGGGGGGTGTAGTCGCTCGGGAGGTTTTCCTTTATGAACCCCCTCACGGCGTTGCGGAAGCTGGCCTCTTCGGGCGAATCGCGGAACTCCATGGTCGTGTCTCCTTCCGATGCCGGGGACCCGGTTGGCCTGGCCCGGCCAGTTGAACTGCGTCGCTAGTCTATTCCGACTGGCTGCGGCTTTCGAGGGGCAAGATCGCCTCCGCGGCCTCGAACGTGCTTCCCGGCAGGACGACGGTGGTCCCCGGGGCCGGGACCGGGTCCACCATGCTGGCACCACATCGTCACGAGCCGTCCACTTCATGGCATCACTCGTGAACGACAATAAAGGCGCTCGATCCGAGGTCATTGGCATGAAGAGTCGTATCCGTATCACCTCATTCCTGCGGCGACGCGAACGAGAGCCCGACCGGGAGGCCGGCCAGGCGCTCGTGCTGGTCGCGGCCGCGCTGGTAGCGCTGGTCGGATTCGTCGGCATGGCGGTCGATGTCGGATTGCTCGTGTATACGCGCACCGACCTGCAGAAGGCCGCCGATGCGGCGGCGCTGGCGGCGGCGCAGGACCTGGACGGTACCAGTGCGGGCGCAGCAGCGGCGATCGCCACGGCGGACTCGTATCTGCAGCAAAACGGTGCGGGCAGCGCCTCCTGCCGTCCGAGCTGTGCGACAGTCGCGGCCCCCTTTGACACGATCTCGGTGACTGCCAACCGGTCTGTGCAGTACACGTTCTTGCGTGTGCTGGGCATGACCGGTGCGACGCCTTCGGCGCAGGCGGCAGCGCAGATGACGAGAGGGGCGGTGACGGGCTACCAATGGGACTCGCTGGCACCGTTCGTTATCTGGGGTGGGTCGCGCCAGTCCGAGGTGCATGCCGGCGATCAGAGCTGCCCTCTTCACACCTGCCCGAACCGGTCGTACACGTTCCTGGACAACCAGTGGATGGAGGCAAGCGGCAATCCATCCGGCCCGGACTGGACGGCGAGCGACAGCAACAACTTCAAGGGCGACATCAACCACGGCGACGGAGCGCCAGTGATCCAGGTCGGCGAGAGCTTCCAGACGAGCTCGAATGGCGGACTTGGCAGCGTCACGGCGCCCGCGGTCGGGACTACCATCGTGGTGCCGGTGATCAACCGCGCGACGGGCAACTCCAACCTCCGCACGTTCACGATCGCCGCGTGGGCGGTCGTCAGGGTGGACGCGGGCTGCAAGAAACAGGGCTGCACTGGCACGGTCCTGTCGACGGAGACCACGCCGCCAGCGGGCTGGGTTACAGGCGGGACGACGCAACCGCCACCGAGTCTGACCTACCAGGCGCCTGCGCTCGCCCGGCTGGTCCAGTAGGTCCTCTACTTCTCATCCAGCGTCTCCCGGTGCCAGGCTGCACCGGGAGACGCCGTTCAGCGGGGAGCGCGGCGATTGGCGACCGCACATACGATGCTGCGACCGACCGCACCCCCTTCGTCGTAGATCGCGCATTCGGCCACCGCGACGCCTTCGTGGGAGTGATGCGCGGTGACTTCGAAGCCGAGCCACTCGGCCGCGGGGAGACGATGTAGATACAGCGTGATGTCCGCGTTGACGAACTGGAGGCCGGCGCTTCCGGAGTTCCCGAACGGATTCGTGAAGTCCGAAGCAAAGGCGGAGCGGACAAGAGGCGTGAGCGCCACATCGTCTACGAGCTGGCGGTTTTCGCGCAGCCAGGCGCGCTTCTGCCCCGTGCTCCCAAAGCCGTGGCCGATGGTGCGCGTCTCCCACATTGGCTCGCGGCCCCCCGAAGGCGGGGCGGGGAGGGCATCAGGGGAAGGGACATCCCAGGCTGGCGGACTCCAGACTGTGCCTTCGGGCTCGCCGGCGCGGCGAAGCAGGACCGCGCTCGCGCGGGCGAGCGGCACGCCGGCAGATGAGCACTCGGCGTCGACCACACGGATGCGGTTGCCGTCGCGGGCCACGTGCGAGCTGACCTCGACCGGGGCGAATGGCGGCATGCGGAAGAGATCGACGGTCAGGCGGGCGGGATGAAAGGCGGGGTCGCCCCAGCGGGTTTCAATCTCGTGCGCGAGCAGCCCGGCGACGACGCGCCCGTGCAGGGTGTTCGGATCCCAGGGACCGCGGCTGATGCCGGTTGGAGCGAAACGGCCTTCGGCGTCGACGTGAAAGAACGGAACGGAAGTCATGGTGCCCGATTCTGCCGGGCAGGGGCGTAGTTGCCAAGCAACCCTGCGGTTGCGGGCCGCCGTATGATGCGCCCACACGGAGGACCAAGATGCTGAACCAGGACAACTACGAAGCCATCCTGATCGAGAAGCAGGACGGGGTGGCCATCCTTACCCTCAACCGGCCGGAGCGGCTGAACGCCGTCAATGGCGTGCTCCACTCCGAGCTGTCGACCATCTTCCAGGACGTGCAGACGGATCGCGACGTGCGGGCGGCGGTGCTTACCGGCGCCGGGCGCGCGTTCTGCGCCGGCGGCGACTTCTCCACCGGATCGAACATGGCCTCGAAGTCGGGGCTGACGATGATGCAGGAGGCCCGGCGCATCGTCGACAACCTCCTCGACCTCGAAAAGCCCATCATCGCAGCCGTGAACGGCGCGGCGGTCGGCCTTGGTGCGACGGTGGCGCTGCACTGCGACGTGGTCATCGCCGCCCAGAACGCCCGGTTCGGCGATCCTCACGTGAAGATGGGCATCACAGCGGGCGACGGCGGCGCCGTCATCTGGCCCCTGCTCGTGGGCGTAAACCGCGCCAAGTACATGCTCATGACCGGCGACCTCATCCCCGCCGACGAGGCGCTCAAGATCGGGCTCGTGAACCGGGTGGTCGCCGAAGGCGAGGCCCTGCCCGAAGCGCTGGCGCTCGCGCGACGGCTCGCCGATGGCCCATCGT
This sequence comes from uncultured Anaerolineaceae bacterium, assembly GCA_964497285.1. Taxonomy (GTDB): domain Bacteria; phylum Chloroflexota; class Dehalococcoidia; order Tepidiformales; family Tepidiformaceae; genus UCB2. Next base: position 3,174 of record CAZCDK010000010.1, on the reverse strand, counting down.
TCGCGATCCAGTCGTCCAAGACCGCTGTGAACAAGCTGCTGAAGGCGGTCTCGAACCTCGTGTTGCCGCTCTCGCTCTCGTTGGAGGAGGTGTCGATGACCAAGGACGACCACCGCGAAGCCGTCCGGGCCTTCCAGGAGAAGCGCGAGCCGCGGTTCACCGGCCGCTAAAGCCCCCGCTGCCAACTGTCAGTAGGCCGAGTAGGTTTGCACGACTGCCAGGATCGCGGGAGTGATGATGATCACCACCCAGGCGACCGCGATGAAGACGAGCACATCGCTCGCAAGCGTTCGCGCAACCACCGTTCGCGAGTCGTCATCTTTCTCAACAACCAGATCGGTCGCCGCCGAGTCCACGTCTGACGCGTCGGCGAGTGCGAGTACTACTACCCTGGTTACGCGAGCGAAGGCGAGCCAGGCGCCAAGGACGGCGAGCGCTGCCAGGGCACTCATGACCACGCTTGCGACTGCACTTGTCCTGGCCACATGCCCCGTTGTGCCGGTCGCCGAAAGAGGGAAGTACCGCGTGATGACCGAACCGATGCCCGAGGAATTGATGGCGTAGGCCGAGGTGACGAGCAGCGCAACCAGCAGCCCCAGCCAGATTCCGCACGTCAACCAGCGAACGTCGCGGATTGCCCCGGCCCCAGGGCATCCTGCTCAAGTCCGTTCGCCATGACCGCCCACCTCCGATCGAACTTGCGGGGCATGATACGCCCCAACGTCCGCGTCCGCTGCGTCTTCCAAACGGGTCGGAGCTGAGTCCTCGGGTCACCAAGGAGTCCAGCGGTCAGCCGCAAGAGGGGGCCGGCCCCCTGGCCGCGCACAACGCCAATTGTGTGAATCACCACACGGCGCAGAGGTCACCGGCGGCGAGCAATGGATGTCCGCTCGACCTCGAAGTAAGGGCCATTGGGCGGTGGTCCGCCCCGCCGGATGTGCCGAAACTGACAGCCAGCGAATTCCAGACAACGCACGCCGGATGACAACGCTGGCCCTGTGGGCTCGGGGGTCGCACTGGGCGATGTCGGACACGTACGCCAGTCCCCGCCGAATGAAGGAGTCCTCGATGACCATGGCAACCACCCGGGCCGGCTCAACGCCTGTTGCGGTCCGACGCGACCTCAAGCGCACGGCGCGCATCACCGGGTTGTTCTATCTCTGCCTGGCCTTGACCGGGTTGTTGGGCTCCGTGGTCGTGCGCGCCCAGATCTTCGCTGCCGACAACCCCAACGACACGTTGTCCAACCTGATGGAACACGAGTGGCTGGCGCGCCTCTACATCGTGTTGGAGATGGGTGTTGTGTTGACCCAGGCCCTGACCGCGGTGTGGTTCTACCGCTTGTTCCGCGCCGTCGACGCCTTTGCTGCAGGCTTGCTCGCGGCATTCGGGATGGTCAACGCAGTCGCGATCATGGGCAGTGCGGCGATGCTCGCAACGGCACTCGACGCGGCCGACGATGCGTCGCTTGCCGCGGCCGGCGGCACGGCTGCCACCGTCCAACTGCTGTATGTCGCCAGCGGTCATCTCTGGGGAGTCGCGGCGATGTTCTTCGGCCTGTGGCTCATGCCGATGGGCTGGCTCGCGGTCCGCTCTCGGTGGCTGCCGCGGCTGCTGGGTTGGATCCTGGTCGCGGGCGGAGTGGGCTACCTGGTCAGTGCCTTCGTCAGCTACTTGTTCCCCGATGCCGACCTCATCAACACATTGCTGATCGTGCCCTCGACCATCGGCGAACTCTGGATCATTGGATACCTGATCATCGTCGGTGTACACGAGCGCGCTCCGGCGCCGGAGACTGCCGTGCAGGTGACGCCCGTTGGGCCAGAAGCCCCACTCGAAGTCGCGCGGCCTTGAGATCGCCCAGGGTGTAGTGGCGAATCTAGATTCGTGGTTGCCAGGCAGGATTCGAACCCCGACCGAAGGCCCATAGACGCGGCATGCAACGCCAATGGCGCGAATCGTCACGCGGGCTGGAGGTCACCGACAGGGCGGCCTGCCATCGAGGCCACCGGCGGCCCAGCAATGGACCGCCGCCTCGCCTTGTGCCCGGGGCGAGGCCCCTGTATGACAGAGGGCACCGACTTTCGAACTGCAGGGAGAGACAACCAATGGAACTTCGACCTTTGGGCCGCACGGGCGTGAAGGTGAGCAGCCTGTGCCTGGGCTGCATGATGTTCGGGGGCAAGACGACCCCCGGAGATTCGGCCGACATCATCGACCGCGCGCTCGACGCGGGCATCAACTTCCTCGACACCGCCAACGTCTACAGCCGCGGCAAGAGCGAGGAGGCGACGGGCGAGGCGCTCAAGCGCAACGGCAAGCGCAACCAGGTCATCCTCGCCACCAAGGTGCACGGCGACATGGGCCTCGCGAACGACCCGAATGCGGGCGGCAACAGCCGCCGCCACATCATCGAGCAGTGCGAAGCGAGCCTGCGCCGCCTCCAGGTCGACCACATCGACCTCTACCAGATTCACCGGCCCCAGTCCGACATCCCCATCGACGAAACGCTGCGCGCGCTCGACGACCTCACCCGGTCGGGGAAGGTGCGCTACATCGGCACCAGCACATACGCCGCCTGGCAACTCCTCGAATCGCTCTGGGTGTCGAAGGAACTGAACCTCAACCGCTTCGTCTGCGAACAGCCACCCTACAACCTCCTCGACCGGCGGATCGAGCGCGAACTGCTGCCGATGGCGCGGACCTACGGGGTCGCGATCATCCCGTGGAGCCCGCTCGGCGGCGGCCTGCTCACAGGGAAGTACACGCGCAATGAGCCGCCGCCCGAGGACAGCCGGTTCGCCAACTTCCAGTCGAATCCTCTCCAGCGGCGCCGGATGAGCGACCGCATCTTCGCCGCGGTCGACGGCTTGCAGCCCCTTGCGGAAGCGAAGGGCGTGACGC
>CAZCDK010000010.1:0-260 GCA_964497285.1 uncultured Anaerolineaceae bacterium | reverse complement strand
GGTGCATAAACCAGCCGGTGGTCACGAGCCCGATCATCGGCCCGCGCACGATGGAGCAACTCGAGGACAACCTGAAGGCGATCGAGATCACCTTCTCCGACGAGGAACGGCGGGCGATCGACCATGTCATCCGTCCCGGCCAGATGGTCTCGCCGTTCTACGAAGGCGACTTCGGCCCGCACCCCTACCGGATCCTGTAACCGACGCGACCGGGGCGAACAGAACCGCGACCGTCAGGGAGCGGACGGCGCGGCGGTAGT
>CAZCDK010000009.1:10103-28251 GCA_964497285.1 uncultured Anaerolineaceae bacterium | reverse complement strand
TCGGGACGACGGCCGATGTGGGTTTCCCCGGGCATTTCCTCGAGGAGTTCGGCGGCACGGCGGAGGCGAACTGGCTCGCGACCAACGCGTGGAAGTACGGCTTCATCGTTAGCTATCCAGACGGAAAAGAGGACATAACAGGATACGCCTACGAGCCGTGGCACATCCGGTACCTGGGCAAAGACATCGCGAAGAAGGTGCAGGAGAGCGGGTTGACACTCCACGAGTACCTGCTGAAGCGCTGAGACGCGGTTGCAGGCCTGCTGCGCCGATGGCACACTCGCAGTTCGCAGCGTCGCCATCAGCATTGGGGAGGTTTCTTGTGTATAGCACCGGCACCGACGAGCTACTTGCGGAATACAACGACCACATTCTCACCATCACCCTGAACCGGCCGGATCGCATGAACGCCATCAGCGGGCCGATGCTCGACGCCCTGGCGAAGACGCTTCAGCAGGCCAACACGGATGCCGACGTGCGGGTGGTGGTGCTTACGGGTGCGGGGCGGGGCTTCTGCGCGGGCCTCGACCTGAAGGCGGAGACCTCGGGCGACGGCATCGGGAGTTCATTGCGGGGCTACCGGATGTTCGACCTGCACAACTCGCCGCCGATCGTCATCAATCGGATGGACAAGCCGCTTGTTTGCGCCCTGAACGGCCCGTCGGCGGGGTATGGCATGGACCTCGCGCTCGGTTGCGACATCCGGATCGCCAGCGAGAACGCCAAGATGGGGGCGGTCTTCGCGAAGCGCGGTGTACTGCCCGAATCCGGCGGTTGCTGGTATCTGCCACGCCTGCTTGGCTGGGCGAAGGCCGCGGAAGTCGCCTTCCTGGGCGACGTCCTGGACGCGCAGCGATCACTCGAGCTTGGCCTGGTGAACCGCGTGGTCAAGCACGAGGAGCTCATGGCAGAAACGATGAAGACGGCGACGCAGATAGCGAAGAACGCCCCGCTAAGCGTGCAGGCGACCAAGCGCATGATGCGCCTGGGGATGGACGAGACGTTCGAGACGGCTGTGGACCACATCTTCCTGCAGCTGTTGCCGCTTTTCCAGAGCCAGGACTTCAAGGAAGGCATCTCGGCCTTTGCGGAGCGCCGCGAGCCGCAGTTTCAGGGGCGGTAGCAGCCCGGCCTACCGGCCTATGGGTTCGCCATTTCCTGGAGGTTCGCGGGCAGGTCCTCCGGGATTTCCGTGACCGGCCGCGTGGCGAGGGAGATTGTGATGTCGAAGAGGTCGCCCCAGGCGGCTTCGTAGTAGTCGCCCGGGCCTTCGTCGTCCGACTCCCAGACGAGCACTGCCTGCGGCAGGCCCACGGGAGCGTTGACCCAGAACTCGGCAATGACATTCGCCTGGTGAGGGTGCACGAAGGTCTTCCGCCGCTCGAACGCGGCAAGGCCCATGAGCGGATTCACTCCCGCTTTGAAAAGCATGTAGGCGACATAGAGCGGCATGGGGAGATTATAGGCACGCGGCGTGCCATCGGCTCCAGCCCAAGCGTCTGATAGACTACGAGTCTCAGCAGCGGCGTGGTCCTGCTGGAGAACGCGTCCTGGAGCAGCGATGTATCGCCGAATCCTCACAGGCATGATCGAACGGGGAAAGACGGCTGCATTCCTCGATGCCATGCGCGCCTCGATCCGTCACCAGGACGAGCGCGGGATCCGGGCACGGACGACGGTCTGGGGGGCGATGACAGGTCTGACGAATTCCGTTGTGATCGCGAGCGACTTCAACACGCTCGATGACCTGGAGCGGTTCACGGACCTCGCGACTGAGGACGCGAGCTTCGCGACCGTGCGCAAGGCGGTACGTTCCCAGATGATCTATGACGCAACGGAGGTTGCGATCCACCGGATGTCATATCACTCCGACGGGCTGATTTCGAGCGAAGAGGCGACGGCGCCGCGGCGGTACATGCGCACTCTTCGCGGCGAGCATCTTCCGGGGAGGCACCGTGAGTTTGTGATGGCGATCTCGGCGGCGCTCGACTACCAGAAGCTCCACGGCGTCACAGCGACCACCAGCGTCTGGTCATCGCTCACCGGTCAGACGGCGGGAGTGGCGATCGTGGCCGAATTCGACAGCCTTGTGGAGCTCGAGAAGTTCGACGACATGGCGACGCAGGACCTTGAGTTTTCACAGCTGCGCAAGGCAACGCGTGAGACGATGGTCTTCCTCACAAGTCACGTCGACCTGGCACGCAATCTGATTTGAGCACGCACGCACCGGGGTCGCCTTTCCGGTGTGCGCCACAAACGGAAGGGTGGCCTTAGCGGGCCACCCTGACTTCGGTTTGGGGGCTGCGCGGGCTAGCAGCAGGCGCGGGGCTGGCCGCCGTCGTTCGCGGTCTGGAAGCTGGAGCCGCAGGCACAGCTCTTGGTGGCGTTGGGATTGAAGATGCTGAAGCCGCTCTTCATGATGTCGTCGACGTAGTCGATCTCGGCCCCGGCAAGGTACTGGGCGCTTTCGGGATCGACGACCAGGCGGACGCCGAACTGCTCGAGGACGATGTCATCGGCTTCGTTTTCGCGGGCGATGGCCATGCCGTACTGGTAGCCGGAGCAACCGCCGCCGGCGACAAAGACACGAAGGGCGCCGCCCGCTATCTGACGTTCGGCAAGGAGGGCTTTGGCTTTTTCCGCCGCCTTCTCGGTGATGTTCACGAGGGCGACCGGGGCGGATTCTGTCGTCACGTTGCCTCCAGAGGCGAGGTTGAGCGCGTTGCGCCGGAGTTGGCGTCAACACTATTGAAAGTATAGCTTCCCGGCCAACCCACGTCCATGCGACTTGGCCTGGATTTGGGGTGACGAGCCCCGGCGGCGGCCGTTACGCTGGGCGAGAAATGGGACGCATCTATCTCGACCACGCTGCGACGACGCCGCCAGATCCGCGTGTGCTCGAAGCGATGTGGCCCATGTACCACCAGTACTGGGGCAACGCGTCGAGCATCTACCTGGAAGGACAGGAGGCGCGCCGGGCGGTCGATGCGTCCCGCAAGCTCTGTGCGGACCTCCTTGGCGCTCAGCCACGGGAAATCGTGTTCACAAGCGGGGGAACGGAATCCGATAACGCCGCCATTCGCGGCGCGGCCCTGGCGCAGCGTGCTCGAGGCCGGGGGAATCACATCGTCACGACGCAGATCGAGCACCACGCGGTGCTGCACACGGTCGAACAGCTCGAGCGCGAAGGCTTCTCGGCGACGTTCGTGCCCGTGGACCGCGACGGCGTGGTGGATCTGGACGCGCTGGACATGGCTGTCGGGCCCGAGACCGTCGTGGTCAGCATCATGACCGCGAGCAACGAAGTCGGCACAATCCAGCCCGTGGCCGAGGCTGCCCGCGCCGCAAGGGCGAGGAACCCGGACGTTCTTGTGCACACGGACGCCGTCCAGGCTGCGGGTGTGCTCGACATCTCCCCCGCGTTGCTTGGCGTGGACCTGCTCACGATCGCCGGGCACAAGCTCTATGGTCCAAAGGGCGTCGGGCTGCTGTACGTGAAGTCGCGAACGCCGTGGCAGCCGATGATCCTGGGCGGCGGCCAGGAGAAGGAGCGCCGGGCCGGCACAGAGAACGTCCCCGGGATTGTGGGACTCGCGGCCGCGATGAAGCTCGCCTGGGACGAGATGCCGGAACGCAACGCCCATGCCCGCCGCTTGCGCGATCGCTTGCTGTTCGAGGTTCCCGAGCGCATCACAGACACGGTGATCACGGGACCGGTCGAACCGACAGGCCGGCTACCGAACAGCTTCAGCTGCTGCTTCCGGAACGTCGAGGGGGAAAGCGTGCTGCTCGCACTCGATCTGGCCGACATCGCAGCGAGCTCGGGCAGTGCGTGCACGACGGGCTCAATGGAGCCATCGCATGTTCTGACCGCCATGGGCATTGACCCCGACCTGGCGCACGCCTCACTTCGGATGACTGTCGGCAAGGACAACACGGACAGCGAGATAGACCACGTGCTGGACACACTGCCCGGCGTCGTCAGCCGATTGCGAGCGCTCGCCGGGGGCTGAACCGCGAATCGCCGATCGAGGTCCTACAATGGCCAGAACCGGGCGGGGAGGGTGCCATGAGAGTAGGTATCTCGCTCACTAGCTTCCATCATGTGACTGATGTGCGCGAGGGCGCGAACTGGATGATCGAGCGGGCCGCAGCCGCTCGCGAGGCGGGGCTCGACTCGCTCTTCGTCGGCGACCACCATGCCATGCCAGGGCCTTACTACCAGAACACACCAATCCTGGGCCGACTGCTCGCGGAGTGGGATGATCGGCCTGCCGGGTGCCTCTTCCTCTTGCCGCTCTGGAACCCGGCGCTCGTCGCCGAACAGGTGGGGACGCTGGCTTCCATCGCGCGAGGACGGTTCATCCTGCAATGCGCACTCGGCGATGGCCGGGCGCAGTTCGCCGGCATGGGTGCAAACCTGCGTCATCGGCCGTCGCTGTTCGAAGAAGGGCTCGACATCGTGCGGAGCTTGCTAGCCGGTGAGGCCGTCGACAGCTCGGGCCGGTACCGGCTCGATGGAGCGCGTGTTTCGCCATTGCCGCCGGAACCGGTTGAGGTGTGGGTTGGCGGGAGCGTCGAAGCCTCGATCGACCGGGCTGCGCGGTTTGGGGACGGCTGGCTGGCCGGTCCCGAGCTCACGCCGGAGCTGGCGCGACGGTGGATTGGCTTCTACCGGGAGCGCTGCGCCGCTCATGGACGAACACCAGCGGCGATCGCGATTCGGCGGGATGTCTACGTGGGCGAATCGGCGAAGGAGGCGAGGGATGTGGCGGAGCCGATCGTCGCGGCGGGCTACCGGGGATTCGACCGATCCGCCTGCACCTTCGGGAGCGTGGACGAGGTGGCGGGGCAGTTTCGCGAATACGCCCGGATGGGCTACACCGACATCATTGTGCGGCACCTGACAGATGATCAGGCGAAAGTCCTCGGGTCGCTCGCCCGGCTTCGGGAAGTGCGGTTAGCAGTGCTCGGTGTGTAGCCGGGCGAGCGGCGGGCGGAATGCGGAAGACGCGGCGGGCCGGTATGCTGCGCGTCACAACCAGGCGGCTGCGGACTGGCAGCTGTCCGATGCCCTGCATCGGATAGCCGGTCGCGGCCGTCGAAGACGCGAGAGCAGATGAGAGGGGATCCACGATGGAACTTGACCCGGTGAAGGCGGGCTTCGCACCCGAGCGACTGGAGCGGATCACGGAGCATCTGGCGCGGCAGTACGTCGATCCCGGCAAGATCGCCGGCTGCCAGGTGCTGGTTGCCCGGCACGGACACGTGGCCTACTTCCGTTCGCTCGGCATGATGGACCGCGAGCGCCAGAAGCCGATGGCCGACGACACGATTTTTCGCATCTACTCCATGACGAAGCCGATCACTTCTGTGGCGCTGATGACGCTCTACGAACAGGGCTATTTCCAACTGAACGATCCGGTGTCGCGGGTGATCCCGGAATGGCGCGACCACAAGGTGTGGGTTGCTGGCGAAGGCGCAAGCATGGAGACCCGCGCGCCCGAACGGTCGATGACATTCCGGCATGTACTGAGCCACACCGGTGGGTTGTCCTACGGGAACTCGCCGCACCCGGTCGACAAGGTCTACGCGGAACAGGGCGTGCGGCGCGGACGCGACGAGACGCTAGGGATGTTCGTCGAGAAGCTGGCGCATGTGCCGCTGCGGTACGCGCCCGGGGAACGCTGGATGTACTCCCTGTCGACGGACGTTTGCGGATATCTGGTGGAGGCTATCTCCGGCAAACGCTTCGACCGGTATCTCCAGGACACGATCTTCGACCCACTGGGCATGGAGGACACCTCCTTTTGGGTGGCGCCGGAGAAGGCTGACCGATTCGCTGCCAACTACCAGCGACAGGCGGACAAGACACTCCAGTTGATCGACGACCCTGCGAAGAGCACGTACCTGGAGCCGCCCACGTTCTTCTCGGGCGGCGGTGGCCTGACGAGCACGACCGCGGACTATCTCCGTTTCTGCGAAATGCTGCGGCGCGGGGGCGAACTCGATGGCGCACGCATCCTCGGACCGCGCACGCTCCAGCTGATGACAAAGAACCATCTGTTGGGGAATCGCGACCTGACACAAATGGCGATCGGCGCCTTCTCGGAGACGGCGAACGAAGGCGTTGGCTTTGGGCTGGGATTTGCGGTGACCCTCAGCGAAGTGGACTCAGGATCGCTCGGAGAAGGCGACTACTACTGGGGCGGCGCCGCGTCGACGATCTTCTGGATCGATCCGAAGGAAGACCTCGATGTGATCTTCATGACCCAGTTGATGCCGTCGGCCACGTTCAACTTCCGGGGGCAGCTGAAGAACATGATCTATTCGGCGATCGTGAACTGAGTCCGGCAGCCGCTCCCCGGGGTGGATGTGAGAGCAGATGCGGTGAGCAGGCCTCGGCGGCAGGCGTCGTTGGTGCCGGATCCCGTGCGATCGAAGTCGGTGCCCCGTTGCGGTTCAGGTCCCGGAAACAACGCGGATGCGGGTGTTTGACTGACATCAGGGGCGTCTCTACGTTGAGACTCGGGGCTCCATCCTGAGCTCCCAGTTCGAACGGATGAAGAACCCCATGACAGCTCCCGTGGTGCGACGCGCCTCCGTCTTCAGCCGCCTGGCATCGATCGCATACCACCACAAGTGGAAGGTCGTGGCCGGCTGGGCAATGGTCCTGGTGGCTATCGTCGTCCTCGGCCGGACGGCCTCCGGCAGCTATGCCACGCGGTTTGCGATCCCGGGTTCAGAGTCGCAGAAGGCGATTGACCTCCTGAGCGAGCGGTTCCCGTCGCGGTCCGGGAGCACCGCGCAACTGGTGTTCCACACCGGTCCCGAGGGTCCCGAACTGGCGGAGCCAGGGACGGCGGCGAGGATTGCTGCCATTGTGGCTGAGGCACGGGCCCTCCCGGACGTGGCCGCGGTGACGCCCCTCTCGGTGACCACGACTTCGCGCGATGGGCACACCGCGTTTGCGACTGTCCAGTACGCCGTCCAGGGGCGGGCGTTGCCGAGGACATCTGTGGACGCCCTGGTGAGCCTGATCGAGCGCACCGACAGCGGAGACCTTACTGTCGAGGGTGGCGGCCAGGTCATGGAACGGGCGGAGCGATCGGGCTTTGCCTCGTCGGAGGCGGTTGGGGTTAGTGCGGCGGCAGTGATCCTGCTGTTGGCGTTTGGGTCGGTGGTGGCGATGGGCGTGCCCATCCTGCTGGCGCTGGTCTCCCTCGGGGCGTCAACGGCGCTGATCGGGATTTCGGCCCGGGTCTTCGACATGACGGCGTTCACGCCGGCCTTCGCGGCTATGATCGGATTGGGGGTGGGGATCGACTACGCGCTGCTGATCGTCACACGTTTCCGGGAGGGGATTCATTCCGGTCACACAGCCGAGGAGTCCACGCGGGTGGCGATCGAGACGGCTGGCCGGTCGGTCCTGTTCGCGGGGACGATCGTGATCATTGCCATGCTGGGGCTGCTGGCGATTGGTATTTCGTTCATCGGGGCCCTGGGGATCGCAGCAGTGATCGTCGTCGCCCTGTCGGTCGTTGCCGCACTGACGCTCCTGCCGGCGGTGCTGGCGATCGTGGGCAAACGCGTGGATTCGCTGAGCATCCCGTTCTTCCGAACCACGGAAGGGAACCACGAGTCTTCGCCCTGGTTCCATCTGAGCGGCGCCATACAGCGCCGACCGCTCTGGTTTGCGGCCGGCGCGGCGGCTCTTCTGGGCACGCTTGCGGTGCCGTTCTTGAGCATGGAGACGGCGTTCGGAGATGCGAGCACCAATCCGCCGAGCTCACACACGCGGCGGGCATATGACCTGCTGGCCGCCGGGTTCGGGGCGGGATTCAATGGCCCCCTCACCGTCGTGGTTGACGTCCGGAACGGAGGGCGCGATGCAATTCCCGCGCTCCAGGCGGCGCTTGCGGGGACGCCGGATGTCGTGAGTGTGGCCGAACCGGTTGCCAACCAGGTGGGCGACACCGTGGTGATTTCAGCATACCCCCTCTCGGCTCCCCAGGCGTCCGAAACAAACAAGCTCGTGCACGACCTTCGGCATCGCGTCGTACCGGGAGTGACAGCCGGCACGGGAATGACGGCCTACATCACCGGCCCAACGGCCGCGTCGATCGACGTCTCGGATCGCATCATGAGCCGGACGCCGGTCTTCTTTGCGGTGGTGATCGGGCTCAGCTTTGTTGTGCTCACGTGCGTCTTCCGCTCGCTGCTGATCCCGTTCAAAGCTGCGCTGATGAATCTACTGTCGATTGGTGCGGCATACGGGGTGCTTGTGGCGGTCTTCCAGTGGGGATGGTTCGAGGGATGGCTGGGAATTCACCAGACGGGGCCGATTGAGCCGTTCTTGCCGATGATGATGTTCGCCATCCTCTTTGGGTTGTCCATGGACTACGAGGTCTTCCTTGTGAGCCGGATCCGCGAGGAGTACATCGGCGGGATGGAGACCTCCCGGGCGGTCGCGTACGGGCTGGCCTCGACGGCACGCGTGATCACGTCGGCGGCGCTGATCATGATGGCGGTCTTCTCGAGCTTCACGCTCGGCGGCGATCGGGTAATAAAGGAGTTCGGCCTCGGCCTGGCGACCGCGGTCTTCCTGGATGCGACAGTGGTTCGGCTGGTCCTGGTGCCTTCGCTCATGGAGATGTTTGGGCGGGCCAACTGGTGGCTTCCGAACATCCTCGAGCGGGTTCTCCCGCGCATCCATCTTGACGGCCCAATCGAAACGCCGATTCCGGGGCCCAGGCCGATGTCACGGGATCTCGACGAGGTCTAACCGGAGGGGAGCGGGCCTGGAGTTCTTGGACCCGATTGTTCAGAAGGAATTCGGGCAGTGCGGCGGGTAGCTGGAACGGAGGATCGCGTCTGCCTTGAGAAGGGCTGCGGGGTCGGTGGCTTCCAGCCTTCCAATGCGGGCGAAGTGCGTCGCAGACCGGTAGCCCGCGACCAATGACGCAAGCGTGTTGAGTGGCACGACTAACTCCGGGGCACGAGTCGTGCGGGAAACGGCGGTGGTCAATCCATCGGTTTCCAGGAGGAAGACGCCGGTGTTCCAAGGGCAGAGGTCGTCGGCCGGTACCTCGAAGGTGAGTTCACCACGTGCGGAATAGGGCCGCCGGGGCAGGCCACGTTCGACGTCCACAATGCGCATCCAGATGTTGTCGCTCACGTTGCGGTTGAGCATGCGAGGTTCGAGCAACAGATCGGGGGCGGGATCGTCCTCGCCGATGGCGCCGCGGATCCGCACCGAGCCGACCAGGTCGTGTGCGCGGATGTACTCCCAGAGTCTCCGGTAGGCGCCCGTGGTGAGGGTCACGAAGTCGCGCACGTCGAGCACATGGGAGGGCCCGGGCTGGCCGGTGTGTTCCTCGAAAGTGTGATAGACGATGTAGCCCTGGGGCTCACCGTCTTCGTCGCGGTAGACGGCGACATGAACCGGCTCCCCCTTCTTCCGAGGGCGGAGCCGGTCGATCTGCCAGAGCGGGGTTGAGCGGTGGAGCGCGAGGTTTCGGGGTGTGGCCCAGCGAATGTAGAGCTGTTTGATGATGGGGAACGCGTCCTCCGCAGCCATCAAGGTGATGCTGCCGGGCGCTTCGATCCTCGATTCGAAAGCGGCGTCGCGCGGGCTGAAGCTGTACGAGACCAAGGCGGAACCCAGACCGTATCCGAAACGCTGGTAGATGGCGCCCATGCTGGCGAGGAGGATGGCGAAGTCCTGGCCACGTTCGTGCATGGTCTCGAATGCCTGTCGCATTACCAGGCGCAGGAGTCCGCGACGGCGGAACTCGGGCAGGGTGCCGACGGCGGTCACGCCTCCCATATGGACGGGTGCCCCGTTGAGACGGACCGTGAATGGGAAGGCGCCAAGCGTGGTTGCCATGCGGCCGTCAACGAACGCGCAGGTGGTCCATTCCGGTTGGGTGGTGGAGAGCTCCTCGTCCATGCCCTCGGTGCTGGCGAAGACATATGAAACGATCCGGCCGTAGTCGGCCAGTTCGTCCCGGTCGCGGCAGGAGCGGATTTCTACGGTCATGCTCGTTCTCCCGGTTGTCCGTTCGGAAGTGGAAAAGGGAGTATACCGCAGTGCGACGTTGTGTCAGGGCTGGAGCGGAGTGAGAGTGACGTCGCTGGTGACGAAGACCTCGTAGACGCCGCACGATTCAAGGGTCGTGAACGCGCGGACGAAGTCAGGGGTCGCGGGGTCGCCCCAGGCCTGCCAGCGAGCAGATGTCCCGTTGTTGAGGAACCGGTACACAGATGTGTATCTGCCTGTGATGCTCGCCAGAGCGTCGCGGACGTCTGCGGTGGCGCCGATGTAGGTGAAGTCGTTCCAGCCAGCTTTCAGTTCGACTGGGACGGGCACGGTCAGAGTGAAGCCGCCGCTGGCCGCCACCGGTTCACGGGCGTAGAACCAGTACGCTTCGCCGGGTGTAAGGGAGTAGAGCGTCCGACCTTCGGAAGAGCTGGCAAACCAACTGGAGAAGCCGGTAGAGCCGTCCGTGAAATGGTGAATCGCACTGACCTGGTTGGTGCCCGGCGGATACGAGTTGCCAAGCGTGGCGGTACCTGAGCCGAAGTAGCCGGTGTGGTTCCACCCCGGCGGCAGCGGCTGGTTCGCACATTGCACGACGCCTGTGCCCACCCTTGCGCTTGGCCCAAATTCGCTGGTGTTCCCGTCGGAGTCGGTGGCCAAGGCGATCAGCCATTGGCCCGGGGAGAGGCCCAGATTCTCAAACTGGAAGTTTCCTCCGGCGTCGGTGATCATCGTGCCCCCGGCGACAGGAGTGGAGCCGTAGTCGCCAACGCTCCCCGGCTGATGGGTGGCCAGATAGAGGGCCACCTTGCACCCGGAGCACGGGCCGGCGGTGCCGGAGATGCGGGCCTGCGTCGCCCTGGCAATCGCGGGGTGGTTCGAGTTCCGGACGCCATCGGCGTTGAGGTCGATGGCCATTCCGGAGAGGGAGTCGAAGCGGTTGCCCACGAATGTGTTGCCCGACACGGGAATGGAATTCGTCGGGGGGGCGACGGAGATGCCGGTGATGGCGTTGGCAATCGTGTTCTCGTCTGCGCGCGTCCTGGAACCGGGCTGGCGCAATTCGATGCCGATAGTGACGGGTGCCGCCGCGCCGCCGGGAGACCTGCCGATGGCGTTCCCGGCGAGCTGAACGCCGGCGAACGCGGCGCCCGTGCCGTCCCCGACCTTGATGGCGGTCCCTGAATTGCCGATGAGGTTGCCCCGGGTCGCGGCATCGGGTCCGCCGACGACGACCGCGGAGGCAGTGACAAGGATGCCCGTCTCGACGTGTGCGGGGTCGCTCGTGCCCAAGGCGAAGCCAATGCGATTCCCCTCGGCAGTCGACAGGGAGCCTCCGATCGCGAGGCCCGTGGCGCAGGCGCCGATGCGATTGCCCTTTCCTTCGGCGGTGCTGCCGCCGGCGTGAGACGAGGCGCCGGTCAGAGCGAGGCACCGACCGGAGAAGTTGTGGATGGACATGCCCCAGACGTTCGCTTCGCTACCGGACAGGACGATGGCGTCGACGGGTCCAGTTCCGGGAAGCTGGGCACCATCGAGCCATACGCCACGGCCCGTGGCGTCGAGCGTGACTCTCGCCCGGACGATCGGGGGCAATGGAGCCGCCAGCAAGGTGATGGTGGACGGGGATTCGAGCGGGAACGTCACGGCCTTGAATCTGATCACGAAGGGAGCGGCCGATGAGTCGGCGTTGACTGCCTCGATGGCCTTTCGCAGGGTGCAGTTGGTCAGGTGCGGACAGGCGCCCGAGGATGCGTCGCCCGCGCTCGTCACCTCGATTGTGAGGGGTTCTTCGGCGAGGAGCGCCGGGCGCGGTCCTTCAAGAACCCCGGCCAGGAATGCAGTGCATCCGATGACGGCGGCCAGCAGTCTCAGGCGAATCGTCGCGGACCACATTCCGGCAACCTACCGCCGCCTTCCGGTGGCGGCAAGTCCGGTCACAGGGCGCGGAAGGCTCTCTTGCCATTCAGCCGGACTATCCGTCCCACGCCGGGATACTCCCAATGCCCGGCCAGCCAAATACGGCCATCGTTCGCGGCGGCATCGAACAACCGATCCCGTGTGTGCGCGGATTCGATGGGATCTGTGTCGAATCCCGGTGACCAGTCAGGGTGGTCAAGTTGCACGGGGTGGTGGCTGGCGTCGCCGATGACAACCGCCCGCTCGCCAGCCGAATACACCCCGATGGAGACGTGACCGGGCGTGTGGCCAGGTGTGGAGATGAACGTGAGGTTCTCGTCGATGGCGGCCTCCCCGTCGATGAAGGCCAGGCGTCCGCTGGATGCCAGCGGCGCCACGCACTGGACCAGGTGGGCATTCCCGGGCTCCTGCAAGTGCTCTGGTTGCATCCAGTAGTCCCATTCGCGCTTCTGAACCAGGAAAGCGGCGTTGGGAAAGAAGACGACCGGGTTGCCGTTTTCGTCGTCAACGGTGTTCCACCCGACGTGATCGATGTGGAGGTGGGTGTGCACAACGACGTCAATGTCCCCGGGAGCCAGGCCGGCATCGCGCAGGGACTGGTCGAGCCTACCGGCCGGGAACCCGGGTCGGCGTCTGCCGCCAAGGCCGGTATCAATGAGCACGTTCTGTCCCGCGGAGCGGATGAGGTAGGTTGTCACGCTCATGTTCATTAGCTGACGGTCGTCGAGGAGATGCGGGTATTCGGCGATCATCTGGTCAGCCACGCGGGGCAGGAACTGATGAGGGTCCATGAGCAAGGCGGCGTCGATGAGGGGAACGGCCTCGACGTTGCCGATGCGGGTCTTGTCCACGAATTCATCCTCCGGGACCGCATTCTACCTGCCGAGCGGGAGCAGCGCTGGACGTGGGTGATGGGTTGCATCACGCAACGGGTTCAACGCAGCAGCGAATGCTGCTAGTCTGACTGCATGCGACGCACCAGCTTTGCAGCGATGAACTGCTCGGTGGCCCGGACACTGGAGGTCGTGGGCGAATGGTGGACGATGCTGATCATCCGGGAGGCGTTTTTCGGTGTTCGCCGGTTTGATGACATCCAGGCGCGGCTTGGCATCGCCCGGAACGTGCTTGCGACGCGCCTGCAGTCGCTGATCGACCACGGGGTTCTCGATCGGCGCCCGTACCAACAGCGGCCGGAGAGGTTCGAGTATCGCCTGACGGACAAGGGGATGGAGCTGTACCCGGTGCTTGTCGCGATGCTTCGCTGGGGTGACCGCTGGGCGATGGGCGAGGATGGGCCTCCGGTTGTGCTTGTCCACAAGGCCTGCGGCAAGCCTGCAACTCCGACTCTCACCTGTTCTGAATGCGGGGAGGAGCTCCGGCCCCACGATGTCAGGCCGCGGCCCGGTCGGGCGTCGGTGGCCGGGGTGGTTCCAGACTAGCGGTCACACCAACGGCCACGGGTAGCTGCGATGGGGACCCGGGCGGGGGAACCTCCCGGAGGACAACAGGGCCCGGATTCGCTCCCGGAGCGCCTGCGACTCTCCCGGCTCGAGAAGGTCGAGCAGGGGGAGTGCCCGTGCGGATGCGGAGGACAGCGATTCGAAGGCGCAGGCGATATCCCGGAGCCAGCCGTCCGGGACTGGCTCATCCGCCCAGTCCCAGATGACGGTACGGAGCTTGTACTGGTCACTGAGACGCAACCCGTGATCGATGCCCCAGCCGCGGCCGCAGCTGTCGAGCAAGCAGTGCCCACCCTTCCGGTCGGCGTTGTTGGCGACGACGTCGAAGGCGGCCATGCGCTGAAGCTGGGGGATCAGGGCCGGAATGTCGCGCTGCTCGAAGAAGTGGCGGTTGGGGTCGTGTTCGACGTAGAGCTGGAGAGATCCCACTCCCTGCGGGCCTTTTCGTACCACAGTGGGGGGGATGAACTCCCAGCCCAGAAGCTGCGAGAGGCGGTAGGCCGCTGCCTCGCGCCGGTGGAGAGTGCCATTCGGGAAATCCCAAAGCGGCGCCTCTCCGCGTTGCGGCTTGTAGACTGCCGTGAACGATTCACCCCCGGGGTGGCAGAGCTGCGCGAGGTAGACGTAGTTGGACGAGTACCACACGGGACGGATCTCGTCGAAGTCGGAGGCGAGCAGGAGTTCCTCGGTGGCGGCGAAGTCGGGCAAGCGCGTCACGTCACGAGCTTATCAGACAGCGCCGCCATCCCGGGCCGGGGCGAAGCCTGCCTAGCCCCAGCGAGGTTGTTCGCCGAGATCGATTCCGAGCGCGGTCTTTCCAACAATCTCGTGCACGAGCATCGAATTCGCCGGATGGAAGCCGCCGCAGCGAACGTCGCGGTAGAGCCGCTCGAGCTCGTTGGTTTTGAACATGCCGGTGCCGCCGGAGACCGCCATTGCGATGTCGACAACCTTCTTCGCCGCTTCCACAGCGTTGTGCTTCGCGGCGACGAGCTTCAGTGGCCAGGCCATGCCGTAGTCGACGTCGTTGGCCCAGTCAGCGGCGACGCGTTCGACCTGGGGCCGGACGGATTCCAGGGCGAGCGCGGCCTCGGCGATGTTGTGCTGCACTTCGGGGTGATAGGCCATCGAGCGGGTGAGGGCGAGCGATGTGCGCTTCTTGACGCCCGCCACCGCAAGGTCGAGGGCGCGCTCCGCGAGGCCGATGTAGACGCTGGCAAAGGTCGGCTCGGCCCAGGCGAACACGGAGAGCACAAACAGGTCGGGCACCCCGGCGGGCACGGTCCGCGCGATGTAGCGGTCGGGGACGAAGGCACCGTCGAGGATGGTGTCGTCGCTGCGCGTGGCGCGCATGCCCAGCGTGTCCCAGGTTTCCTTGATGGTATAGCCCTGCGCCGTTCGGGGCATGAAGGCGTGTATAATCTGGGGCCCGCGGGAGTCGGTCGCGTCCATGGCATGGATACCAAGGCGCGTCCAGACGGGTGTGAGGCTCCCGAAGTTCTTGTGCCCGTAGAACTTGTAGCCGCCGTCAACGCGTTCCGCGCGCGAAGTCGAGAGGAAGAGGGGCAGGTCGTTCCCTGATTCGCCGTGACCGGCGGCAAACACCTCGCCATCGGCGGCTTCCGCGAGCAACCACTCGAGTGAGTTGTCGCCAAGCCTTCGAAGGTCGGCGGCGACGCCGGTCCAGTAGATGTGCATGTTGATGGCGAGCGCGGTGGCGGGAGCACGATAGGCGAGGCGCCGCTGCTCGCGGCAAGCTTCGGGGAGAGAAAGGCCGAGGCCTCCGAACTCGCGGGGGATGGCGATCTTGAGATAGCCCGCAGCGCGAAGTTCTTCGAAGTCCTCGCTGAAGAAGCGGTTCTCGCGATCGTATGCTGCGGCTCTTCCGCCGCAATTCTCGATGAGAGCGTCCGTGAGGATGGATCGAGGTGCTGTGGCTGTTGCTGTCATGGTGACTCGCTTTCCCGGCCGAGGCCGAAGGAACTGATGACCGATTAAACACGGTTTAAACACTGCTGACAACCCATTCAGGGTGAGGTGACCGGGCATGCGGGATTCGCGGTCGGGGGCGTCAGACCCGGAGGGTGCCTTCGAGCACGGTGATGGCTGTGCCCGAGACGCGGACGCCGATTGGCGCGTCGCCGCGGGCGTCAACTTCGACGCCGACGATTCCAGGTCTGCCGATGATGTGACCCTGTTCGACTGTGTATCGCGGCTCGCGGAGCAGACCGTGTCGCCAGAGGTAGGCGGCCATGCCGCCGGAGGCGCTGCCGGTAACGGGGTCTTCGCTGATTCCCGCTCCCGGGGCGAAGTGGCGGGCGTGCGCCCTGTTCACTGTATCGAACGCCTCAAGGCAGAACACATGCGTGCTGAAGAAGCCTGACTCTCGCTCGAGCGCAACGAGGTCCGAAGGCGCCGGCTGGAGGCGTTGGAGGACGTTGAGCGAGGCGACAGGCACCATCGCCTGCGGCGTACCCGTGCTCACGACCTGGATCGGCGCGTCGGTCCGCAGGTCGCCGAGGCTGATACCCAATGCCCGGGCGAAGCGGGCTCGATCGAGCTCGGGCCCGAATTCTGGCGGTGCCTGGGTCATGGTAATGCGCACATTGCGCCCGTCGCGGTCGATATCGACTGGGAGCACGCCGACCCGGAGTTCCTGGTGGACCCTTCGTGGACCCACCGACAGGCTGATCCGGCCGTCTTCGACCAGGGCGTGCATGGTGGCGATGGTTGGGTGGCCCGCGAGGGGGATCTCCACGGCCGGAGTGAAGAAGCGGACCCGAAAGTCGGCGACCTTCGAGGGAAGCACGAAAGCGGTCTCGCTGAGGTTCAGCTCGCGGGCGATCGCCTGCATCTGGGCGTCGGAAAGGCCTTCAGCGTTGGTGATGACGCCGCAGGGATTGCCTGCGTACCGTTGGGTCGCAAACGCGTCGACGATTCTGACCGGGTAGGCTGGCATTCCTGGAGAATGCCGGAATGGGCCGGTTCTGGCCAGCGCGGTGCGCTATTCGCGGACGCTCAGTTCGGCCATGCCCGCGAAGGCCCTGGCAACATCGATGGGACCGTCGGGGTCGCCTCGGAACTGGGCGTAGAGGCGGTAGACGTTTGGCAGCAGCCGTTCGGATTCGCCCCAGCGGACAAAGGGACCGATCGCGATGTCACGTGCGGCGGCTTCTTCGGTCATCCCACCTTCGAAACGGCGGTGGGCCTCACGCGTGATGACTTCGAAGTAGGTCCGGATCTCGCGGACCTGCTCCGTCGTGCCCAGCGGTCCGTGACCGGGGACGATGGTGTCGACATCTTCCATGTCCTCGATCGCCTGAAGGGCGCGGACCCAGCCCGCGATGTTTCCTTCGAAAGCAAGGGGCGTGACGTAGAAGAAGCAGACGTCGCCCGCAAACAGCACTCTTTCGGCCGGCAGATGCACCACCACGTCGCCGACAGTGTGCGCCGGTCCAACGTGGGTGAGTTCCAGCCGCCGATCGCCGGCGAAGACAGTCATGTGACGGTCGAAGGTGATATCAGGCGGGCGGACGGCGATCTTGCCCTTCAGGTCGCGCTTGAACTGTGGCGCCATGGCGACGAGCCGTTCCCTGGGGAAGCCGGTGCGGACCATGACCTCGCGCGCCCTCGTCTGAGCGATGATCGTTGCGTTGGGGAAGAGGGAGTTTCCGAGGGTGTGATCCACGTGGTGGTGGGTGTTGATGAGCCGGCGGACCCTGGCGCGCGAGGCCTTCTTCAGTGCCTTCTTGAATGCGGTCGTCATCCGCGGGGCGAAGAGGGCGTCGATCGCCACTCCTTCGTCAGGCCCGGCGACGAAGCCGGCGTTGGCGATACAGAATCCGCCGGTGGCCTGCGTGTAGGCGAAGACACCCTCGGCGATCTCGCGGAGCTCAGTGTCCCAGGAGGGAATGCCGTGCGTGTTCATGAGGCGCGGAGTCTACCATGCCGCACGCACGGGTCCGGTTGAAGCCTCGTTCACGACCTGGCGGGCGGGAAGCCGAGCCTGGCAAGCTCTTCCCGGGCGACCTGGCGGTCGTCCCACGGGAGGGAATGGTCGGCGAAGACGATCGACTGCTCGTGGCCTTTGCCGGCAACGAGAACCAGATCGCCGGGGCGGGCGCGCCGAAATGCCTCGGCGATGGCTTCGCTGCGATCTTCGATTTCAAGGAAGTCGCGACCGCGGGTCCGGCCGGCCGCGACGGCATGGTCGCCGATCTCCCGCACGATCGCTCCAGGGTCTTCGCGGCGGGGATCCTCGTTCGTGAAGACGGCGAAATCGGCACCGGCAGCGACGGCGCGGGCGACCCCGGTGCGGCGCCCCGGATCACGTTCGCCGGCAGCGCCGATGACGATGATGAGCCGCCCGGCGCAGACGGAGCGGAGCACGGACAACACCTTGTCGACGGCGTCGCCCGTGTGCGCGTAGTCGACAATCACCTCGAAGGGCTGCCCCGAGGAGATGCGCTCCATCCGTCCGGGCACGCCAGGGCACGACGCCAGCCCCCGCACGATCACATCCAAGCCGAGGCCCAGGGCGAGGCCGGCCGCCGCGGCAGCGAGCGCGTTGGCAACGTTGAAGATCGCAGGCAAGGCGATGCTCGCGTTGGCCGACCCCGCGGGGGTAACGAGCCGGAAGTCGCTGCCGACAGGACGAAGGCGGACGTCGCGGGCCTGGACCTCGGCGTGGGGTGAGGCGAGAGCGTAGCGAAGAGCGTCGGCCCTT